>CAZKZS010000313.1:0-6150 GCA_964557285.1 uncultured Anaerolineae bacterium | reverse complement strand
CCTCTGACCTCTTCGATGTCAACGAAGCGCTCTAGCCAACTGAGCTAACACCCCGCTTCTGTGTATGATTATAGGCGGCTTTGCGCGGGATAGCAATAGCTTTTTTTCAGCAGGATTTTCACGTATGCTATAATGACCCCATACGTGTTAGGAAATTTTATCCGCATGAATATAGGCCAATCAGTCGCCCAACGACTCGTTGAAAATGTCTCCCGTGTCATTATCGGGAAACACCGTGAAATCAGACTCATTGTGATTGGATTTTTATGCCAGGGACATATTTTATTGGAAGATGTTCCCGGCGTTGGTAAAACGGTCATGGCAAAAGCGCTGGCCGCCTCCATCGGCGCGCAGTTCAAACGGTTGCAGTTCACGCCGGATATGCTGCCCTCCGATGTGACGGGCGTATCCATTTTTAACCAGCGTTCCGGCGAATTTGAATTTCGCCCCGGCCCTATCTTTGCCCAGATTGTGCTGGCCGATGAAATCAACCGTGCTACCCCCAAGACTCAGGCCGCCCTGCTGGAAGCCATGGAAGAACGACAGGTCACGGTGGACGGAAACACCTATAAACTCAGCAACCCCTTTCTGGTCATGGCGACTCAGAACCCGATTGAGTACGAAGGGACGTTTCCCCTGCCAGAAGCCCAGTTAGACCGCTTTTTTATGCGCGTGCATCTGGGCTACCCCAAACCCGCCGAAGAAATCACCATGCTTGAAACCCAGCAGCTTTCCCATCCCTTGGGTGATTTAAAGCAGGCCGTACCTCTGGAGGAACTGCTGCAAGCCCAGCGTGCCGTGCGTGAAATTTACTCCAATTACGACATTAAACAGTATATCGTGAATCTGGTCACAGCCACCCGCAGCCATCCCGATGTATATCTGGGCGCGAGTCCACGCGGCGCAATTGCCCTATTCCGCACCGCCCAGGCCAACGCCGCCCTTGACGGCCGCGATTACGTGGTTCCCGATGATATTAAGGCAATGGCAGAAGCAACGCTGGCACACCGGATTATCATGGGGCCGTCAGCACGCATCAAGGAAATTTCGTCGCGCAGTGTCGTCCAGCAGATTCTTTCATCCGTCCCGATTCCAGGGGCAACGGTGGGCGCTCGATATTAAATGTCAAACCGTCGTAATGCGATTTATGGGCTGATTCTGGTATCGCTGCTTGCTGGTCTGGTAACGGGCAAGTCCTTTTTTTTCAGCCTGGCCTATGTTTTTATCCTGCTGCTGGCGGGCGCGTTTCTCTGGTCATGGGCAGCCGTCAACTGGGTACGGATAGGCCGCCAGACCCCCGCCCGCCGCGCTCAGGTGGGTCGCATTTTTGACGAACATTTCCGCGTGCAAAATACGGCCATTTTCCCGAAGTTGTGGCTGGAAGTCCGCGACCATTCGACTCTGCCCAATCACAATGCCAGCCATGTCGTGCCGACCATGTTTCCAGCGCAGCGCTACCGATGGGAAACCCATACCCTGTGTATTTTACGCGGGCAGTTTACCCTGGGGCCAATGACCATTAATAGCGGCGATCCGTTTGGCCTGTTCCAGTTTCCCCGCCACATTAAAGCCACCTCCCGCGTGATTGTGTATCCGGCAACCGTCCCCATTTACGAGTTTGCCGCGCCGATTGGCCGCCTGACCGGAGGCCAGGCCGTGCGCCGCCGCACTTACGAAGTCACCACCAACGCTTCCGGGGTGCGGGAATATGCACCGGGGGACAGCATGAACCGGATTCACTGGAAAACCACCGCGCGGCGGGGCAAGCTCATGGTCAAAGATTTTGAACTTGACCCCCTTTCCGATGTATGGATTTTTATTGATATGGATCGTGCGGCGCGGGTCGATGCACCTCCAGGGTCAGCCAGCGATTATCAGGCCAACGGCGGCTGGCATCTGCTCCCCAATACGGAAGAATATGCCGTGACCTGTGCCGCCTCCATCAGTGAATATTTCATTGACAAAGGGCGGGCGATTGGTCTGGTGGCTTATACCCCCTTCCGCGAAATTATCCAGCCCGATAGAGGCGACAGGCAGTTAACCCGTATTCTGGAACTGCTGGCGCTGGCAAAAAGTGAAACCAGCGTTCCCTTGCGGCAAATGTTAGCCATTGACGCGCCCCTCATCGGCAGAGGCAATACGCTGGTGATTATCACGGCCAGCACCGACCCGGGGTGGATTATTGAAGCCGATGTGCTGCGGCGGCGTGGGCTGCATGTCATTACCGTGATGATTGACCCCTCCAGTTTTGGGGCGGCCAATGTGAATTTTATGGAATTTCAGATTAAAGCCGAAAGTGCTGGTATCGTGGTTTATCCGATTAAACTGCATGACGATTTAACCAATGCCCTGAGTTATACCCCGTCCGTTCGTCCTGTTTTAGGGTAACTGGTATGAATGATGAACCTATTTTAGTAGCTGTCCGTAATTATTTGCAGGAAGCAGAGCGCAAACTGCATACACAGGATTTTGATGGGGCGCTTGCCAGCGTGGAACGGGCGATTGCTGCTGCCCGCGACCAGGAAAATACGCCGTCGCTGGCGGCCGCTTACTATGGCAAAGCGGCGGTTATCTGGGGCAGTGGTGGAACGTCAGAAGAAGCACACCGCTACGCCAGCCTTGCCGCGCAGCACTCAAAACCGGATTCGGAAACGGATTTGATGATTCGCACCCTGATTGCCCGTATCAAAGCAGCCCGTCAAAATTACGATGCAGCTATCATCATTAACGAGGACCTGCTGAATTATTACAAGCGGGAGAATCGACTGGATGGGCAGGCCAATATCTTACGCAGTTTGGGCGATATTCATCGCGCCAAAGGGGAATACGAACGGGCGCGGGAGCGCTATTTGTTAGGACTCGCCCTATTTTCGTTTCTGGACGACCCTTTGAATCATGCTGGCCTGCTGCTGAGTTTGGGGTCGCTCATGTACGAAATGCAGGACTTTGCCCAGGCCAAACGTTACTGGTTAGAAGCGCGTTCCCTTGCGGAAAGCCAGGGCTTCCGCGATATTGTAGAAAAAGTAGATACTGCCATCCGGGAACTGCTTCCGTAGGGACACGGCAGTGCCGTGTCCCTATGCGGTGTGGGTAGGGGCAGGAACAAGCGAGCGAAGTGAGCGATGCCTGCCCTAATAAATTGGTAGCGTTCAGACGTTTTAAAAAAGACCTTGTGCGGGTAAAATAGGAAAGTTTGTGAACAGCCGTTCGATTTAAGGAGATTTCATGCGCGAAGTAACAATTGCCATCGTTCAGTTTTCCCCCAAACTTGGCGAACCGGAAGAAAATCTGGTCAAGATGTCCGAGTTTGTGTCCAAGATTGCTTCGCAGCAAAAAGTGGACTTAATTGTTTTCCCTGAGCTTGCTACCAGTGGTTACGAACTGGGGGTTAAATCTACCGAAGTGGCACAGCGTATCCCCGGCCCCACCGTAAATCTCATGTCCCAGCGTGCCTCCGAATATGGCGTGCATATTGCTTTTGGGATGGTTTCTAAAGAAAAAGTCGAAAGTATCATTTTTAACTCCGCCGTACTGATTGGACCGGATGGAGAAGTCATCGGCTCATATGACAAAATGCACCTGCGGGGTGAGGAACGGATGGCCTTCCGCGAAGGGTATAAATTACCGGTTTTTGAAACCGAAACCATTGGCACGGTAGGAATGTTGCTGGGCTGGGATTTGGCCTTCCCCGAAACGGCGCGCTGTCTGGCACTTGAAGGGGCTGAACTGGTCATTGGTATGACCAACTGGGAAACCGCCCAGATGGAAGAATACCGCAGCTATGTAAAATCTCGCGCCTTTGAAAATTCGGTGTTTGTGGCGGTGTCCAACCGGGTCGGGGAGGATGTGACGCTCAGCTTTGGCGGCGAAAGTATGATTGTGGGGCCGCGTGGTAAAGTTTATTCCACGTTGGACGAAAAAACCGATGGCAAACCAAATGAAGGTTTCAGCGTCGCGCGTATTGACCTCGATGAAGTCCGCAAGTTCCGCGAAGAATTTCAGTATTTGCAGGCGCGTCAGCCCACCAATTATAAATCGGTAGTGAAACGATATTAAAACATGGAAGAAAAAAGCCCTCCCACCGTAGGCGCTCCAACAGAACTGGCGGAAGCCGAAGAAGTACCGGGTTGGTTTGCCGGATTGGTTGAATTTTTTATGGCCGGTCCGGTGATTCTGGCTTTTCTTTGCGGCGGGCTGCCGATGCTGGCCGCCGCCTGTTATTGTATTGCCCAGTTGTTTTTCCTTTAGGAAGAAGCATGGACAAAATCGACCTGCGAAGTGATACCGTCACCTGGCCGACTCCTAAAATGCGGCAGGCCATGATGGAAGCCGAAGTTGGTGACGATGTATATGGGGAAGACCCCACCGTTAACGAATTAGAACGCCGTGCTGCCCGTAAATTTGGCAAAGAAGCGGGGCTGTTTGTTGCCAGTGGCACAATGGGCAATATCGCTTCTATCATGGCGCACTGCGGGCGCGGCGAACGGGCGATTATGGGGCATAACGCCCATACTCATGCCAATGAAGCCGGAAATCCAGCCGTTTTAGGAGGAATCCAGCCCTGGGTGGTCCCCGTTCAACCCGATGGAACACTGCGCCTAGAGGATATTCGGAACGGAATCAGCAGTGATGACCTGCATTATCCTAAAACGACGCTGGTGTGTCTGGAAAATACGCAGGGCGCAACAGGCGGGCAGCCGCTTTCTGCCGACTACATTCAGCAGGTAGGGCAGCTTTGCGGGGACTACGGCCTTAAACTGCACATCGACGGGGCGCGCATTTTTAATGCGGCGGCAGCCACCGGGACGGATGTTTCTGTGCTGACAGCTCCGGCGGACAGCGTAACCTTTTGCCTCTCAAAGGGATTGTGCGCTCCGGCGGGGTCGATCATGGTCGGCTCAGGGGAATTTATTGCTAAAGCGCGCCGGATTCGCAAACTGTTAGGGGGGGCAATGCGGCAGGCGGGCATTTTAGCCGCCGCCGGACTCATCGCGCTGGAAGAAATGACGGAACGCCTGCATCAGGATCATGCCAACGCGAAGATGCTGGCCGAAGGGCTGGCGCAAATTCCGGGAATAGAGGTGCAGCCGGAACAGGTTAAAACCAACATGGTGTTGATGAAACTGCGCGAAGATGCTCGTCTGGATGGAAATCAACTGGCGCAAAAGTTGGAAGCAGATAATATCATCCTCCGTCCCAGCCGTATTTATCACTTCCGCGCCGTCACCCATTACTGGATTAAACCTGCCCATATTCAATTTGTGCTGGAACGCATCAACCGTTATTTGGCATGACCGATTTTAATTTTATCCCTGAGGACAACGACGAGGACATCCAGCCGACCAAGCCCATGCAGCCCGTTCCCCGTCATCTGTATCGGGAGCAAAAACCGGAAGCCCTGCGCCAGCGTGAGCCGATTCAGGCGATTCTGGAACAGGCGCGAAAACTGGCCGAAGAACAGGAAATCCGGCCGGAACACATCGAACCCCGCACAGGCCGCCGCGAAGTGGACCCACTTTTTGCCTATCTGCTGGTGATTTCGCTGGCAATTGGCCTCTCGCCCATTACCCCCGCCATTCGCTACGTATTTTTATGGGCATTAATGGGAATCCTGGGTCTGATGGGCTATTTGCTGGGGACCGTCAAACACCCGCGTGAAACCCACATTGTTGACCTGGCCTGGGGGCTGGCCTTTGGATTTTTATCCAGCGCCCCTTTTCTGATTGCGTTTGGCGCGTCGCTGGATACGGTTTCCGTCCGCATGTTTGATGTGGAAAATACCCCAAAAGTCCTCATGGATACCTGGGTATTGATGGCTGTTGTATTTGTGATTCCGGCCTGTGAGAGTTTATTTTTCCGGGGAACATTACAGGAAGTTCGCAGTTTTGGCTTTACGGTCGGGCTGTCTACCCTGTGGTCGGCCGTGCTGTTTTTCCCCCATATGGAATTGGGCGGGCGCGAAGTCATTGCCCTGATTCTGCTGATTGTATTTGGCCTGCTGAACTTCATGTACAGTTATATGCGGGTGCGAAATGGGCTGGCGGCGGCGTGGTTGTGCCAGGCGGTAAGTTACGGGCTGCTCTGGTTTTTGCCCCGATTGCTCTAATTCACCTATTGACATCTTCCCGAAGTTAGCTAGAATTTTACCTG
>CAZKZS010000312.1:0-6152 GCA_964557285.1 uncultured Anaerolineae bacterium | reverse complement strand
TCCTTTGACCGTCGTCTACGTTGGCAATCTGCTGTCGCTGGGCGGATTCGTCGTGCTTCGGTTTGCGCCCACTATCATCAGTAACCTGATGACCTATCAGGCAATGTTGTTCCAGAAAAGCGCGGTCAAGGATGAGATTGTCCGGGTGATGATTGTAGGGGCGGGTGAAGCGGGTCAACTGCTTTACACCAACCTGCGCTCTCATTCCAAATACCGGAATAAATATTTCATTGTTGGCTATGTGGATGATGCAGCCAACAAGCAGCACATCTACATTCAGAATCGTCCAGTGTTGGGGACCACCCGTGATATTCCCGAACTGGCCGAAAAACATGACATTGACCTGATTATCATTGCCATTGCCAACATTGGCGGGCAGGACTTCCGCCGGATTCTGGCCGCCTGCCAGCGCACCAATGCCCGCATTAACATCATTTCCGGCCTGAGCGAATACATGAATCAGCCCTACACGCCGTTGCTGCGGGAACTTGCGCCGGAAGACCTGATTGGTCGCAGCGCGATTGAACGTCATGAAGCGGTAGACTTCACCCCCGTGCTGGACAAAGTGGTGCTGATTACAGGGGCGTGCGGCTCGATTGGGTCGGTGCTGAGTCGGCAGATTATCGCTTTTAACCCCAAACAGGTGATTCTGCTGGATATTAACGAAAGTGGTCTGCATGACCTTCACCTTGACCTTGCCGCTAAACATCCGAACTTAGACATGCCGGTTGTCCTGGGTGATATTGCGGACGAAGTAGGGCTGCGTCAGGTCTTTAAAACGTACCGCCCGCAGGTGATTTTCCACGCTGCCGCCTTTAAACATGTGCCGATTCTGGAACGTTTCCCGAACGAAGCCGTGCGGAATAACATCCGGGGAACCAAAAATCTGGTGGAACTGGCGGTTGAGTATGGGGTAGAACGTTTTGTGCTGATTTCTACCGATAAAGCGGTGAAACCTTCCAATGTGATGGGCGCCAGCAAACGGATTTGCGAACTGCTGCTGCTGGCTTACGCGCAGAAGCCCTCTGTGACCACCCAATTTACTTCGGTGCGGTTTGGAAATGTGCTGGGTAGCCGGGGCAGTGTTGTGCCGATTTTTGAAAAACAAATTAAGATGGGCGGCCCGATCACCATTACCGACCCCGGCATGACTCGTTACTTCCTGAGTATTCCCGAAGCGGTGAATCTGGTTATCCATGCGGCCTGCCTGACCAACGGCGGCGATACCTTCCTGCTGCGAATGGGCGATGAAGTGTCGATTACCGAACTGGCACACCGGATTATCCGTATGTATGGGCTGCGCCCCGGCAAAGACATCCCGATTGTGTACACGGGTGTCCGTCCGGGCGAAAAGTTGCAAGAAGAACTTTATGACGCTCATCTGGAAAAAGCCCTGCCAACTGTCCATCCTGGTATTATCCGGCTGCACAATGAAGAAATGGAACGCTGGGACGCAGATTTGTTCCTGCGACGCACCCAGGAACTGCTCAATACGGGCATTGTCGATGAAACCCGTGCGCTTGAGGAACTGACTCGCATTCTTGAAATTCCTCCCGTACCGCCAGCCCAATTGGCCGGATAAATTTCCCTCAGCCCCTTCCCCTCTCCCATTCTGTCTGGGAGAGGGACGGATCGTAGGGGCAGGAACAAGCGAACACCGTGAGCGATGCCTGCCCTTTCCGTAGGGGGCGGGGACAAGGGCGGTACGCCCGATACCCGCCCCTGAAGCCTCCACAAGAGAGGGGTAGAAAAAAACTTAGCCGATGACGTTAATCGGGATGAAGTCGGCTTTGAGCATGGCTGCCATCGAAACATGCTGCGCGACGGTTTTTGCCACTTCTTCAAAGGCTTTTCCGGCAGGGCTGTCCGGGGCAACGGCCACCACAGGCCGCCCGTAGTCGCCGCCTTCGCGGACGTTCGCCTGCATGGGAATACGCCCCAGGAAAGGAACGTTACGCTCCTGTGCCAGTTTTTCCCCGCCGCCCTGACCGTACACTTCTCCGGCCATGTTTTCGATGACTCCTAGAATCGGCACATTCAGCTTATCGAACATGGCAATTGCACGGCGGGCATCTTCAACGGCGACGTTCTGCGGCTGAGTCACGATGACCGCGCCGGTCAGGGGGACAGACTGCGCCAGCGAAAGCTGGGCATCTCCGGTGCCGGGGGGTAAATCTACCACCATATAATCCAGCCGCCCCCAGTCTACATCCGTAAAAAATTGACGAATCGCGCTGTGCAGCATCGGCCCACGCCAGATCATGGCCTGATTCGGGTCGGCCAGAAAGCCCATGCTCATAACCTTAACCCCGTAAGCCTCAAACGGAATCATTTTGCGGTTGTCGTCATCTCCAGTGATACGCGGGCGGGCAAAACCAAGCCCCACCATCGTCGGAATATTCGGCCCCAGAATATCCGCATCCATCAAGCCAACTTTTGCGCCATGCTGTGCCAGCGATACCGCGAGATTCGTGGCAACGGTACTTTTCCCGACGCCGCCTTTACCACTGGACACCGCGATAATATTCTGAAGCGGCATATTTAAGTTGCCATGAATCCCCTTCGGCACTTGCGCGTCCCAGGTGATGTTGACTTTGTTGATACCTTCAATTGGCAGCAGCACTTCTTCGCAGCGCTGGACAAAATGACCTTTGAGAGGGCAGGCGGGGGTGGTCAGCACAAAACGGAAGCTCGCCACGCCATCCTGAATATTTAAATCCTGTACCATGTTCAGCGAGACAATATCCCGTCGTAAATCCGGGTCAATCACCTGGCTCAGGGCTTTAAGGGCTGTTTCACGTAAATCCGACATCGATTCTCCAGTAATTTTTCAGAGCAATTTCTGACTTATTGGCTCCCCTCATTATAACAGAGGATTGCGTTCGCGTCAGTGAGACTCGGCACTATCGCCATGCCTTTTAATCACCCAGCCTGACCGTATCCGCTACCGCCAGCACGGTATCCTTGTACAAATCCAGTCCGCCCGCCGTAAAAAAGACCAGCAGAGTCGTGATGCTGCCATTTTCCATTTTGATGGCAATGTCCAGCAGATCAAATGCCTCATCCGACCCGTAAGAAACGGCGGAGGAATGACCGCCAAGCAAAATTTTCTCGCGGGTGATGGGGATGCCTGCCGCTTCGGATTCCGCCGACAGCGCGGTGACAATTTCCATGGGAGTCGGGTCGTCGTTCAGGGCGGAGAGGGCGTAGTCCGGCAGACTGCTGACATCCCGGATGAAAAAAATGACAATATCGCCAGTTTGCATGGTGTTTAAATCGCCCGACTGTACCACGGCATCGTTATTGCTGAGAATAATCACATCGTCGCTGTCGTAAGTGAACCAATCCGCCGGATATTTAAAAATCAGGCTGCCATCGGAAGCAGTGAACTGCTGCGTCAAAACAAATACACTGTCCTCCGGCTGCACAGTCGGGGTCAAAGAAATCGAGTGAACGATTGCCAGCACGGTAGGGTCAATGCTTAAAACGGCCTGCGGTTCGCCCACGACGGTAATATTGGCATACACTGTATCTTCCAGACCGCGCACAAGGTAGCCAAACGCCAGTTCCGTATTGTCCGTCATGTAAACACGGGCGGCGGGAAATCCCTGCACAGTAAAATCAATCACTTCACTGGCTATTACGTTGGGAATATCACGCTGTACCAGCCCAACCACTTCTTCTACCCGATTTCTGGGAACGGAAGGCGAATCGGGAATATCCGGCGACAGGGGTTCGCCGCTAATGCCTACCGTTACCCCGTTGGGGGCGGTCAGCAGGGTATGAGTATCCATTTCTTCGGCCTGCCAGTCGGCAGGATGCTCAAAAACAATCCAGGCATTCGGGCGGGCATGGGCTGTACTATCCGACAGGGACAGCATGTAAGGGGTAATAGGGGTTGTATCTTCGGCCAGCCGCACCGTATTTAAAATATCCAGCACCAGCGGAGTCGCGGTAAAAAATTGTTCCACCGTCCCCGCCAGCCAGACCAGCGCATAATTCCCTTCCTGCAAATCCACCGCGATATACCGTGCATCCAGAATATCCCCCAACACATCCACAATCGCCAGAGGAGAGGTGTTCAGCAGGAGATTCTGGGAGGGGGAAGGAAGGCTGCCACTTTCGGCAAAAGATTCCGCTTCGGCGCGGGCAAGTTCTTCCGCCGTCTTGGAATTTTTGCCCCGGGTGTGGATGGTAAACATGACCGCTATGCCTTCGGAAGGGGGCTGCGCTCCCTGTCCCGGGCCAAAAATGGGCGCGGTAAACAGGACAGTTTCGCCTTCGCTGCGGTTGATTTTCCAGTCGGCAGGGTAGAGTAGAGAAAAACCACCATCATCGGCGGTGAAAGGTAGGGTCGAATCCGGAGTCTGGGCGTGAATCACAGTCGGAAACACCAGAAAAATCACCATCAAAAAAGGGAACAGGCGTTTATAAAAAAGCATCAATGACTCCTTCGCAACTACTATTTGTAACATGAGTCGTATGACATTTTTAACATTCTCATCTTTTTGTGCAACTTTGCCCCGTATAATACGTAGAAATGGAGAGAAGGGCTGTGACCGTGGAAAAAGTGATTTTTCAAAATGATGTAGTAGCAGTCATCGAACGGCAGGGACATATTTTTTCCCGTCAGCTTCATTGTGATAGTATCGCTGTTTGTATTTTACCGTATCGGAATACGGACAGAGGACGCCAGTATCTGGCGAAAGTAGAAATCTGTCCCGCACACGGCCCGAATTTTGAACGGGGCAGCATCCGGGCGGGCGTGCCACGCGGCGAAACCCCCCGTCAAAGCGCCCAACGCGAACTCTTCCACCTCAGTGGCTACGATGCCGATGAAAACAGCTTACGGTATATGGGCAAAGTTCGCCCCTGCAAAAGCAGCGACCTGGTCATCCATCTGTTTGCGGTGGATGTGACCGACCTTCCCTCGCTGAATACGCAGGATTCATCAAACATCTGGCTGACGTTTCAACAGGGTTTGCAGGTGAATGACCCCACTTTTATCACCGCCATCACGCGGCTGGAATGTGCCTGAAAATCCTACAAATCCTGAGGGGGGAGTCCTTTTTCCTGCCATTCCATCACTTCATGGCAGGCTGCTTCCCACAATTGAATGAGTTCCTCATCCGACCCCTTAAAACCGCGTATAATTTTATGCACGCATTTGGTACAGCCGTTCATGGCGCGGTAGCTGTCGGCAGTACAGGTCAGGCAGCTGCACAGCCGAATCATCATCAGCGAAAACCCAAGCACTTCGATGGTGCTTTCCGATGCACATTCGGCCAGCCGATCAATGAGGATGCTGAAATCTCTCCCGCGTAGGTCGCGCAAGGTGGGAATAAGACGGGCAGGGAATAACAATTCTGCGTCGGGCTGATATAATAGCATTGTGTCCTCGGAGAATGGATGAAAACTTAATAATCTTAATTCTAATCGTCTTCTAACGGAAAGTCTACCTTTTGGACAAACTGCATCAGGAACTTCGTGCCTGCCGCCTGTGCGCGGAGGCAGGATATGAAATTACCGGACCGCCTATCTTCTCCGGCAATGCCTATGCCAGAGTGATGATTATCGGGCAGGCGCCGGGCGTAACAGAAGCGCAACATCAGCGTCCCTTTAATTACACCTCCGGCACACGCCTGTTTAAATGGCTGGCGGAAGCGGGCTGGGAAGAATCCGATTTTCGGGCGCGGCATTATATGGCGAGTGTGACACGCTGTTACCCCGGCAAACATCCCAACGGGCGCGGAGATCGTGTTCCCACGAAGGAGGAACAGGCACTTTGCGCGAGATGGCGCGAACGGGAATTCGCCATTCTGGATTTGAAGGTCATTATTCCGGTGGGCAAGCTAGCCATCAGCCTATTTTTTGACGTGCGCCAGCCACTGACGGCTATTATCGGGCAGGCAGTGGAAAAAAACGGCGTGACGATTGTCCCCCTACCGCATCCTTCCGGTGCAAGCAATTGGCATATGCTGCCCGAAAATTTGCCCTATCTGCAACAGGCGATTGCCCATCTGCGCCGCCTGCGGGAAGAACACCAGTTGTAAGGTAGGGACACGGCATTACCGTGAGTCCCCCATGCATTAGTTCAGTGTAGGCAGGAAGATGTATGTAGGGGCAGGAACAAGCGAACGTGGTGAGCGATG
>CAZKZS010000311.1:0-6158 GCA_964557285.1 uncultured Anaerolineae bacterium | reverse complement strand
GAGATAATAAGAGAAACAACCGCACAATTTTCATGGCTTCCTCACTAAATTTCTTTAACATACTCTTGATTGTAATGTAAAACTTAAAATTTCAATAAATTTTTATATTACTTTTATAAGTTTTAATTTTCCTCACTAGGTAGCAGTAGTCATTCATCAGTGATTGGTTATCAAGTGGTAACTCCTCATTGACGAAAACCGGTGACTAACTATCAAAAACTGATCACTGAAAACCAACCACTTATTTTATAAATTAAAACAAGTTCGCTGAAAAAAGTCATCCAGATGCTATTGCAAAAACAAGTTAGTCGTGTTATGCTCCTCTTAAGATAGATTTCGTTTGAAAACATTTTAGAAATGGACAACTTTTATTTAACTATGGCGTTTTTCGGGAGCTTTCCCGCTTGAAAACGCGCACACCCTCCCCCAACAATGCTCATCAGACGGTTTCTGGTGCGCCTTTTTTCCTCTCGCCGCCGGAATATAAAGTGCTGGAAGCGATTCGCCAGCGTGGGCCGCTGTCCCGCACGGATATTGCCGATGCAATTGGCTATTCGCGCTCCAAAATTACGTCTGTGGTGAACAGCCTGACCAGCGCCAAAATTTTACGCGAAGTGGGAGATGGAGAGTCCAGTGGGGGGCGGCGTCCGCGTGTGCTGGATTTTAATGCGGATTTTGGCTGCGTGGTCGGCATTGATATGGGGGCGACCAGCATGGATATGGTGCTGGCAAACTTCAAAGGCAATATCCTTGACCGCCAGTACATCCCGATTGATGTGCGTGAAGGCCCGGATGTCATTCTGGGGCTGATTCGGAAAGTGGTGCTGGAACGGCTGGAAAGCTGCCAGATTCCTGTAGATAAAGTCTATGGTTTTGGCATTGGCGTCCCCGGTCCGGTGGAATTTTCAACCGGACTGCTGATTGCCCCGCCCATCATGCCCGGATGGGAAGCCTACCCGATAGCGGCTTATATTAGGGAAACATTCCCCTACGCAGTTGTGACCATTGATAACGATGTCAATGTGATGGCGCTGGGGGAACTGCGTGTTGGGGCAGGCATCAACGAAGAAAATTTTATTTTCATCAAGGTGGGGACGGGAATCGGCTGCGGGATTGTCTGCAACGGGCAAATTTACCGGGGGTCAAATGGCTGCGCGGGCGATATTGGTCACATTTGCGCCGACCAGAACGGTCCCGTCTGTCACTGCGGCAACATTGGCTGTCTGGAAGCGATTGCCGCCGGCCCCCCTATTGCTGCCCGTGCTACGCAGGCCGCGCGCGCTGGTAAAAGTGCGATTCTTGCCCGCATTTTAGAAGCACACGGCAAGCTGTCGGCGGAGGATGTAGGCGCGGCGGCTTCTCAGGGGGACCGGGTTGCCAATGAAATCATTCAGG
The DNA here is from genome assembly GCA_964557285.1 of uncultured Anaerolineae bacterium. GTDB lineage: Bacteria > Chloroflexota > Anaerolineae > Aggregatilineales > J027 > SB15. The sequence continues at coordinate 4,763 of CAZKZS010000311.1, read as the reverse complement.
ACAGTGGGCGCATGATTGGCGAAGTGCTGGCCGGACTGGTGAACTTTTTTAATCCCAGCCTGATTCTTATCGGCGGCGGAGTCAGCAATATTGGGCATCAATTTCTAGCGTCGATTCGACGCGGCGTGCTGCATCGCTCTTTACCCCTTTCCACACGCCACCTGAGAATAGATACCTCGTCAATGGGGGCTGATGCAGGCGTTATAGGTGCAATTTCACTCGCCCTGGAACACATTTTTATTACAGGGGGCGTACTGGAAATGAGATAAGGAGGGAAGAGTACGAGAAGAGAAAAGCAGGATCGTTACTTACTGACGTGTACATTTTGGTTTTTAAGGAGATTTTTAAACATGACTAAAAAAGTCGGCACCCTGCTGGTTTTGCTTGTTATGCTCGTCGTCGTGGTGGGCGGCAGCACCGTCACCGCACAGGAAGAAGTGACTGAACTCACGATCTGGTGGGCCGAATGGGACCCCGCCAACTACCTGCAACAAATTGGTAACGAGTACGAAGAAGAAACGGGAATTAAAGTCACCGTTGTCCAGGAACCCTGGGGAACATACTACAATCGAGTCGGCGCGGAATGGGCAGCCAAAGGTACAGCCTTTGATATGGTCGTGGGCGACAGCCAGTGGTTAGGGCAGGCCGTCACCGAAGGTCATTACATGGATTTGACCGATTTTCTGGTCGGTGAAGGTATTGCCGAAACTGTGACCCCCGCCACCCTGACCTACTACGGTGAATATCCAACGGGTTCGGGCAAATATTATGCGTACCCTACTGAAGGTGATGCCAACGGCTGGGCGTATCGGAAAGACCTGTTTGAAAATCCTGATGAGATGGCCGCTTTTGAAGAAAAATACGGCTATCCTCTGGCAGTACCAGAAACCTGGGAACAACTGCGCGATATTGCTGAATTTTTCACCCGCCCCGATGAAAATCTGTACGGCGTTGGTGTCTATACCCAGGTGGACTATGATGCCATCACGATGGGCTTTGAAAATGTCATGTTCAGCTACGGCGCGGACTGGAAAGATGAAAACAACAACGTCCTCGGTGTGGTGAACTCGCCCGAAGCAGTAGCCGCGCTGGAACTGTACAAAGAACTATACTCGTTTGCGCCTCCCGGCACGAATAACTCCTTTTTTGCCGAAATGAACAATGTGTTCATCAACGGGCAGGCAGCCATGATTATGAACTACTTCGCGTTCTTCCCTGCGCTGGATAACCCGGACATCAACCCCTTCCGCGACGTAACGGGCTACTTTGCGATGCCTGCCGGCCCGACAGGTGAACGGTTTGCGGCGCTGGGCGGTCAGGGCTTGAGCGTGAACAACTACATCAGCGACGCCCGTAAAGAAGCCTCCCTCGACTTTATTCGCTGGTTTTCCACCGAAGAAGTTCAGGCACGCTGGGCGGAAGTTGGCGGTTACACCTGCAATATTAACGTGCTGCAATCAGAAGAATTCCTGAGTGCAACTCCCTATAACGCGGCCTTTGCGGAAACCATGAACTTTGTCAAAGATTTCTGGAACATTCCGCAGTTCGGCCAACTGCTTGAACCTGCTCAGCGTTATCTGCATGGATACGTGGTCGGCGGTCAGGGAACGGCTCAGGAAGCGCTCGACGGCATGGCCTTCGAGATGGATGAAATTCTGATTGAAACCGGAGTCATTTCGGAATAACCAGTCGTTTTGGGCATGGCATCAACCGCCATGCCCCTTACCTGCCAGGAGGATAGCATCATGTCGCATGTGCCGATGACGACGGGGCCACGTCGCCACCTGAGCGACAAAAGAGTGATACAAATATTTATCATCCCAACGCTCATATTACTGATTTTGATGAACGTTTTCCCACTCATTTACAGCCTGTATTTGAGTTTCACAGAATATTCTGTCATCAAAACAGACCCGCCGGAGTGGATCGGCCTCGACAACTACCGGAACATCCTGAGCGATTCGCGCTTTTGGGAAAACTTCGCCTTCACGGGCAAATACGCCTTAATTTCCGTGTCGCTGCAAATGCTGGTCGGGTTTGGGCTGGCGATGCTGCTGCGCGAAAAATTTAAGGGCAGCGCCCTGCTCACCACACTTATCCTGATTCCGATGATGCTGTCGCCTGTGGTGGTAGGGAGATTCTGGGCGAATATTTTTAACCCTTCGTTTGGGTTCTTCAACTATATCTTCGGCTATGAAAACCCGAACACCGCCCCCAACTGGACAGGCGATCCTGACCTGGCAATGTGGGCAGTGATTATCGTGGATGTGTGGATGTGGAGTCCGTTTGTGATGCTGCTGTCTCTGGCAGGCTTAAGCGCGATTCCTGATTATCTGTATGAAGCCGCCGCCATTGACCGCGCCGGATCGTGGTTTCAATTTCGGCGGATTACCCTGCCTCAGGTCATGCCCCTGCTGCTGATTGCGGTGCTGTTCCGCACGATTGAAGCGCTTAAGCAGTTTGATCTGGTCATGGGCTTAACGGGCGGCGGGCCGAGTCTGCTGCAAGGCACGGAAGCCATCAACGTGACCGAAACGGTATCCGTGCGGCTGTTCCGGGTTGCCCTGCAAGGCCAATATCTCACAGGTTCATCCAGCGCGCTGGCGTATATTATGCTGGTGGTGATTATCGCGGTGAGCAACCTGTATATTCGCGCCCTCAACCAGGCACGGGAGAGCTAATGATGAACGATATTACGCTGTTTGTCTATTTTCTCGGCAACCTGCTCACAGGCAGCCTGGGGGTTCTGGTTATCGGGTCGGTGTTTGTGGCGAAAAATCGCCCACCAGCACGGGGCATGGCGATGGGCGCGGCTGTGGGGGTGTTCGGGCTGGTGCTGATGGTTATGCTGGCACTCAGCGACGAACTCACAGATGGCAACGCGATTGGCCTGCTGCTGGCACAGGTGGTCGTGATAGCCGTGCTGGGAGCAGTCACCTATTACAGCCTGCCCGCCCAATCCGCAGAAGGGCAAAATGTGGTCATTTCGACCCGTGTTGATAAAGTGGGGTTCTGGCCGTTTGTGCGCCGTACCCTTCGCGCTGAAATCGCCTTTTTTGTGACGCTGGTGATGCTGCTGCCCGTCGCATGGATGATTTTAACCGCCCTGAAATCGCCAGTGGAGTCAGTGGCGGTTCCGCCAAAAGCGTTTTTTGAACCCACCATCGAAAGTTTTGTATTTCTGGTAACGGAACGGGTGCAGCTTCTGCCGGAGGAACTGGAAAGCTACCGCAATCGGGATGACTTAAGTTGGTCCGAAGAAATCACCGCCCGTCGCGGGCAAAAAATCACCCGCACTAGCGATTTTCCGGGACAGTTTATGAATTCCCTGATTATTGCCAGTGTATCAACGTTTTTTTCCGTCGCGTTTGGAGTGCTGTCGGCTTATGCCTTCAGCCGCTTCAAAGTCCCCGGCGAAGATGACCTGCTGTTTTTTATCCTCAGCACCCGGATGCTCCCACCTGTGGTCGTGACTATTCCCCTATTCCTGATGTACCGCGAATTGGGGCTGTATGACACGCATTTTGGCCTGATTTTGCTGTACACGACCTTTAACCTGTCGTTTTCGGTCTGGTTGCTGAAGGGGTTTATTGACGAAATCCCCAAAGAATATGAAGAAGCGGCATTAGTGGATGGTTACACCCGTTTGCAGGCGTTCCGAAAGGTCGTGCTGCCGCAGGCGGTCACGGGTATCGCCGCCACGATTGTGTTCTGCTTCATTTTTGCCTGGAATGAATATGCATTTGCGGCCATGCTCACGGCAGATAAAAGCCGCACTGCCCCACCCAGTATCCCCACCATGCAGGGCGTCGGACGGATTGAGTGGGAAACCATTGCCGCCGCGTCGCTGGCCTTCCTCATTCCGGTGGTCATCGTCACGTTTGCACTTCGCCGCCACCTGCTGCGGGGTGTGACCTTTGGCGCGATTCGGAAAGGATAGGCACGATGGCAACGATTAGACTGGTGGATGTAGAAAAATTATTTGGTGGGGTTCATGCCGTCAAACCGATGAATCTGACCATTCAAAGCGGCGAATTTGTGGTGCTGCTGGGGCCGTCCGGTTGTGGCAAAACCACCACCTTACGCATGATTTCCGGCCTGGAAACGGTCACATCGGGCAAAATTTATTTTGATGACCAGGACGTGACCTGGCTCAAACCCAGTGAACGGGATATTGCCTTTGTGTTCCAATTTTTCGCGCTGTATTCGCATATGACCGCCCGCCAGAACATCGCATTTCCGCTTCAGGCACAGGGCGAATCCAAAGACAACATCACCAAACGGGTCGCGGACGTTGCCCGGATGCTCAAAATTGAGCATTTGCTGGATGCCCGCCCCGGCAGTTTAAGCGGCGGCGACCAGCAGCGTGTGGCGCTGGCGCGGGCGCTGGTACGGCGTCCGGCGGCCTTCCTGATGGATGAACCGCTTGGGGCGCTGGATGCGGAATTTCGGGAAACCATGCGGGCAGAAATCAAACGCCTGCATCTCGATCAGCACGCGACCACCGTTTACGTGACCCATGACCAGATTGAAGCCATGGCAATGGGAGATCGCATTGTGGTCATGTCAAACGCGGTCGTGCAGCAGGTCGGCACACCCGCCGAAGTGTATCATAACCCCGCGAATCTGTTTGTGGCGCGGTTTATTGGCAGCCCCGGCATGAATCTGGTCACAGGGGAATATCGGGATGGCAAAGTTCACTTCAATGAACAAAACAAGCTCACCGTGCCGGATACCTGGAAACCAGCGCTGGAGAAGGGGCT
>CAZKZS010000310.1:3696-6196 GCA_964557285.1 uncultured Anaerolineae bacterium | reverse complement strand
GGCTGGTGCTGCCCGCTTCCGCTAAAACGCTTATCGTAGTTGCGGCAGGTCTAAGTCAGATTGGGGAATTTTCTTTTATTGTGGGGCAGTCCGGGGTTTCACTGGATATTCTTACTCAGGATCAGTATTCTTTAATCTTAGCGGCTTCGGTCATTTCAATTGTTCTGAATCCCCTGATGTTTCGCGCTATCCCTATCGTAGAGCGTTCCCTTCAGCATATACCTTTTCTCTGGAGTCGGCTGGAACGGGGCGGGCCAACGCCGGAACTGCTGGAAGAAGAAATGACCAATCATGTGGTGATTGTTGGATACGGCCGGGTGGGGAAACATATTGGGCGTGTGCTTGAACATCTCAAACTGCCCTATTTAATCGTCGAACAGGATGCCGCTTATGCTTCTGAAATGCAGCAGGCAGGGATTCATACCCTATTTGGAGATGCTGCCAATTCGGAAATTCTCAGTCATGCGGGTCTAAGCCGTGCCTGTGCGCTGGTCGTGACCGTTCCCAATGAAACAACGGCTGAACTGGTAGTAGCCGCCGCGCATAAACTCGCGCCGGAACTGCCCATTATTGCACGCGCTGGAATAGAATCGGGTGTGCGACGACTGGCAAGACATGGCGCGCGGCATGTGATTCACCCCGAATTGGAAGGGGGATTAGAAATGGTGCGCCATACCCTGCTGACTCTGGGGTATCCAATGGGACAAATTCAAACCTATGTGGATGCGGTACGGCGGGATGCGTATCAGGCGAATTTTTCTGATACAAAAACCCTTGACCAGCTGCTGGCGGCGGCGCGCGGCATGGAAATCGCGTGGTTTCCCATTACAGATGACAGCCCAATCGTTGGGAAAAATCTCATAGAGGCGAATATTCGTTCAAACACGGGGGCATCTGTGATTGCGCTGGTGCGTCAACAAACCCTCATCCCGAATCCTAAATCGCACACCCGCTTTTTGCAGGGAGATATGGTCGGACTGATTGGCAGTAAAGAGGAAATACAGGCCGCCATCCCCCTGTTGAACCCTGCTTTGCATTGACATCATCTTGAAAGATGAGTACCTTTGTGGGCAAGATGGACGATTTTGAATTTCTTGCCAGGCATCGTGAAATCTGGGAAAAAAAGCCCGTTTTGCGCCGTATCTATCATGAACAGTTTTACAAGCCCCTCCTGGAAAATCTTGCTCCGGGCAGGCATATTCTGGAAATTGGCAGTGGGCCGGGGTTTATTCAGCACCTTGCGCCGCATGTCTGGCGAACGGATATTCTGCCCTCTAAATGGGTCCACGGTGCGGTAGATGCTCACGCTTTGCCCTTTGCTTCACAAAGCCTTGATAATGTGATTGGGCTGGATGTGCTGCATCATTTTGCGAAACCCCTCACAGTTTTGAGGGAGGTGGCGCGGGTTTTACGGCCGGGAGGTCGGCTTGTTCTCGTCGAACCCTGGATCACCCCAGTGGCCTGGTTAATTTATAATTACCTGCATCAGGAAACCTGTGATATGAAGGTGCGTCCCTGGTTGGATGAACTTTTTTCGGAAACCCTGCCGCACAAAACGCCTCTGGATGGAAACCCTGCCCTGCCTTATCGACTGGTTAAACATGGGGCGGATACTGTGCCAGAACTACGGCTAACAAAAGCGCAGGCTTTTAGTTTTATCACCTATTTACTTAGCGGCGGCTTCAAGCCCTACTGTCTCATTTCAGAATCCACCTACGCTTTTTTTTACAGCATGGAAAACCTGACTCGCCCCCTCTGGGTTCGGCTGGCCGCGTTAAGAGCTTTAATCATCTGGGAAAAGTGTCGTTATGGAATTGCCACAGCAGCAGAATCTCATGCTGTCAATTGATGGGGGAACACACGAGGACTATCACCTGGTCCGTTTATATTATTCTCCCTATGCAGGCTGGTTCTATCGAAAGCGCCTCCAACTGATTGATGACCAACTGGAGGGAATCCGGGTTCAAAACGCGCTGGATATAGGCACAGGGTCAGGAATTTTTATCAAAGAACTGCTCAACCACGCTCAAAACGTCACAGGCATTGATATTCATGAAAGTTATCATGGCGTCAAAAAGATGCTTCAGGCGGAAAATGTAGATTTGCAGCGTGTGGAATTACGTCAGGGCAGTATTCTGGAAATTCCCTACCCGGATGCATCCTTTGATTTGGCCGTTTGTATCAGCGTTCTGGAACATTTTGCTGACCCGATTCCTGCCTTGCAGGAGATTTCCCGCGTTCTCAAAAAGGGAAGTGTTTTTGTGGCGGGTTTTCCTGCGAACACGGCGCTGACTTCAACGTTGTTTCATCTGCTGGGTTATCGTGCGCGTGAAATTCATCCGGCTACCCACACCACAATTCTATCCGCCCTTGAAAAAGTGTTTACGGTCGAAAAAGTCCAGTTTTTCCCCAGTTCCTTGTTAAAAATGTACACGGTGTGCAAGCTCCGCAAAAGGTGAATGATGGGTAATTCGGAACGGTTACAACACGAAATTGAACA
>CAZKZS010000310.1:0-3596 GCA_964557285.1 uncultured Anaerolineae bacterium | reverse complement strand
CAGGTTGAATTTCAGGTCATCGACTTTAGCGATGACAGGCTCACAGGGCCGTTTGATGCCATTGTCGGCTCATCCGTATTACACCATCTGGATATCCCTTTTGCCATTCAGCGTAGTTTTGACCTGTTAAAAGCTGGCGGGTACTTGGCGTTTGCTGAACCCAACCTGCTCAATCCGATTATTTGGGCTGAACGTACACTTCCCGGGCTGCGTGAAAAGCGCGGTGTCTCGCCTGATGAAACGGCCATCCTACGCTGGAAACTGGCAAAACAATTAAAAGCGGTTGGGTTTGCGGAGATTCTCATCCGTAATACGGACTGGTTACATCCTGCCACCCCCCAATCTCTCATCCCGATTGTTTCCCAAATGGGACTTGTTTTGGAACGTATTCCCCTGATTAAAGAATTTACCGGTTCGGTCCTGATTTCCGCACAGAAACCCAGACTATGATTAATAAACAGCAAATTGCTCACTACTTCGATACCCATGCGCCCGAAAGGATGATGTGGTTTCGCAAAAACCATCTCTATCATGAGCAGGTCCTTAATGTATGCCGCTTATTCATTAATGAGGACTCGCGTGTTCTTGAATTGGGGTGCAGTACGGGAGGGCTGCTTGCTTCGCTCGGCATCCGGCATGGGGTTGGCGTAGACATCAGTCCGGTATCCATAAAAATCGCACAACAGAATTTCCCCGACCTGACCTGGATTTGTGCGGACGTGGAAGATTTACCCGACCATGCAGCACTCGCGCAGCCTTTTGACCTCATCATCATTGAAGATTTGCTGAGCTACCTGAACGACATTGAACAATTTTTACGAAAAATCAGGAAACTGACTCATGCCAATACGCGGTTAGTGATTTCTACCTGGAATCAATTGTGGAGTCCCATCCTTCAGGTAGGAGAGAAACTGCGTCTTAAATCGCCCAGTGTCGCGCTCAAAGATAACTGGCTGTCCCCCAGCGCGATTGAAACCTTTTTAGACCTGACCCACTATCAAGTATTGAAAATTTTTCCAGGGCTGCTGCTGCCCTATACTATTCCTCTGGTCACGCCCCTGGTGAATATGCTTTCGTATGCACCGGTGATCGAACGTTTAACTTTGCTCAGTACCCTTGTGGCGCTGCCCCGTCAGGCAGCAGAAGAAACTGCCCAACACAGTGTCAGCGTCATCATTCCCACAAGAAATGAAGTACAAAACATAGCGGCGCTGGTGGAGCGAACCCCCCGGATGGGTTCGCATACGGAAATTATTTTTGTTGATGGAAATTCTACTGATGGGACGGTTGAAGCAATCCAGCATCAAATTAAAGCACACCCGCAAAAAGATATAAAGTTTATGCCACAAGTTCCGGCTATGGAGTCCGATACGCCTCCCAACTTGATGCTCAAATTAGGCAAAGGGGACGCAGTTCGTAAGGGGTTTGAGAAGGCTTCCGGTGATATTGTGATGATTCTGGATAGTGATTTATCCGTCATGCCGGAGGACTTGCCGAAGTTTTATGAAGTGTTAGCCACTGGCAAAGCCGATTTTGCCAACGGGACGCGCTTTATCTATCGGCAGGAATATGGTGCAATGCGTACCCTGAACCGTCTGGGCAACATTTTTTTCAGCCTGTTATTCTCATGGCTGCTTGGGCAACGGATTACGGATACTCTGTGCGGGACAAAAGCACTGTATAAGCGTGATTATCAGCGCGTGGCTGCGAACCGTCACCAGTTTGGGGAGTTTGATCCGTTTGGCGATTTTGACCTGCTTTTTAATGCGGCCTGGTTAAAACTGCGAATTACCGATGTCCCTGTCCGTTATCTGGCACGGACTTACGGAGAAAGTAAGGTGCGGGTTGGAAAACACGGGCAGCTGCTTATCCGCATGAGTTTAATTGCATTCTGGCATTTTAAGTTAAAGAAACTTTTTCGTTCCCTCATGAGATGAGGAGAAGCTTAATAATTGTTATGATTTTGTAAATGCCGTGAATTATGAAAGCTAATCCAAAAAAATAATGTTATTTTGTCATCTTTACAGGGGAGTATGTTACAAACTCGTAGAGGTGACTATGAGGCTGCTACCTGTAAAACCTATTACTTCCTCATACCCCCTCCACTCCCGCAGATTTCCTGCAATCCGATCCCTATATCCATAGCAGCCAAAACGGGAGATAGCTCATGAAAATTAGTCGATGGTTATTTTATTGTGTTGCACTCTTGATTCTTGCTGGGACGGTCGGTGGTTTCCCCAACCCGGACACTCGTGAAAATGCTGCCAGAAATCGCCCACCAGAAGCCAATGCCGGCCCGGATGCCACCTATTATGATACCGACGGCGACGGTCTGGAAGAACTGCTTCTGGATGGGTCGGCCAGCCGGGACGACGATGGGCAGATTACGCGATATGAATGGACACTCGATGGCAAAGTGATTGGCAGAGGTGACAGCCCGGTTGTCTCTTTATGGGTTGGCCGCTACGACATCACCCTGACCGTTACGGATAACCTGGGCGAAAAAGATAGTGACCGGGTAACGATAACAGTTAATGGGGCAGCGTGTTCAGTCGGGAATATGACGCTTGAGGGGGTGGTAGACGGGCAAATTGTCAACGGGGCAGTGAATATTCAGGCACATGTCGCCGGACAACAGCCAGGCCGTGTAACCTTTGAACTGACCGGACCCAACGGAGGGACTTACACCCATACCGAAAATAATGCACCCCATTATTTTCTGGGAGATACAGAAGGGATACCGAACGGCTGGAATACGGACATTTATCCTCCGGGGCGTTATCGGTTGAAGGTCACGACTTACCAGGGGAATCGCCCCTGTGAAATACAAATCGTCTGGCTGGTTATTGAAGAACCGCCGCCGCCCGAGTGTGCGGAGTTGACCCTTGAAAATACGATTTACGGAACAAATGCCAGTGAAACCATTCATGGCACGCCGCAAAATGACCTCATCTTTGCCCAAAATGGCAGCGATACCGTGTATGGCAAAGGCGGCGATGATTGTATCGTAGGAGGTAACAACAGCGATAATTTGTATGGGGAAGCGGGCAACGATGTCCTTTTAGGCGGGAACGGCAGCGATTACATTGCTGGCGGCCCCGGCAACGATACGATTTATGGGCAGGCAGGCAGCAATTGGGCGCTCATCGGCAACAGCGGTGACGACACGATTTATGGCGGCCCCGGCCATGATAATTTGTACGGAGATGAACATCGCAGAGGGGCTAATACGGCCATCCCTGGCAGGGATAAGCTCTACGGGGAAAATGGACACGATGAACTATTTGGGGGGCCGAATAATGACCTGCTGCAAGGCGGGAACGGCTCAGATAATCTGCACGGAAATGATGGCGATGACATGCTGGCAGGCAATAGAGGCAGCGATGCCTTCTTTGGGGATGCCGGAACAGATGCAGCGCTGGATTATACCGACCCGCCCGATTATCTTTGCCGACGTATCGAATCGGGCTGTGCTGGCACTCCAACACAGATTCCTCCTGTTGCCAATGATGATGGCCCCTATGTGACCATCATTGGCGGTTCCCTGATACTACTTAACACAAATTCCGAGGGTTTGTTGGAAAACGACTCTTTAG
>CAZKZS010000309.1:0-6197 GCA_964557285.1 uncultured Anaerolineae bacterium | reverse complement strand
GCCCCAATCAATACATTGAGGGGGCGCAGAGAAAAATCCAGTTCGCGGAAGGATTTATATCCTTTAATGGAGATACGTTCTAACATGATTCACCTCAATGGAAAGGAACATGGACTTCTAAACGAGTGCCACTGCCGGGGTCGGTCTGGATGTGCAGCGTGCCGCCCAGCAGACGGGCGCGTTCGCTGAGGCCGATTAACCCAAAATGCTCGCTGCCTACCTGAGTCGGGTCGAACCCGCAGCCATCATCCTCAATCGTCAACTGTACCTGTTCCGGCAGCATCACCAGCTTCATGTTGACCTGGCGGGCGTGGGCGTGCTGGCGAATATTATTCAGCGCTTCCTGAGCAATCCTGTACAAGCCCGTTTCAAGCCGCACGGATAAAGGGCGGCCGCCATCCATCACCTCAAAAGTAACCTTGACCCCTTCTATTTCTGCCACCAGCGCGGACAGCGCTTCCGGCAGAGTCCGGTTATCCAGGGGGGCGGCGCGTAAATCCATCACGGAACGGCGGGCTTCTTCCAGATTACGACGGGTCAATTCCAGCGTGCGGCGGACGATGCCCTGCCATTTTTCCCGATGGGTATCCGTTTCCAGCAGCGCATCCAGCGTTTCAAGCTGCATAGCGATTCCGGCCAGCCCCTGCGCCAGCGTATCATGAATGTCACGGGCAAGGCGGTTGCGCTCCTCAATCGCGCCAAGTTGACGGCTTTTTTCAAACAGCAGCGCCCGTTCGATAGCCATTCCCAGCAAGTCCCCTACCGTATGCAGCAGGCGTAAATCCTCATCGGAAAGCTCGCGCCAGTCCCGGCTGGCAACATTCAACACGCCCAGTTTTTTCTGCCTGTCGTAGGAATAGAGAGGAATACTGGCATGGTAAGTTAAACCTTCTGTCCCCTGCATTAAAAATTCAAGACGGCTGCATGTCACCACATTGATATTGGCCGCCCCTGCTAGGTCCCCTTCGCGGTAAGTGCGTAAACAGAAACATGACCCCTGCAACCGTTCAGGATAATTTGCCAGCGCGGGTGGCAAATTCTGGGCCGCCGCTAAATACGTTTCGGAGCTTTGTTCTTCCAGCAGCCACGCCCATCCCGTCTGCAAATCCAGCAGTTCGGCCACCTTTGCCAGCACGACATTCACCGCCGCATTAATATTTAACTCCCGATTCAGCGCTTCCGCGATGCTGTTCAGAATCAGGAGTTCATGATTTCGCCGTTCCAGCTTTTGCGTATCGGTTAACAAAGTGACATTCCTCATGTCTTTTTGATTATATCATTCCTGAGAAACATTAAAAATTTGGTCAGATTTGGTGAGGTTTGGTAAAATTCAATAGATTTCATGAAAGGCAGGATATAATCAATATGCGTAAAGTTGTGCTGTTAGCACTTGTTCTTCTTTTGAGCCTTGTTCCAGCGGCTGCCGCCCAGGGTGATCCGGCGATGGCCGCCGCCGATTGGGTTGAATCGCAGCAGGCCGAAGATGGCAGTTTTGCGGGCGGGGATGCCGATATTACCTCGGCAGTAGCGATTGCGCTTGCCCTTTTGGAACGCCCTAACGAACAGGCCATGACCTGGCTCGAAAATTATGTGATTGAAAATCAGGACACCCTCGCGCTGGATACCGTTTCGACGATTCTGCTGGCCGCGATTGCCCATGATATTGACCCCACCACCTTCGCAGAAGGTATCGCCGCAGAGAAACATATGGAACTGCTGCGCGAATCACGCGGAGAGGACATTACAGGGCTGTGTTTTGGCCTGATTGCAATGAACGCGATGGGACAGGCACTTCCCCCTACGGCTGTTAGCGGCCTGACCGCCCTGCAAAATGAGGACGGTGGATTTGGGGCAGAGGCGGGCAGCGAGTCTGAACCTGTTTACACGGCTACCTGCCTGCATGTGCTGGTCACGGCGGGCGAAACTGAAGCTGTAGAAGCTGCCAAAACCTATCTTCAGGAAACCGCGCTGGCCGATGGGGGATGGTCAACCTTAGCGGCCGAAACCAGTGACGGTTTTGCCACCGCATTTACCCTGCTTGGCCTGACAGCAGCAGGGGATACCGTTTCTCAGGATTGGGGACAGGCCGTAGGATTCCTGTTCTCGCAGCAGGATCGGGAAACGGGAAAAGTCATTGCCCTGCCCGATATGGCCGAACAGGACTCATTAAATGTAGCCTCTACCGCCATTTTTATGATGGTGTTCCGGGGCTTGAGTTATAATGATATTGGCGGCGGTGAAGCAGCAGAAGAAGAAACTTCCAGCGCTGAAACGGCGGCGGGCGTAGAAGGCCCAGCCCTTGACGCGAACTGGGAGCCTGTCCGTGATGGATTTGGCATGGAAGCCCTGGATACCGCCGATGACTTTTTTGTGACGGTGATTGATCCCTTTACGGATGAAGAACTGTACGGCGTGGAAATTATCAACTGGGTTGCCGAATATAAGTATACGGGTTATATCATCGAGCAATTCCTTCCGGCAGAAGTGCTGCTGTGGATGAACGAGCAAGACCCCACTACCTTTGAAAATATTGGGGATGCCACGTTAAACCTTCTGCCTCCTGACGTGCTGGCACAGTTGCCTGAAGAACTTCAGGCGCGTGTAACAGAATAATTATTACTTAAGAATCCTTCCCTTCCTGCTCACACGTTTTCCTCTTTGTGGAGAGGGGAAAACGTGTGAGTTCTTTTAAGTCGGGGCTACAGGATTTAGAGGGTTGCCTGTAGACTCACGGGTGATTACACAGGAGATTTTACTCTGATGCAACGAGTGGTTATTTTACTGGCAGTCTTACTTTTACTCCTCCCTGCCGTCAGCGCACAACATCCCATTACCATTACTGATGCAACGGGCGCTGAAGTTACACTTACTTCTGTTGAACGGATTGTTTCCGGCAGTGGGGATGTCACTGAAATTATTGATGCGCTGGGGTTTTATGATAATATCGTGGGCGTGGACAGCAGTTCCACCTACCCCCCGCAGGCGCTGGAAGAGAAAATTCATGTGGGTTTTGCGCGGCGGCTGGCGGCTGAACCCATTATTGACGCCGATCCGGACGTATTTTTTTGCACCGAAATTTGTGACCCGCCGGAAGTGCTGGATCAGGTGCGCCAGTTGGGGATTCCCGTTGTGATTATCCCCGACGATGAGGGCGCTAGCGGCATGGAACTGCCCGCGAAAAAAATCATGATGGTGGCAGAAGCGCTGGGCGTACCGGAAAAAGGCGCGGCGCTGGTGGAACGGGTCAATCGTGAAATTGACTGGGTGCAAACGGCACTGGCAAACGTGGAAGAAACCCCTGCCGTTTTCCATTTTTATATACGTGGGCGTGGCTCACAGCTTGCCGCCGGCACCGGCACCCCTGCCCATGCTATGATTGTGGCGGCGGGCGGGCATAATACGGCAGAAGATGCGGGCGTGGTCGGCTACCAGCCGATGACGCCGGAAATTATTCTGGCAGCCTTCCCCGATTATCTAATTCTGACCACTGGTAACGTAGAAAGTTCCGGCGGGCTGGAAAAAGTGTTTGAAGTACAGGGCTTAGCCGAAACGCCTGCCGTCCAAAACAATCAGGTTCTGGTCATTGATACAGAATTGTTTTTAGCCCTGTCAATTCGCACAGGGGAAGCGCTGATGCTCATTGCATCCACTATTCATCCGTCAATGACGTGGGAAGTGGCATTGAACACCCCTTACACCGTCACCGATGCCAGTGGCGCAAATGTGACCGTTGACTCTGTGCCACAGCTTTACGCGACCAATGAAACGCTGCTGAATACCACCCGCCAGTTAGGGTTTCATACGGAATTGTGGACAGAAGGGGCAGAAGGGATCGTTATCGCCAGCCAATCCGATAACTGGCAGCCTCTGCGGGACAGCGGCGTGACGGTACTGGTGGTTTCCGATGCAGCAGAGATTCCCGAAATTGCGGCGGTTTTAAATGTACCGGGGCGTGGACAGGCACTTGTGGCACGGCTGGCGCAGTAAGATGCGGCAATCTCCGGTGATTCGTGCCGGACTGCTGGCGGTTATGGCGGGGGTGCTTCTATTGACCACTTTTAGCAGCATCAGCTACGGCGCGGTGGATGTGCCTGCCGACACGATTCTGAAAGTCACGCTGGATGAAACCGGACTCTACAACAGCGACCTGGATTATACAGACCGCATCATCAACCGTGACGCGCTGCTGATTCGCAACATTCGCTGGCCGCGTGTGATTCTAGCGGGGCTGGTGGGGGCAGGTCTAGCGCTGGCAGGGGCAGCTTTACAGGGAATTTTCCGCAGCCCGCTTGCCGAACCCGGTTTGATTGGGGTTTCCAGTGGGGCGGCGGTGGGCGCGGTGACGGCTATTGTCTTTGGCGTGGAAATTGGCGGCGGCGAGAGGCTGGCACAGGCAATGTTTGCGTTTGGCGGCGGTCTGCTTACGACGCTGCTCATTTACCAACTGGCCTATCTGCGGAGTCAAATCAACGGCACAAACCTGCTGCTGGTTGGGCTGGCCGTAAATGCGATTGCGGGCGCGTATATCGGTCTGATGAGTTTCGGCGCGAGTCAGGCGCAAGTTGGTGACATTGCCTTCTGGACGCTCGGCAGTGTTGCCAATGCCTTCTGGGAAGATGTGGAAATTGTGCTGCCGTTTACCCTGCTTGGGCTGGTGATTTTGCCCCTGCAAGCGCGGCCTTTGAATCTTATGGCGTTAGGCGAATCGGAGGCGCGGTATCTGGGCATCAATGTCACCCGTTTGCGGCAGTTGGTGATGGGCATTTGCGCCATCATGATTGGAGTGGGGGTAGCTTTCGCGGGGGTGATTAGTTTTGTAGGGCTGGTCGTGCCGCATTTTATCCGCCTGCTGTTTGGCCCTGACCATCGGCTGGTGCTGCCCGCCAGCGCTTTAGGCGGCGCGATTTTCCTGATTACCGCCGACTTAGCCGCCCGCAGCATCGCTCACGCAACCGAAATCCCGCTTGGTGTGATGACGACCCTGGTAGGCGGGCCTTTTTTCCTGTTTTTATTATTATGGCATCAGAAACGCGCATTGTAATTATGCTGACAGCACATCATCTCTGTTACGCAGTAAACGGCAGCCCTCTGGTTTGTGATATTGACCTTGAAGTGCGAGAGGGCGAATTTTTGGCGCTGGTGGGGCCAAATGGGGCGGGCAAAAGTACCCTCCTGAAACTGCTTTCCCACGATTTACACCCCACCACCGGCACGATCACCCTGAACGGAAAAAATCTGAAGCACTACCGCACGCATGAACTGGCCTTATATCGGGCGGTGATGGCGCAAAATGTGCAGGTGAGTTTTCAGTTTACGGTTGAGGAAGTGGTCATGATGGGGCGGCATCCTCACATTCGATTCGGGACGGGGGAATCGAAAAAGGACGCGGAAATGGTCGCGTGGGCGCTGGCTGCGACTGAAACGACGCACCTGAAACATCGGTTGTATCCGACACTTTCCGGCGGCGAACAGGCGCGGGTTACGCTGGCGCGGGTGCTGGCACAGGATACCCCTCTCATGCTGCTGGATGAACCTACTGCCGCTTTAGATTTGCGGCATCAGCAGTTGATTATGGGACTGCTCAAACAGGCTGCCTCAGAAGGCAAAACCATCCTGGCAATCGTGCATGATTTGAATCTGGCCGCCGCCTACGCGGATAAAATTGGCATGGTGCATCACGGCAAACTGACTCATGTGGGTCGTCCGGCGGACGTGCTGCGCGAAGATATTTTAGAGCAAATCTTTTCGCTGCCCGTTAAAGTGGTCAACCATCCCGTATCCGACGGCAAATTAATCCTCCCGATGGCCTTAAGCTGACACTTATCACACCAGTTCGGGACGAATCGTACTGGTACAAGCGGGGGAGCGTTGTAGGCTTTAAGAAAGGGGAAATCCCTTTTTATACTTAAAGCCGTCAGGAGTACATAATGCACACCCTGGAATCTGTTTTAGCGAAACATCCGTTTTTTGAGGGACTTGAGCCACATTATCTCGAGCTGCTCGCGGGCTGCGCCTCCAACATGCGTTTTGAAGAGGGAGAATATCTGTTCCGCGAAGGGCAGGAAGCTACGCAGTTTTATATTGTCCGCTATGGCCGCATTGCCATCGAAGCCCACACCCCGACCCGCGAAATGATGCTGTACACCCACGATGAGGGGGATGTGGTGGGTTGGTCATGGCTTTTTTCGCCGTATGTC
>CAZKZS010000308.1:0-6227 GCA_964557285.1 uncultured Anaerolineae bacterium | reverse complement strand
AACGATGCGCGCCATCATCCAGTCCGCCTTCTTCGTGGCGCAAAACTCGAGCTGCGCCACGGCCTCGGCCGAACGCCCCTCGCGGATCAGGGCCTGCGCGAGGCTGAAGCGGAACATTTCGTTGTCGGGCTGCTGCGGGCAACCAATACCTGGGACTGGCCGACCTTTATGATTCTGGGGGCGGCAGGGTTAACGTTTGTGTCCTGGATAACGCAGGTGCGGCGGCGCAGCTCAGAAGCGGCGGCACGTTCGCCCCTTTACCGCAATCTGCGCGACAATCTGGATTTACGGCGGGCGCTGCGCCTGTGGCCGCTGCTGTGGACACTGCCCGCCGGATTAATAGCGCACAGCATCGTCTGGTTGTTCCGCGACATTCGTTATAACGCCCGTCTGGAAGCCAACGAAATCCCGACTCAATGCCTTAACATTACTCAAGGAATTGAGCGCAGCCTGATTCCTGAAATTTGCAGCGGCAACCTCAAACCCGAATGGACACTGACGGGCAGCCTGATGTGGGCGGTGGGTGCGTTTCTGGTGGTGGTCTTTTTGTATATTGCCGCGCTGGTCTTTTTTGGGGAACGTTTTGACCGCCGCGCCGTTTTAAACTGGCTGGGGCGGCTGGGGCTGTTTGTGCTGGTGTCGTTTGTGGCGGTGCTGCCCTTTACCGAATGGTATGCAGGGGAAGCCGGACTCGAACCCTGGGACTCTGACCGCACGCCCTTGTGGGTGTATCTGGATATACACGGGCTGTTTTTGTTTATTCTTGCCAGCTTCCTGATCTGGCGGGCGGTGCGCTGGCTCAAGACGTTACGAGTCAGCGATATGCGGGGGTTGGGGCTGCCTGCGCTGATGGTGCTGGTTGGCCTGCCCGTGATTCTGCTGGCGGCGCTGCTGATTGGCCTGTTTGCCGTCCCTGTCATGCTGGTGACGCTGCCCCTCATGGTGCTGGCGATGGTCATGTTTTTTATCCCCGGCACCAGCCACACCGAACGCGGCGTGTATGCTCTGATTGTGCTGGCCTTAGGGCTGACAACGGGTGTCGAACTGGTACGGATTGATGTGGATATAGGCCGCCAGAACATGGTGTTTAAATTTTACATTCAGGCGTGGCTGCTGTTCGCGGTGACGAGTGGTATTTCTGTGGCGTGGCTGCTGGACAGTCTGCACCGATGGAATCTGGTCTGGCGCGGGATGTGGCAGTCCTTTTTAGTGCTGCTGGTCACAGTCGCTTTTCTGTATCCTATCATGGCAACTCAGGGGCGCTGGCAGGATCGTTTTAATGCCAGCCAGCAGCCTATTACCCTTGATGGGCAGGATTACATGAAATATGCCGTGTATGGGGAAAATGGTGTGTGGTACAACTTTATCGGCGATTACCACATGATTCGCTGGATAGAGGAAAATATCGAAGGCACACCGACCATTATCGAAGCCCAGGCAGGGGAATATCACTGGGGCAGCCGAATCGCTATTAATACCGGACTGCCTACGGTGATTGGCTGGAATTTTCACCAGCGCCAGCAGCGCAGCGTGTTAGGGCTGAACAGCGTCGTGTGGAATCGCAGCAACAACGTGCGGGCTTTTTACGAATCGCCGGACATTGCTACGGCATGGCGGCTGATTGAGTTTTACGACATTGAATACATTATCGTGGGCAATCTGGAACGGGTGCTGTATAACGATGTGCGGCAAGATCCGGTAGCCGGTATCACTTCCGGCCTGAGTCTGGGCATTTCCAAATTTGACCGGATGGTCGAACAGGGATTGCTGGAAGTGGTATATGAGCAGCCGTCCTGCCTTGACCGTCAGCCGCTTTCCGCCGCCGAATGCAGCCCGCAGAATATCGTGATGGATAAAATTTACCGCGTAGTCCCCGGTGCAAAATACGAAACCGGACAGCAGGGGGGATAATTTCCCCCTTACCATTTTTCCAACTTTAGACCGTCTATGCCCGTAAAATGTTCATCTCTGGTAACAAGAGGAAGTTGATACTGAAGTGCGACTGACGCGATCCAGAGGTCATTTTCAGGGATAGGGCGGCCTTTTTTGAGGATTTGTTGTTTGATTCGTCCGTAAATCTGAGCCGTTTCATCTCCGCATGAGAGAATATTATAACGCTGTTTAAAGATATGAATTTTTTGTATATTTTCGATTATTTTGCTGGAACGTTGAGCGCCAAAATAAAGCTCTCCAAGAACAACGCTCGAAATGTAAATTTCGTCCGCGTTTTCAGCATATTCCAACAGTTTTTCATCACGATTGAGTAGAGGAACAACAATATTAGTATCAAGCAGGTAATTACCACTCACCCCAATCAATCCTTTCGCACTCCTCCTCAATGGCCTGTGCCATCAACGCCAGGTCTTCAGAGTCGAAGTTGAGTTCGTGGACAAGGGCAACCATCTCCTTGCCGGGGATACCAGGTGGAAGGATGTTTCTCTGAATAAAGGCTAATATCTTTTGCTGCTCATCTTCTGAAAGATGGTCTAATGCCTGAATGATTTGTTCTTTGATAGAGAGCATATTATCCTCCTGCTGGTATATGCAGGGGCGGGTCGGCTGACCGCGCCCCAACACCCTTTTATATCTTGCGGGAAGCGATAATGTCTACGGTGGGGTGAGAGGTGTTAAAACCAGCACGTACTAATTTGACATATTTACGGAAGTTTTTATACATTTCCTCACCGGAAGCCTGAATCATGACCTCCCGATTCTCAAACATATTGGAGAGCCATCGGTCAAAGGTTTTGCGGTAGTGGGCGCGGTCAATCTGATGATGCCAGACCAGTTCAAACCCCGCTTCATCCACCATCTGCAACTCCTCCCAGACGGTGCGGTAATTACCTGTGAAACCGTAAATTTCATTCACAAATACCTCTCCCCGCGAAAGCGCTGTCAGATATTCCTTACGGGTAAAGTGGCCTTCTTTGTTGACCATCATGCCGCCCGTTTTCAGCCAGGCATGGGCTTTTTGGAAGAACCCAAGCAGGTCATTAAAATGCACAATCACTTCATCGGTGTAAATGGCATCAAACGGCTGTTCAGGGACATATTCTTCCCAGGGCAGCAGATGAACCGTGACATCAACGCTGTGTTTGGCGATTCGCTGCTGGGCGGCTTCTAACTGGATGGGCGAAAGAGTCAGGCCAACACCGGACACCTGATATTTTTTGGAGAGATAGGTCAGCGGCCCAGCCCACCCACAGCCCACATCCAGAATCCGCATCCCCGGTTTAAGTTCCATATACTTCGCCATCAGGTCAAGTTTGGCCTCCTGGCTTTCCGTATCGGTAGTAATGCCCTCATCCCAGAGGTTACAGGAGTAACAGTTCCATTCACCGCCCGTAAAACTGTAAAAAAAGGCGGCAGGCTGTTCGTAATGGCGGTTGGTTCTATCGACATACTCATCGAGGTCGTAATGTTGATAGAGTTCATGTTCTGGTTTAACTGTCACACCCGCTTCTCGCAAATAAGCCGTTTCGTCACTTTGATAACCGGTTTTTTTGGTCATGAGTTTGCCTTTCCCTTCAACAAGGTTTTTTCTAATTATTCCGACTTTTTAAAGAGGGCGCAAAGCCCTTTGTATTAGAAAAACACTCTTGCGGCAGCAACGATACGCAGTTGGCATTCATACGGGCAGCCTGTATCATTGACAGAGGGAATGTAAGTCTGAATTTATGAATCATTGTCGAAAAATCTTGAGATTCCTGCACTTGTCTCTATTCCTCATCTATACTGGGTTTAACTGGAGAGAAAATGGAAACTGTCAAACTCACCCGCCTTGCCAGCGCTGCCGGATGTGCCGCCAAACTTGGCCCCGGCGACCTTTCTAAAATTGCCTTTCCTCTGGCACAGGCATTTTCCCATCCCGATTTGCTGATTGGCCTGACCGAACCGGACGACGCAGGGGTGATGCGTCTGAACAGCGAACAGGCGCTTATCCTGACGACCGATTTTTTCCCACCCGTCGTTGATGACCCGTACTGGTACGGCGCGATTGCTGCTGCCAATGCCATCAGCGATATTTATGCAATGGGCGGGTCGGTGCTGATGGCGCTGAATCTGGTCGCGTTTCCGCCTGACCAGCCGCAGGAAGTGCTTGCGGAAATTTTGCGCGGTGGGGCAGAAAAAGTACGAGAATCGGGTGGGGTGCTGGTCGGCGGGCATACCATCATGGATGACGAGCCTAAATATGGGCTGGCCGTGACCGGACTGGTGCATCCCGACAAAATTATTCCCAAAGGTGGCAAACCGGGGGACGTACTCATTTTAACTAAACCACTTGGCGTAGGGATTATTAATACCGCGCTCAAAAATGGCATCGCCGATGAAAGTTATGTGCAGGCTGCGATGGAAAATATGGCAGCTCTCAACCGGACGGGGGCAGAAGTAGCCCAAAAGTACGGTGTACATGGCATGACAGATATTACAGGATATAGTTTGCTTGGACACAGCTACGAAATGGCGCGGTTCAGCAAAATTGACCTGCATATTCATTTTAATGCGCTCCACTGGGTTCCCGGCGCTCAGGAATACGCCCAGCAGGAAATTTTCCCCGGCGGTATGGGGCGCAATCGGGCTTATTATAAATCTTTCGTTACGCTGCCGGACAGCATGAAAGACAATAAAGTTATTCAGGGAATGTTATACGATCCGCAAACATCGGGCGGCCTGTTAATATCTGTTGCTGCCGATACTGCCAACGACATGCTGGAAGAACTGCTTGCCTGTGGTGTGAATGCCCGTCGGATAGGGGAAGTATCCGATGGCATAGGGCGGGTAATTGTCCACGACTAAATAAATGGAGAGTGTCTCAATGAAAGAATATGGCCTGGTGACTGATTTCCAGTTAGAAATACTGGATGGGGGATTCAGTCTAAGCGGAGTACCAGAACAGGGGAGGGTATTTGAACAGCACCTGACCCGTCGTGCTGCCCAATTTTTATGGTATTACCTGACCCAGAATCTGTTTTCTGGGGAAGCCCCGCCAATGACTTCGATAGCAGGGACAGCGCCGCTTTCTCTGCCCGATAACCCCCACCTGACTTCGCATATAGAAGTTAAAACCGTTCATGACGATTTGTATGAGATTCGTGGGGTCACGCGGGCGGGTGCATGGCGAATCTGGGTCAGCAGCACCGACGTACAATGGTTATGGGCAACGCTGGATGTGACGCTGTATCCGGTAGGCTGGGAAGGCCGCGAAAGCCGCGACGGTGCGGCCTATGCCTAATTGCTAAAAGCGAATAGCAAAAGGCGGCCTGCCTGTGTTACACTTGCGCCAGGTCAAAGGAGTTTGATGGTTATGCCTATTCATGTGGAGATTGTCTCTCAGGAGCGCCCCCTGTTCAGCGAACCCGAAGCCGATATGGTGCTGATTCCGGGAACGGATGGCGTGCTGGGAGTCCTGCCGAATCACACCCCCCTGCTCACAACCATGAAGTTTGGGGAATTGGTGGTGCGGAAAGGCAACGCAGAAGAAGTCTTTGCCATTTATGGCGGCGTGGCCGAAATTCGACCCGACAAAGTGGTGATTCTGGCCGACGCTGCCGATTTTGCGCTGGACATCAGCGAGCGCGAAATTGAAGAAGCCCGCGAACGCGCCCGCCGGATGCTGTCCGAGGGGCTGCCAGAACATGAAGCCCGTGTGATTTCGGATGAACTGCGCCGGACGGAAGTTGCCCTGATGGTCAAACGGAAAATGGAAGGCCGGGGACGGACGGCTATTCGTGTGGTGCGGGATAAAGAAAACGAGTAAAAACAGGGGGCAGCCTGTCCCCTGTTTTAAAATAAACTCATCTGCTTTGGGTTATTTTCATCATCGGGTGGCGATTTAAGGGAAAGCGGTGGGAGCAAACCGCGCTCCGTGCGCCATTCCTCAGCAGGCCCGTCCCATCCTACTGCATCAAAATCGACCAGCCCTTTTGCATTAAACTGTACGCCTTCCTTTTCCAGATACTGACGCTGTTTGATGCCGCTGGTACTGGCCGGATTCAGGCTGATGCCGCCCCTGCTGTTAATGACCCGCCACCAGGGGATTGTGCCGTCGTCAATCGGAGATACGGCGTTCATAGCATCCCCTACCCAGCGTGGGCTAAGTTTCACGTAATCTTCAGGATTCACCCCTTCCGGACAGGGAATCATGCTGGCGATTTGCCCATAAGTCGTCACGATTCCGTATGGGACTTGACGGGTAATTTCCCAGACCATCTCATTAAAAGTAGGAA
>CAZKZS010000307.1:0-6248 GCA_964557285.1 uncultured Anaerolineae bacterium | reverse complement strand
AGCATTACCGTTGATGGGATTCCCCTGAGTGGGGCAAAAAATATTAACAAGGTGCGGGCAGAAGTGGGCATGGTATTCCAGAGTTTTAATTTGTTCCCGCACAAAACTGCGCTGGAAAACGTCATGCTGGCGCAGCGTGTGGTACGAAAGCGCGGCAAGGAAGAAGCAGTAGAAAAAGCGCGTCATCTGCTCAAAAAAGTCGGGATTCACGACAAAGAATCATCCTATCCAAGCCAGCTTTCGGGGGGGCAGCAGCAGCGTGTGGCGATTGCGCGGGCGCTGGCGATGGACCCGAAAATCATGCTGTTTGATGAACCCACCTCTGCCCTGGACCCGGAGATGATTAAAGAGGTGCTGGATGTCATGCTGGAACTGGCAAAAGAAGGCATGACAATGGTCGTGGTATCCCATGAAATGGGGTTTGCCCGTGCTGCGGCTGACCGCACCATTTTTATGGATGAGGGGTATATTATTGAAGAAAACGTGCCGGATGAACTGTTTGAAAACCCACAGTCGGAACGTACCAAAGCCTTTTTGAGCAAAATCATCAAACACTAACTGAAGCCAAGGGTTGTGGGGATTTGCAGAATCACCGTTGTGCCGACTTCGGGCTGACTTTTAATTTGCAGGCGGCTGTTAATTCGTCTGGCACGCTGTTCCATATTGCGTAACCCGAACTGGCTGCGTTCGTCGTCGATGATGCCAGGGTCAAAGCCTGTTCCGTTGTCGGCGACCACCATCCATATTTCTTTATCTTTTTCGGTGACGTGTAAATCAACTTTTGTGGCGTGGGCATGTTTCGCCACGTTTGCCAGCGCTTCACGCAGAATTTGCATCATATTGTGCCGTTGAAAATCGGTCAAAAGCGGCAGTTCGTCCCCAACCGTCAGATTGACAGGGACACCGGAAAAATCCTGAAAATGGGCAACCAGCGTTTCAATGCGCTGCTTGAGGGTCGTTTGTTCGTCGCGGGCGGAAAGTACGTTCCGAATGTACGAGCGAATATCCTCAATAATCTGATTCAGCCCCGCGAGAATACTCTGATACTGGCGTTCCTGCTCCGGCGAGAACTCAAAATGAATCCGCAGAATTTCCAGTTTCATGCCTACCGCATAAATGGACTGAATTACGCCGTCGTGCAGTTCCATCCCAATTCGATCCCGTTCACTGCGAAGGGCAATGGTTTGTAGTTCCTCATGCAGGCGGGCATTTTCAACAGCGATGGCGGCATGGGAAGCCAGGAGCGAAACCATACGTTCGTCGTTTTCATCAAACGGCTGCCCATCCAGTCGGTCACAGAGATATAAATTCCCTAACTGCCTGCCCCGATATTGAATAGGCACGCCTAAAAAAGTGGTCATGTGGGGATGCCCACTGACAAATCCGGTGGCACGCGGGTCTTTTTTAATGTCGGGTATATTAATTGGTCTGTCGCTGGTGAAAATATCTCCCAGCAGGCCGCGCCCAACGGGTTCGTGGGCAATTTTACGGACTGCATTTACTGGCAGACCGGAGGTAATAAATTGTTTGAGAATATATTTTCCTTCTTCCGCTTCCAGAACGCCCAGCGCGGCAAATTTGGTTTTTACAATAACCCGTGCCGTATCCGCGATTCGCTGTAAGGTGCGGGGCAGGCTGATGCCGTCAGCAATCGCCAGGGTTTCTTCATGGAGGGCAGTTAGCATTTCTGATTCGGAAGCACTCACCGTATCTCAAACTCCGATGCTATAATTTCATTTTGATAATTGTACAATGTCTCAAAAATAATAGGAGTGGTGTGTGACTGTACGTATTGTTCTGGTTGACGACCATGCAGTGGTAAGAGCCGGCTTAAAGGCGCTCCTGGAAAATGAAGGTGATTTTGTGGTAGTTGGTGAAGCCGAAAATGGCGCGGACGCAATACGGCAGGCCAAAACGCACACACCGGATGTCGTGGTCATGGATATTCGCCTGCCAGGAGGCATGTCTGGCATTGAGGCGTGTGAGCATATCATGAAAGAACTGCCTCAAACAAAAATCATCATGCTGACTTCTTACGCAGAGGATGAGCTGGTAAGGGAGGCGGTACGTGCCGGAGCAGTGGGCTACGTACTAAAGCGGGTAGGTAATAAAAAACTGATTGAGGATATTCGTGCGGTTTCTCAGGGTGAAGCAGTCGTTGATCCGGCCATGACCAAAGTGCTGCTAGATGATGTGCGGCAGGCAGCAGAAGTCAAAGAGGCTTCTGTTTTTTCCGAATTAACCCCTCAGGAAATGCGAATTCTGGCGCTGATGGTTGAAGGCCAGACCAACCGTGAAATCGCTCAGAAGCTGTATCTGGGGGAAGGCACGGTACGAAATTACGTAGGAAATATCCTGAGTAAGTTGGGCGTGTCGAATCGGGCAGAAGCGGCGGTGTTAGCCGTGAAGAATCATATCGACCGATACGCGCCACCGGAGGAGGAATAAAAAAACTTCCACTTTCACCAGTGGAAGTTTTTCCAGTTAGCTGGTTTCTTCCAAAGGCACTAAGCCCGCGTGACCATTTTTCCGCTTGGTGGAAAAACCCACTTTGCGGCGCGGCATCAGGTCGTCACCCGCCGAAAGCTGATTTGACAGCGCATCTACCGACTGATCGAGCATTTCCCGGGTGACGACGGTTTTCTGGTTATGTGCCGCCAGCATCCGGGCATGAAGCGCCACTTCGCGCACAAAAGCACCCGTCTGGTCAATCAAACGCGGTACGACTTCAGCATGATCCTGCTGCCACTGCGGGCCCATATAACGCTGAAGCATGGCTTCGGCCAGTTCTTTATCCTCAATCGGCGGAATCACAAAAATACGGTCTAAGCGCCCCGGACGTTTGGAAATACGCTCGTCGATGACTTCCGGGTAGTTGGTCGTCGCCAGCAGCAGCGCCCCTTTGGGATTGTTCGGCGATTCCAGCCCGTCCAGCACATTTAAAATGCGGGCTTTATCCTCTTTCCGCAGATAAACATCAATTTCTTCCACAATCAGCAGCACTGGATAGCCTGCATTGGCGACCACATTCAGCGCATGGTGAATCTTGTGAAAGGAAGCCCCGTCCTCATCTGCACCGGAAACATAGACCACTACCCGCCGTTTTTTGAGGGCAAGATTCGCCATTGCCGCACACAGCATCGTTTTTCCCGTTCCGGGCGGACCAACCAGCAGCAGTTTACGGAAAGGGGCAAGATTCAGTTCTTTGTAAATCGGCACACCATTTTTAAAGAAGGACTCCATATCCAGCCGCAAATCTTCTTTCAGTTCTTCGTGCAGCACTACATCTTCCCAATCGACATTGGGTTTAAAGTGGGTGTTTGTACCGCCGATAATATAGACATCCTGCCGACGGCTGGGGCGGCGAACAACTTCGTTACAAAGCTGCTCAAATGCCACCCACGTTTCTAGATGCGCTTCTGGCACAATCGCAATCGCAATAATGTTTGGGTCGTCGTCGCGGTAATAGGTGGCCGCGTACAACACTTCAAACTGCTGGCTGCCTTTCTGAAACTGGAAGGAATACGCGCCGACACTTTCCCCTAACATGGGTTTGGTACGGGGGATGACATATTCGCTGATTTGTACGATTTCAGGGCAGTCTACCGGAAGCAGTTTGACGTATTTTGCATTGCCCTTCATCGTTCGGCCTGGACGAATGCGCCGATGGGCGAGCCGATTCCCGCAGGAATCCGAAGCCCACAGCACTTGATAGGGCGTATCGGGATAGCGCTTTTCCCATTCTTCTGTCGCCCAACGTGTCAGGGTTTCGTAGCGCATTGTCCATTTCATACACTCAGTCCTTCTTGGTTAAAATTTCAGGCTGGTTGCAACTCTGAGTCCATTGTACTCTTAGGCTATTTGGTAAGCTATACAGAATCAGTAAAATGTTCTTTTCCTTAATCCTCACCGTCTATAACGAAGAATCATCAATTCACGGGCTGTTAGACTCCCTGCTGGCACAAACCCGCTTGCCAGATGAAATCGTTATTGTCGATGGTGGCAGCCGTGATAACACCTGTGCTATCATCCAAAGTTACCAGTCCAGCCTGCCTATCCGACTGTTACAGGAATCCGGCTGTAATATCAGCCGGGGGCGCAATCTGGCGATTCAGGCCGCCAGAGGGGATGTTATAGTCGGCACAGATGCAGGGGTACGGCTGAGTCCCGACTGGTTTGAACGCCTGACCGCCCCTTTTTGTCATGATCCAGAAATTCAGGCAGTGGCAGGATTTTTTTTGCCCGACCCCGACCCGACGATTCCGTTTGAAGTCGCCATGAGCGCTACTGTGCTGCCCCAGATGCGCGAGATTGATCCGGCCACATTTTTACCTTCCAGCCGCAGCGTCGCTTTCCGAAAATCCATCTGGCAAGCTGTGGGCGGCTACCCTGAATGGCTGGATTACTGCGAAGACCTGATTTTTGACTTCCGCCTCCAATCACAGATAGGCAGTTTTACCTTTGTGCCAGATGCCGTCGTCTATTTTAAACCACGTACTTCTCTGTCCGCTTTTTTTAAGCAGTATTACCTGTATGCACGCGGCGATGGCAAAGCCGATTTATGGCGCAAACGTCATGCTGCCCGCTACGCAACCTACCTGCTGTTGAGTCCAATCTTAGCAGGGCTGATGAAAAAGGTGAATCTGACCTTTGGCCTATTTTACCTGCTTGGCGGTTTAATTTATCTGCGGCAGCCCTACCGCCGCCTGCCGGAGTTATGGGGGGCGTTAAGCTGGCAGGGCAAACTACAGGCCATCCTCTGGGTGATGGGGATTCGGGTCGTGGGAGATATAGCCAAAATGATAGGGTATCCAGTGGGGTGGCGCTGGCGGCTGCAAAATCACCCGCCCGATTGGAAATAATCCGGTAGGGCTTGTAGAAAACAGGCCGTTGGAGCAAAATTTACACTGTCTGCATTTTAATAAAAGGTAGCGACTCATGATGAACTCTAAAACCCTACGCGTCATGCTCATCGAGTCCGATTTTTACGCCCGCCATGCGATGAATAGTTATCTGGCATGGGACAGGCGTACCCGTGTTAAACACATGCTTTCCAGCATGGAACAGGCTTACAATACCCTCTCCGAACTCCCAGAACTCGAATACCCGGAAGCGATTCTGCTGGATGCCCATCTTCTGCCTACGCCGGAAGCAGCCCACACACATGTATCCCGCCTCATGGCAATTTGCAATCCTGAAATTATCGTGATGACGGTCACGCCGGACATTGAAATTGCAAAGGCAGCGCGTCGTGCCGGCGCAAAAGGGTACGTCCTCAAAGAAGATGTCAGCCTGCAAATTTCATGGATGGTCGTCTGGGCGCAAGCTTATAATTTTATTGTAACTCAGCGCACAGCCCACCTTTTCCCCGATGCCGCTGTTTTACCCAACGGACGAGACTACCCGGAACTCACAGATCGGTTGCGGCAGGCGCTTATGTTATGTGTCGTTGAGGGCATGAGCGCGGAACTGGCCGCCGATGAGATGGGCTTAAGCCCGCATACCATTCGCACCTATATCAAAGAAGGTTACAGTATCCTGGAAGCCAACGACGAAACGGAATATCCTAAAGAACTCAGCCCGCAGGAACGCGCTTTCATGCGATTTACCGCGCTGTCCATTACTTCCATTAACGACAAACTAAGTCAGGATCGAAGCGGCAGACATTAAAAAATGACAACTGTTTTTATCACCGGAGCAACCGGATTCGTCGGGTCGCATGTGGCACGGGTCATGCTGGAAAACGGCCACACCGTGCGAATTTTGCGGCGTCCGACCAGCAAATTAGATGCTCTGCAAGGGCTGGACGTAGAACACACGATTGGCAGTCTATGGGATGTGGATGAACTGACCCGCCACATGAAGGGTGTGGAGTGGGTGATTCATACGGCGGCGGTTTCTGAATACTGGCGCAGCAGCAAAGCCGACATTTATAAAACGAATGTGGATGGCACACGGGCGCTGCTGCTGGCGGCGGAACGGGCAGGCGTAAAACGGTTTATTTTTACCAGCAGCGCCGCCGCCGTTGGTTATCTGGGTGGGGGGCGTTCCGCCAATGAGGACACGTATTTTAATATTGACCCCCGCCTTTCCCCCTACGGTCACAGCAAATTTTTAGCAGAAGCGGAAGTCTATCGGGCGATTCAGCGCGGTTTAGACTGTGTAATTTTGAATCCGACGGTGGTGCTTGGCCCGGGGGACATCAATTTGATTTCCGGTTCGCTGGTGGTGGAACTGGCGCGGGGAAC
>CAZKZS010000306.1:0-6249 GCA_964557285.1 uncultured Anaerolineae bacterium | reverse complement strand
AGAATCGCCAGAATATCATCGACCAGCGCCGCCGCAATCAGCGCGTTGCCTTCGCGGGTACGTAAAAATCCCAGTTCCAGAAGCACCTGTGCTGAAATGCTGACTGACGTTGCCGCCAGAGTCACGCCTGCAAACAGCGCCACCTCCCATCCGTAATCCGCCAGCAGCACTACCGGAAACGTCATGATGACCGGAATCAGCGCCCCTAAAATGCCGGCCAGCACACCCACCTGCCCCACTTTCGACAGGTCCTGTAAATCAATTTCCAGCCCGATGATAAACATCAGGATCAGCACACCCATTTCAGCAAGCTGTTTGATGGTGACTTCCAGATGAACGCCGTGCAAAATATCCCACTCAAGGATGTTCAGGAAGGTCGGGCCAAGAATCACCCCAAAGATAAGTTCGCCCAGCACACGCGGCTGCCCCAGCCGACGCGCTGCCGCCCCGCCGACACGGGAAGCCATCATCAGGACACTGAGAATAAGAAAAAGCGGTACAACTTGATTTTGTTCCAACGGACTCTCCTCGCTGAGGCAGTGTATCAAGCGGGGAGACACGCAGCAATAGAAATCGCCTCTCCTCAGGAGGCGTGCAATTCCCCCAATTCTCGTTAAACTTTATCTGACGGAAGATAAACGGGAGAAACACGTTTGGATGTATTTCTGGCTGCTCCGGTGATCCCAGAACGTATTACCGAGCCTTTTATTCAGGACTCTGTTCCTATTTTTCTGACTCTGGTATCCCTCATTTTAATTGCCCCTTTGCTATCTGAATTTGCCCGTCTGCCGGGAATCTTGGGGTTGATTCTGGCAGGTGTGTTGATTGGGCCGTCTGTACTCAATATTCTGGCCGTTGATGAAACCATCGTGCTGTTTTCCACAGTGGGCCTGATTTATCTGATGTTTACCGCCGGGCTGGAAATTGACCTGATGATGTTCCATCGGGTACGCAACCGAGCGCTGGTGCTGGCGTTAATCGCTTTTGCGCTGGCACAGGTTTCCGGGCAAATTTTGGGATACTTTTATGGGCTGAGTTTCGTTGGGTCAATCCTGCTGGGGGCAGACTATGCCTCCCAAACCCTGGTAGCGCTGCCTGTAATTATGCGGTTGGGCATCGCCCGCAGCGAAGTTGTAGCCACTGCCATCGGCGCGACCATTATTAATGAACTGCTGGCGCTGCTGATTCTGGCCGCCGTGACCAGCGGTGATGATCCGAACCAGCCAGAGCTAGGGTCAGTTGCCAGACTGGTAATCCTGGCCGTCATTTATGTGGTTCTCCTGCTCATTGCACTTCCACGTGTTGGAAAAGCCTTTCTCAGCCGCTTTAGTGGGCGCAGTGTGGAGTTTCAATTTGTGCTGGTGGCAATTTTTGTGGCTGCTTTTCTGGCTGAAGTGATTGGTCTGGAAGCCATTGTCGGCGCATTTCTGGCCGGGCTGGCCGTAAACTCTCTGCTACCACATCGCAGCCCGATTCTGGGGCGAGTTGTCTTTTTTGGTGAAGCCTTTTTTATCCCATTTTTTATGATGTATATCGGCATGATTACCGATCCGGTAGCCATTTTTACAGACTTAAAAACCCTGAGCATTGGCATCAGCCTGGTAATTACGGTGTATATCGTCAAATTCCTGGCGTCGTATCTGGCTGGAAAACTCTTTCAGTACCGCCCGGAAGAAACCTTTATCACCTTCGGGCTGCTCCACGCAGAAGCGGCGGTAGCGCTGGCAATCCTTCAGGTAGGGCAGGGAGTCGGTCTGTTTGGGGAGGAAATTTTTAATGGTGCGATTCTGATGGTGTTAGTGACCTGTTTCACTTCCCCACTGATTGTCCAGCATTGGGGAGGACGCCTCACCCTGACCCAGGAGCGCCCGCTTTCCAAAGCAAAGCGCCCGCTATTCAGCCGGGTGCTGATTCCAGTGAGCAATCCGGCCAGCGAAGAACACCTGTTGAATCTGGCGGCTATTCTGGCAAAAACCGCGCAGGGTACACTCCTGCCGATGAATGTTGCCCGCTATGTAGATGGACATGCAGAAGGGTTAGCGCTTCAGGAGCAGTTGCTGGAGTCTGAAAACCTGCACGACCCAGACCTGAACGTTGAACCTGTCGCCCGCGTGGATACTTCTATTGCGGGGGGAATTCTCCGTACTGCTATTGAGAAAAAAGCCACGCTGATTATTATGGGCTGGCATGGCCGGCCTACGGTACAGGATACAATTTTCGGCTCCGTGCTGGATGAAGTGCTGTGGGAAACCCGGATTCCTGCGCTTATCAGCCGGATTAATTCCAGCATTAATCTGAAACAGCGAGTTATTATGGTGATTCCGCCCAACAGCATTGCCAGTGATTCCGTGCAGCTTACCGTCGAAACAGCCGCCATCATCGCCCAGGCGGTGAATGTTCCTCTGCTGTTGCTAGTGGATGAATTTTATCGTGGAGATGTAGAAAAACATTTGCAGGATAGTAGCAAGGTTGAGTATAAAATCCGCGACCTGGGAACAGAAGTGGTCAGCGAAGTTGTTAACATCGCTAATGGGCGCGACCTTATTTTAGTCACAACTATGGGATCAAGGGCGCGATTTCAATCCAGCCTCGGAACTATTCCAGAGGAAATTGCTCAAAAAACCACAGCGTCACTGGTTGTAGTACGCTACCCACTATAATGCTTGAATTTTTCGTGAAATTTATATCCACCTCTCCTGATTCAGGGCATAATGAGGCTGAATCAGGAGAAATAAAATGACCGACCTGCCCGCGTTTAGCAAAACTATTAAAGACCTGGTAGCGGAACAAAAATCGAAAGCATACACCGCGCACGGCCTCGTAAAAGCAATCAAAACACACTTAAAAGGCTATCTGACCTTTGAACTGCGCGAAGAAAAACACCTTATAAGCTGTTACGTACCGCGCACGATGACCGCAAATCCTGCTATCGCAGATGGTACACAGGTAGCGGTCACGGGTCATATCCAGTTATGGGATAAAGATACACGGCTTCAGTTTTATGTGACAGAAATAGCTGCCAGCAGCGAACCCGCTACCGTAAAAGAATCCAGTGAAAAATTATGCACAGCCTTTGAGAAAAAATTTAAAAAAGATACTGTAACACTAATAGGCACAGTTCAAAATCTGAGCAAAAAATACACCAGCACCTTTTATTTTGACCTGTCTTTTGAAGGCTATTCGCTAAACTGCAAAGTAAAAAAATCCATCTGTAAATTTGAATTGGAGGATGGCGAACTGGTGGAAGTGACAGGCAGCATCAGCCTGTGGAAAAACGAGTGCCGCTTGCAGTTGGAAGTTCAGCAAATAGAACAGCCCCATGCTGTACCTGTGGAATTTCAACCCATGATCAAAATTCTGGAAGCCAAAGCACTCTGGCCGAAAACCAGAATGCCCATCCCCGAATCCGTCGAACGAATCGGCCTTGTCACAGGAAAAGATACCTTTGCGTTCGGCGATTTTCATAATATCTACCAGCGCGAAGGCGGCAGCGCCGAAGTTTTTCACCAGCAGGCACGGATGCAGGGCAAAAATGCACCTGGGGACATTGTGCGGGCGGTCAATTCGCTGAGTCGGGAACAGAAAGTTGATGTGATTGTCATCACACGCGGCGGCGGCAGCGAAAAAGATTTGGAAGCCTTCAACGACATTGAAATCGCGGAAGCCATTTGCCACTCGCGGATTCCAGTCATAACAGCGATTGGGCATCATGCCGATACGTCGCTGGCGGATGTGGTAGCCGACTTTCAGGCCAGCAGCCCGACCGACGCCGCCTATGTGCTGGCTAAAAAATCCACACAGGAAAAAACCGCTATTCGATAAAATTCCAGCAGGGACACGGCAGTGCCGTGTCCCTACAGAGTCAGATTACATGGTCCTGAATAAGATTTTTTAAGCGTAGTTTCCGCTTTGTGGCATCTGCACAAGCGGAAATTTCCCCTTTTTAAGCGAAATGCTGCAAAGAAAAAATCCCCCAAAAAACAAGACCAAAGTCACTTATTTTCATCACCTTTTCTCGTGACAAGCATCACTAAGGGGAGGGGTAAACCTCGGTTATACTGAGTTCATATTTAGTAATCAACATATGCAACTACGTGTATATGTTCCTATGAGAGAGAGTGAAGCGCAGCCCATCCCCATGAAAATCACCCAACGCCATGCTGAACTGTGCAGCGGTCTGGCCGATTTTCATCGTATTCTGATTTTGTATGCCGTTGCAGAAAAATCACACAACGTTACTGAACTCGTTACTCGTCTGGACCTCTCTCAGCCTGCTGTGTCCCGGCATCTCAAAATTTTACGCGACTGTGGCGCTGTCACCACCCGCCGCGAAGGAAAAGCCGTGTACTACTCGCTGGCAGACCACCGGATATTACAGGCGCTGGATTTACTACGGGCAGTTTCCACCGACCAGATGAAACAGCAGGGCAGCGTTGCCGACAGTGCCACCAACCGCCCCACCATTTAACTGCTTTTTATTACAAACAACCTTCATAGTTTAGGAGTTTACACACGAATCATGGAATTTCCGAGTTACATTCAACATGCTAAAGCACGGCAGTGGATTGAAGATATGGTCGCGCTCTGCCAGCCGGACGCGGTACATTTTTGCGACGGTTCGCAGGAAGAATATGACGCGCTGTGTGAAGAACTGGTTGAAGCGGGGACGTTCATTCGGCTGAATCCCGAACTGCGCCCCAACAGCTTCCTTGCCCGTTCTGACCCCAGTGATGTGGCGCGGATGGAAGACCGTACCTTCATTTGCAGCATGAGCAAACGCGACGCCGGCCCCACCAACAACTGGGTTGACCCGCGTGAAATGCACCGCACCCTGGATAAAATTTTCGATGGTTGTATGCGCGGGCGTACCATGTACGTAATTCCGTTCAGCATGGGGCCGTTGGGGTCACACATTTCTTACATCGGGATTCAGGTGTCTGATTCGGCTTACGTGGCCGTCAATATGCGGATTATGACCCGCATGTGTAAAGAAGTCTACGATGTGCTGGGAACAGACGGCGAATTTGTCCCCTGCACCCATTCCGTCGGGATGCCGCTTGAACCTGGTCAGCAGGATGTCCCCTGGCCGTGTGTCAAGGACAACAACCAGAAGTACATTGTTCACTTCCCACAGGAACGTTCCATCTGGTCATACGGAAGTGGCTACGGTGGCAACGCGCTGCTCGGTAAAAAATGCTTTGCGCTGCGGATTGCCTCCAACATTGCCCGTGATGAGGGCTGGCTGGCTGAACACATGCTGATTATGGGGGTGGAAAATCCCGAAGGCGAAAAAACCTATGTGGCCGCCGCCTTCCCCAGCGCGTGCGGCAAAACCAATTTTGCCATGCTCATCCCACCCAAAGCCTTTGACGGATGGAAAGTGACGACGGTGGGGGATGACATCGCCTGGATTAAACTGGGCGAAGATGGCAAGTTACACGCGATTAATCCTGAAGCAGGGTTCTTCGGCGTCGCGCCCGGCACCAATGCCAAAACCAACCCGAACGCGATGGCAACTATCGAACGCAACACTATTTTCACCAACGTGGGTCTGACCCCTGAAGGTGATGTCTGGTGGGAAGGCATGACCAGCGAACCACCTGCGAGACTGATTGACTGGCAGGGGCAGGAATGGACGCCCGCCATTGCCAAAGAAACCGGACGCAAGGCCGCCCATCCGAATGCCCGTTTTACCGCGCCTGCCTATCAGTGTCCGTCGATTGATGACCGATGGGAAGACCCGCAAGGGGTTCCGATTAGCGCGTTTATCTTTGGTGGCCGCCGCAGTTCCGTGAATCCGCTGGTTTTCCAGGCATTTAACTGGACGTATGGCGTCTATTATGCGGCGACGATGGGGTCAGAAATGACCGCCGCCGCCTTTGGCAAACTGGGCGAAGTGCGCCGCGACCCCTTTGCCATGCTGCCCTTTGCGGGGTATCACATGGCCGCATACATCAGTCACTGGCTGCAATTTGGCCGCTATGTTCCCGAACCGCCGCGCATTTTCCTGGTGAACTGGTTCCGCAAGGATGAAAACGGTAACTTCCTGTGGCCGGGCTTCAGCGAAAATATGCGCGTCCTGAAGTGGATTGTAGAACGCGCCCATACCCGCGCCGCAGGCCGCGAAACCCCGTTAGGCCGCGTGCCGAACTATGAGGATATTGACTGGCGCGGTCTGGAAAACTTCACTGAAGAGGACTTCGAGAAAGTCATGTCAATTGACATTGATCTATGGAAACAGGAAATCCT
>CAZKZS010000305.1:5208-6302 GCA_964557285.1 uncultured Anaerolineae bacterium | reverse complement strand
ATTTTGAAGCCATGCCCGCCTCCTGTTTTCAGCGCATTTTAACATTGATTGTCGAAATGCACATCACCGGGCTAATCCCAATCCACTGCATCAATATATATAGAACCTTGATATTGATAGGTAGAACTGTTGCCAGCCCCCATTTTGAGGCCGATAACAATAATGTGAGTCGGGTCAAATCCTCTTTCTAACCAGACCCCTCTTGGCGCGGTGGTTTCAGAAGCAACCATCAGAGTCACAGGTGACCACTGTCCTTCGATGACAGCATTGGGTTGTCCATTGTATTCTGAGGCTGGCATAATATTATGCCATATACCGTATTCACTCTTAAATTGGCTGTCTTTCACAAAAACTTGAAAGCCATTAGGGGAATTTCTAACGCCCCGTGAGCCTTCAGGGGCATAAACCCAGATGGTAATGGTATGGCCGTCCAGGTTTAAGGGAATAGACTCGCCTGGAACGTTATGAGGCAGGACAAGCTGCCTCTCCACCTGATATTGCAAGTCAACTAAGGCTTCCCCTTTGGTCAGGTTATTGTTTGGGTCTCCGCCCACCAGTTCCATTACACATTCCAACGAATACTGGCCGTCCTTAGCGTAAAGGTTGGATTGGCGTACCTGTGTACAGGCCATTGAATCTACCCAATCCTGAGCATACCAACCCATCTCATCAGTTTCAAAGTCAAATTTTGAGGTGGTAGTAGCTGCTACCGAAGTAGAAGTTTCTCCTGGATGCGCCTGTGACCACGCGGCAAATTCGGCAGCGCTGCTCTGAAAGTCGGAAGCATCATCCCCGCCCCGATAGCTCCACGCCAGCGCTCCCATATAACCGTTCTGCCAGATAGTATCCAGATATTGGGTTAAAGTACGTTCTGTGTTTTTTGTGGGAAATTCTCCCACCAGAACAGGCTTATTTAACCCCAAATCGGCAGCAGCATAATCAAACGGGAACTGCTGCTCCATATGGTCATAGTAGTGATACTGGTAGAAATCCAGATTACTTTCTGCCCATAAAGGTAAAAATCCGCGTGAGGCACTACCCACTGTTACTGGTTGGGAAGCATAGGTGTGAATATAGTTAGCAATATTATTCAC
>CAZKZS010000305.1:0-5198 GCA_964557285.1 uncultured Anaerolineae bacterium | reverse complement strand
GCATCGTTTCAACCGAAACGGCTTCACCCACCCACTGACCATTGTCAACGATCATTGCCCCTTCTGGTTCATTGATTATATCCCAGGCGATAATGGTTGGATTTTGACCGTATCGTTCCAGCAGAGGTCGAAGCGCATTATCCAGAAACGATTGTTGGACCTGAGCATTGGAGAGTAGCGCTGAACGCCCCTGGACCTGCACCCCATTCACATCTTCTGCCAGAGCAGCAAGCCGAAAATCCCACAAAACAGGCATGAGACTTATCTCATTTTTCTGTGAGATTTCAAGTGCTTTATCGAAGTCTGCGTAAAATTGTTCGTCAAACCCTGTGACCAGTCCCTCAGCATCAAATTCTGGTGATGCCCGACCGTCCCCAAACACGAACCATCGTACCACCTGTACTCCCAGGGATTTCATTTCAGCAAAATCAGCTTCAAGTTGGGACGCGCTGTTGGGTGCAGATACCCCATCATGTCCCCAGGCATTAGCCCCAAAATCATGCCCGTACCCCAGCCAGGGATAGTTCAGCCCCAACCAATAATCGGGATTCTCACCAGACTGAAATCGGTGCGATGACGTAGCAGCCACTGTCTGCAAAATGATTAAAAGTATCAGAAAAATAGGTGCTTGTTTTTTAATCATTTGTCACTCCAACTCACTGCGTCAATATAGATAGGTTTGTTGGAGTAGGGTACGTTTGAGCCTTCCCCCAATCCCATTTTGATACCAACCGCTCTAATGTGGGTCGGGTCAAAGTCCCTATCCTGATAGAATCCATTACAGGTCTGCCCCTCAACGGTCACAGTGAGCGTAACCTCACGCCCCGTTTCCTCAAGAATAGCATTATGCCAGCATCCATATTCACTATCCCATTCCATGTCTTTCACAAAAACTTGAAAGCCATTGAGATGCCTGGGGTCACCCAAAGAACCTTCCTCCCCATGAACCCAAATCGTGATAGTCTGATTGGTTAGGTCGAGAGGCTCACCCAACTCGACGAACGCCTCCCCTTTATCATGACCAAATTCCTCATTCAGATTCATCGTAATTTCTAAGGAAGCCTCCCCATCCTTTGCATATTTAGTTGACCTCTCAACCTTTACACAGGCTGCCGTATCAGGAGCATCACTCTGACACTCCCACCCTTCGGAACTGTCTTCAAATGAGTATCGAGCTACAAGTAACGGGGTTGCAGTAAGTGTTGGACAGGTAGGACATGGAGGGATAAAGATAACCAAAATAAGTGCAGCCAGCACAGCCCCTATAGAGGTAATGATCGCTGCTATGACGGTAGGATGAGAAAATACTTTGCCCCATCTTCCATACTTATTTTCCTTTGGCTTCTGTTGTGGAGGTAAACTTGAGTCCTCTTCCTGGGTCATGGTTATTTCTGCGCTTTTCCGTGGGGTCTACAAGTTAATCTGTAAGCGATCAATAACATTGTATAATGATTTATTCATTAATGCAATATGTGTAGAGCATATTACGTGTTAGATAGAGATAGGCTGCTTTAACAGATAAGCGTTCTCAGCTATCCTGAAATATTGCCTGTAATGTCAATTAACTTAATTCACCCGGTACAGTCGATAAGCCCGCCCGTAGGAATCTTTCCACTGGCGCAGCAGCTTATAATAATGCGGGTCGTAAAATACCTTCTGTTCATCCAGAGTCAGCGTCCCAAACCAGATGTCATCCACAAACAGGTAATCCACGCCAGGTAAATCCTGCGGCAGTTTGGATACCGACCAGGGCGACAGGTCAAACGCTACCGATGTTTGAATTTGCGGCAGATTCACCACCGACAGAAATCCGTAATTGTCACGCGGGATAAAAATAAAGGCGTCCGGCTCAACAAAATCTCCTAATTCCAGTTCTATCTGCTGTTCAATTGGAACTTCTCCGTTGACCAGCGCCGCGAAATATTCAGGATACTCGTCCGGCGCGGGGGCGGTCAATTTGAACAGCCAGCGGGCTTCTTCCCCCTGCTGTTGATGCAGCACACGCTCAAACGAGTCTGAATTAAGCAGCATGGCATGAACATTCACGGGCGTATTAAACCAGGAATCCTCATCATAATAAATGTAATCAATACCCACGTAATGCAGCAGGCGCGGGTCGGGATAACTCAGCAGGTAATCCCGATAGTAGATGTCCTCAAAATCTGCCCGTGAGCGTGCGCCCAGGGTATAGTAGCCAAAAATGCCTGGCACTCGTGCCTTGCGCTCCTCATAGTTGCCGGTAGTGTCAAAAATAATAAAATCCTCATCACCCAGTTCCGCATACCATTCCTGACTCACCTGCCGGTCAATGTCATCCAAAAAGGAGGAACGGAAAAGCAGGCTGCGTTTTTCTTCCGGTTTTTTCTCATAGGTAAACTGGCCGTAGAGCAGTTGCAGCCCACTGGCAGTTAAACCCGCCAGCAGCAGCAGCGCCAGCCCACGCCGCCACCATCGACTGCGGAACTGTGTCAGAAACCAGTCGGCCAGCAGCACCGTCCACAGCATCATAGGATAGACCGCCACCCGTCCGGAATTTACCCCCAGCGCTTTCATATTGGTGACAAGCAGAATCAGCACAGGTACAAGGGAAGCCAGCAAAAAAGCCACTACCAATGGTTGGCGGTTGGTTTTGAGGTAATGCCGCACCAGTAACGGAAACAAAAACGGCAAAAATCCCCACTCCACAAACACCTGCACCCAGTTGACGGGTTTCCACATTTCCACGTACCCCGTCAGCCAACTGTAATACCCTGGCAGCGTGGGAAATTCCGTGTAATTGAGCGATTCGTTGGTGTTTGGGTCGCTGCCGAAATTTTTACAAAACAGGCTGTCCGTAAACGCCCCGCCCTGAAACAGCAGCAGCAGCCCCGCTACTGCAAATAAAACGGTTCCCCAGATCAAAAGCGGTCTGCGGTTTTCGGAGTGATATAACACATACAGGCCGTATAAGCCGATTAAACCCGCCGGAACGGGCCAGATGGTTTCCGTATACAGCGCCAGCGTTCCCAGAATCATCCCCAGCACCACCGCCGAAAGCAGGCTGCGACGTTCACTTCGTAGAAAAATCAATGGCAGCAGCACACAAATAAAGCCAAAATTGACACTGACCGCGTGCATGGAATGGCTGTAGGTGTTCATAAAGTAGCCGATTGCCAGAGGAAAACCTTTGTTGCCTGCGGTTTCTTTGAGCAGGTCAGGCCGCAGCAGACGGTCAAAATAGGCAAAAGCGGACATCGAGTCAGTGGCGTCATGGATGGCTTCATTTTTAAACAGGTAGCCCAGCCAGGTATTTGTCCCTGTGAACAGCAGCAGCCCCGCCGCCAGCAGCGCCACCAGCACCGACGGGCGAATCTTCCATGCGATGTTAGCGGCTAAACTTAGCACACTAAACACGGCCATCGCCATCGTCCAGTCCATGGCCTGAGACAGGGACAGGCTGCCCCCGACTCGAAAAATCGTTCCCGCCAGCATATTCGCACCGTAGTGATAATACAGGCAGTAATTCGGTGCAAACGGCATCCGAATCGGCAGGCCGCGACTGCCAATCAGCGCGGCGGTGGGAAGATGCCACTCACGGTCAAAATATTCATTGTTCAACAGGGGAGGCAGGATAGTCAGCCACAGCAAAAAAACACCTGTGGTAACGGCGGCCAGCGCAGGCCATGAAATGCCCATCTCAATCGGGGCGGCC
This sequence comes from uncultured Anaerolineae bacterium, assembly GCA_964557285.1. GTDB lineage: Bacteria > Chloroflexota > Anaerolineae > Aggregatilineales > J027 > SB15. The sequence continues at coordinate 1,507 of CAZKZS010000305.1, read as the reverse complement.
TGTCTGTGGTAGATCATATATAATCCCGCCGAAATGCTGACGGTGATTGCCAGACCAAGCCAGTACCCCGTTACCGGACCAACCACGTACAGCAGGCCGTTCAGCAGGGCAGTATGCAGCACCAGCCCCGTTCCCAAGCTGGCCGCCAGCAGGGTAAAGCCATCCGAAATCCAGAAGATATAGCGGCTGACCGCCCATCCCAGTATACACCAGCTTATTACGGTTAGGAGTAGTGCGGCCATTTATTCCCCTTCGTCTGCCAGTCGGTAAAGTATACGCACAGACTCCCCCTTTTCAATACGAAAAACCTCTATGAAAAGGCCAGAGTCGTCGAGCATGTCCCGCCCTTCATCGGAAAGCATGTTGAGTGCCGCTTCATCATAATATAGATACCGCACGCCCAATTCACGCAGCCGCTGAGGGTCAGGCAGGCGGCGCAGGGCAGGTAAATCGGGCAGGGGCGCAAGCGCGTTGCGAGATTCATATGTGGGCGTGTAATTGCCAAACACAATTGGCGGCAGATATTCGCTGGAAAGCGCCAGGATATCATCTTCCGCGCTGCCGATTTTCCCGAACCATTTTTGCTGTACTTCGCGGTCAATATCGGAAATAAAAGAAACCGGCCATTCCTGGAGGGGCGGCGCGTCCTTAAGATGGGTGGTGAACTGGTTATAGTAGCTGAACAGGCCGCCCACACTCAGCATCGGAATCAGCATCAGCACCAGCAAACGCCGCTTCTGTCGCCACTGTTCCGCCAGCCAATCCGCCGTCAGAAATGCCCATATCCAGAAGTTATTGGCAATCGCGCGGGAGGTATCACGGGCAACCAGGTCAAACTTAACCAGCAAAAATCCAAAGACCAGGGCACTGGTTGCCAGCAGCAGGCAGGACGCAAGCGCTTCCCGCCGTTTGTAGAGATAGAGATACAGCAAAAAGGGATAAATCAGCACTATGAATCCCCAATCGGCCAGAAAACGCGGCCAGTTTTCCGGCGCGGCCAGCCGTATCCAATCATTCGGAGGATGCCAGACAAAATAGCCCGGTCCGGCAGGAAAATGCACGGTGGTCACGGAACGGCCTTCGTAAGCACTTAATTCCTGAGCGTCGCAAAAAAAGGTATCGGTCAGCACGCCGCCCTGCAAAAAAGCAATCGGCAGCGCAACTACCAGAATCATCAGCAGGTCCATCAGAATCTGACGGGCGCGAAGCTGCCACCACCGATATAGATGGTAAAATCCGACCAGCATCCCCGTGACAGGCCAGGCGGTTTCATCAAAAAGTGGCATAACCCCTAAAAGCAATCCAATCAGCAGCGTGCGGCTGAACCGCCCTGGCTGGTCGTCGATTCGCAGGAGATTCACGATTAAAAACGTACACAGCAGCCCCAGGGTGTTATTTCGCATGTGTAACACCTGTGCATAAATCCAGGTGAAACTGGTAAACGACAGCGTACCAAAACGGTATTCCTGGGTGGCGTCGGCCACACTGCGAAAATAATCGAGGCCGC
>CAZKZS010000304.1:0-6303 GCA_964557285.1 uncultured Anaerolineae bacterium | reverse complement strand
CCATCACAATTGCCATTACAGGGAGCGCCGAAAACTCCGACTCGATTCCCGTGATTCTTGTCCGCATGGTGGGGTACATGCTCATTGCCGGAATGGTGGCGTGGTTTGTGCTTCCCCGGGTGGTCGAATGGGTTGCCAAACAGCCGAATATGGGGCAGTCTTATGGCGTGCCAGCTTTTGCCCTGATTTTTATGCTGCTTTACGGCTGGACGGCGGAAGAAATCGGCGGGGTCGCTACCATTACGGGTGCATTTTTAGCTGGAGTTGGGCTGAGTCGGGTGACGGAACGCCATAAACATGACATCGAATCAGCCGTGAGTTATATCGCGTTTGTGTTTCTTGTGCCTATCTTTTTTATGGATGTCGGGCTGAGTACCGATTTAAGCGCTTTTCAATGGTCGGATGCCCCGCTGACCCTGTTTCTGCTGCTGGCGGCGGTGCTGTCTAAAATTTTGGGGGCGGGATTTGGGGCGCTGGTGAGTCAGTTTAATCGGCAGGAAGCGCTGCGGCTGGGGGTGTGTATGGTTTCACGCGGCGAAGTCGGCTTAATTGTCGTGACACTGGGGACAGCCGCGCAGGTGTTTGAACCGGGTGAACGGCTGTATTCGGGTTTGTTCATGGTCATTGTTTTAACGACGGTGTTAACCCCGCCGATGGTGCGTCGGGTTTTTCGTGAAAAAGCGCATCAGGCAGAAGGATTTTAAACGATGAAACTGATTATTTTGATTACCGCACAAACCGAACGGGGTCTGGAAGTGGCGCTGGCCTGGCGCGAAGCAGGCGCTCCCGGGGTCACGATTATTCCGAGTCATGGGCTGCACACCCTTCAGAAAAAAGCCAAAAGCGGCGGGCTGGAACTGCCGATGATTATCACCTCAATGGCCGACGCCATGGCCGGACTGCTGCAAGCGAGTGAAACCAATTCGCTGATTATCCTTTCCGTAACGCCTGCGGTGGTGATGGATAAAGTCATTGAAGCGACCACCCGCGTGCTGGGTGATTTAACCGCGCCGGATACGGGGGTTGTGTTTGTGCTGGATGTGGAAAAGGCCATCGGGGTGCGTGACCATGCGAGGTAGGGGCAGGAACAAGCGAATATCGTGAGTGATCCTGCCCTTTTGAGGGCGGGTTATGCCCGTTCTTCAGACAGGTTTAAAACCCGCCCCTATGCATCGGATAAGTTATCCCATGACAGGCGTTTGTACGGTTTCGAGTGCCTGTTCCAGATCTTCCAGAATATCTTCTACATCCTCAATCCCCACCGAAATCCGAATCAGCCCGTCAGTGATGCCCATCGCGGCGCGGACTTCCGGCGGGTTCTTAAAATGAGTCATGCTGGCCGGATGCTGGATGAGTGTATCCACTGTCCCCAGACTGACCCCCAGGGTACACAAATGCAGATGATTGAGCATCCTCACCCCTGCTTCATACCCACCGCGTAATTCACAGGAAATCATGCCGCCAAAATCATGCATTTGATATTTAGCAAGTTCGTACTGCGGGAAGTCCGGCAGACCGGGATAATAGACCTGACTCACGGCAGGATGGTCGTGCAGATACAGCGCCACCTGCGCCGCATTGTCACAGTGTTGACGCATTCGTAGGGGCAGCGTTTTTAGCCCGTTGTACGTCAGCCAGGCATCCATCGGCCCCGCGTTAAATCCGTAGGTTCGCAGGGTCGGGAGAAGGCGGTCATTATAAATGTCCTCATGCGGGGTGACAATCGCGCCGCCAACTACTGTCCCGTGTCCGGTCAGATATTTGGTGGTGCTGTGCAGCACAATATCCGCGCCAAAGGCCAGCGGCTGCTGCAATATGGGAGTCGCAAACGTGTTATCGACCACCACCAGCGCTCCAATTGCGTGCGCTCGTTCCACCACCCCCACAATATCGGTCAGGGCTAGGGTCGGGTTGGCGGGCGATTCGATAAAAATAAACCGAATATTTTTGTGACGGGCAATCGCTGCGTCTAAATCCTTCAGGTCGTGACCGTTAAAAAAGTCAGTATGCACCCCATAGGGCGGCATTTTTTGATGGAACAGGGTTGAGGTTGACCCGTACAGGCTGTGCTGCGCCAGAATCGTATCGCCTTCTTTGACCAGCGCCAGCGTCACCGTAGAAACAGCCGCCATGCCTGAACCCGTCATCACGCCAAAAACAGGGGCATCCAGCCCGTGACCTTCCAACGCGGCAATCACTTTTGCGGTGGCCTGGGTATTGGGGTTGTCGATGCGGCTGTAAATAAAGCCGGGTTCTTCGCCGCGCCAGCGTGCCTGTCCCTGTTCGATCGAGTCGTAGGTAAAAGTGGAGGTTTGATAAATAGGGATAACATGAGCATGAGTATCTTCGTGCATGTCACCTGCATGAATCGCAGTGGTTTGTAAGCCAGCCATTTTTTTATCCTTGAGTATTGTCGTACTTCTACTTTACGGGATTCGTGCGGGAATAGCGCCTTAATAAACTCATCATTGGAATGTGAGGAATAGCACGAGAATAGGCGGCACAAAATTGTTAAAATTTCTCTGAATCTATAAGGATGTCACGCCATGCCCTCCAAAACACGCGGCGAAACCGAAGCCGAATTTACCAGAGCCATGATTCAGCTTGAAAAAGAATATCTGGGACGCGGACCGGCCGATGCCCGCACCTTTTTTGTCAATGATATGATTCTGGTGCGGTTGCGCGGGGTGCTAACTCCGGCGGAAATGAAACTGTCGGAGGAAAAAGAAGGGGCGGCGCTGGTCAAAGAAACCCGTCGGCGGCTGTTTGAAAGTTCCCGTACCATTCTCGAAACCATCGTGCGGGAAATTGTTGGCTGCAATTTAATCAGTATGCACACGGATATGAGCAGCAAAACGGGCGAACGGGTGGTCGTGCTGACCGTTGATATGTCACTGGACAAAAAATTTGAGGAGCGTTAAAAAGAGTACATACGGAGGTTTTTATCATGACCGATATGCAGGCCGTGTTTCAACTGGTGGATTCCCTAACCGATGAGGAAAAAAATCAGCTTCTTGAGTATCTTGAGGAAACCATCTCCCTTTCTCCACAGGGCAAACGTATCCCTGACCTTTTTGCAGGTGGTTGGATGAGCGACGATTTTGACGACGAACTGCCGGATGAATTCTGGAATTTCTAGCTCATCAGTTAACAGAATTACTATTTTTAGACCTTGATTGCTAGTCCCCATGCGGTAGAGAGGCGTGGATAGTAGGGGCAGGAACAAGCGAACGCAGTGAGCGATGCCTGCCCGCAAAAGTCCCTCGCCCCGCTTGCGTCGCGCAAGCGGAGGGGTTTGGGGTGAGGGAAAATGGGTGGGAATCGGGCGTACCGCCCTCGTCCCCACCCCTACATTTCTCTTCCTGTCCGCCTCTGAACCCCTCGGTGGAGACGCGAACGCGGGCAAGGGGATGAGGGAATATACTTTTTGACACTTCCGATTATTCGGTATCCAGTAATGACGGTCTGGTAAGCGGCTTACTTCTTTCGCGCCCACATTTTGTCAATATAGGAGTGAGCGTCGGGGGTTTCGCAGTTCGTTTCCCCGTGATCCACCTCTACCAGCCCGATTCGCTGAGCTGCTGCCTGCGCTTTCTGCCTTAAATGCGTGCTTCGTCCACCGATGGAAATCAACACATTGTTCATCGCATACCGGACGCGGTTTTTGCGGGTGTGAATATCGGACTCAATGACGCTCAGGTAGGGTTCAAAATACTCGTCCGGCAGGGTTTGATCATACAGCGCCAGATAGCCCAGCAGATTCCAGCCCGCCGTCCCTATCCATTCGTCATCTGAGTTCACCCACTGTTCGGCTTTTTCGCGGATGAGTGCCGTCTGTTGAACATAGCCCGAAAACGCATCCGTAATGACATAGTTATCTAAATCGCGCACCCATTTTTCCAGCAGATCAGAGGCGGCTTTTTTGGGGTCGGCAATCAGCGTCGCCAGCGAACGGGCGTCATGGTTGCCCGTTTCCCAGAGTTGCAGCGCCAGGTCATGATTAATTTTGATTTTTTTCTTGAGTGCTTTCAGATTTGCCACACTCACCCCATACTGATTTTCCCCAACCCCGTGCCGCCGATAAATCTTCCGATTTTGCTCTGTACCAAATCCCTGTAATGCTTCTACAATCTCAGTGAACATGTGGGCTTCCTTTGCACATTTGTGCTACTATCGTACAGGAAAATATGAGCGATGGCAAAACCTTCATCTCTGCGAAATCTGGGAAAAGTATCGGATGAACTGCTGGCCGAAATTGGGATTCATACGGCGGAGCAAATTCAGGAATTGGGCGCGGTAGCGGTTTATGTGCGCCTCAAACGTGCCTACCCCGATTTTACGACTCTTAATGTGTTATGGGCGTTGGAAGGGGCGTTAACCGATACCGATTGGCGTTATCTGCCGGAGGAACGTAAGGAAGAACTGCGTCAGTTGGTCAAAGAAGCATGAGCAATCCTTATCAGATTTTGGGTGTGCCGTGCAGCGCCAGCGCGGATGACATTAAAGCAGCCTACCGCAAAAAACTGAAAGCCTTTCATCCCGACCTTGCGAAGGACAAACAGGCGGCGCATGAACGGACGCAGCAGTTGATTGCTGCCTATGAGATTCTATCGGACACAGGCAAACGGGCGGCTTACGACGCGCAGTTGCGGGACATGGAAATCATTGTTAAAACGGAAACTGTGCCTATGTCGTCCCCGCCGCATTATCGTTCCACCGCCCCGATTGGACTGGATTTTTCCTCAAAAGGCTGGCTGGTGCGGGCGATTATCATTTTCCTGATGCTGCATCTCTGCGCGGCGGTGCTGCTTGCAATCGGGCAAAGTGGTTTATAATTAATCTATGAGCAGTTATTACGATTTATTGGGTGTGCCGCGCAGCGCCAGCGCCGATGACATCAAAATTGCGTACCGCAAAAAAATCAAACAGCATCATCCTGACCGGCTGCTAGGGATGCGTGCCGAATGTACGCGGGCAGAAAAATGGGAGCAGGTGAAAGAAATTGACCGTCAGATCCAATGGGCGCAGGAACGCTGCCAGAAAATCAACGCGGCCTATGCGGTGCTGTCTGACCCCTTCAAGCGGCAGATGTACGATATGGGAACAACCCCCCGTTTCAGCCACCAGACCTATAAAGCACCCGACCCGCCGCGTTATACCCGTTCACAATCCCCACCGCAGAAAAAACCTCTGCCTTTGATGTTCATTTTTCTGGCACTTTTTATCCTGTCTGGCTTGATGAATCTTGTGAATAAACCCGACTCGCGTCAGGTGGTCAGCACACGCTGGAACAGCAACCTGTCCCTCCACTGGAATGATGAAGGGATGGCCGATGAATATTATGCGGCGGGTTCGTATCATGCCGCGATTGATGCCTATACCCGTGCTATTAATCAGTTCCCCAAACCGGAATTATTTTACAAACGCGGCCTGACCTATCTGGCGGTGGAAAATGAACTGGCCGCCATGACCGATTTTTCGCTGACGATTCTGCTGAATAATACCTACGCCGACGCCTATAAACAGCGCGGTTTGATTTATTATGAGCGCTGGTGGGATTCCCACAGCGAAGACAACCGCCTGAACGCGCTGGCCGACCTGAAAAAATATGAATCCCTCTCCGGCGATAGTTCGGTTCAGGAACAGGTGGCCGCGCTGGAATAATTAAGCTGGCGTTTTGCCGCTAAATTTGGCCTGCTGGCTGGCCGAAAGCCCCGAAATTTTATCCGTAATCAGCCCGACAAAGCTGTCCAGACTGTAACCCACCAGGAACGCGCTTAATAACGTCAGATTTTCTAATCCGGTGGTGGCAATAAATCCTAAATACGCAAACAGCGCCATCAGAATATTGAGGATGATATTGCCTGCACGCGCATTAATGAGCAGATGCAGTTCTCCCAGTGCGATAATGGGCGGGGCTTCCCGTTTTGCCATGCCAACGGCCACATGCACCACCACGCCCGCCAGCGTGGACAGCCAGCCTAAAAACAACAACGCCCCTTCATCCTTGACGGGGGAGTCGGCTTCCGCCAGTGAGGGAATCGCAGCGACCAGCAGGGATGCCAGCAGCAGCACCAGCAGCACCACAATGAACGTGGTTCGGCGCTCGCTCACTTTGGTGGAGTAGCGCAGAATATAGCCGTTCTGCTCATCGACCAGCCCGCCGTTCAGCAGTTTGGGCGACCATTTTAAATGTTTCAGCAGCGCTACCCGATCTTCATACGCAGGCATCCGATCCGCATAAAATTCATGGAAGGGGATGTAATAACCTGAGCGTGAATTGCCCAGCCAGTCCATCAGTTC
>CAZKZS010000303.1:0-6308 GCA_964557285.1 uncultured Anaerolineae bacterium | reverse complement strand
CCCCACCTGACCAGGGAAGGACTGGCCGTCTGGCGAGTTTTGTGTCGGGGGAAAAAGTTTATAATAGAATAGGCAGGAGCTATAAGTGGTGACAAAACTATTCATCTATATTTTTTTGCTCATCCTGCTGGTGACAAGCTGCATCAGTAATGATTCGCCCGCCCCCACACCGACTTTAACACCTCCCCCAACGGTACAGGTCAACGCGCTTTCTTTTGGAAACCCGGAGTTTATTGCCAACTTTATACAGGGATTTGAGGCTGCCAACCCCGGTTACGATATTGACCTGATGGCAGGGGCAGAAATTGACCAGGGGATTCAGGCGCTTGCCAGTGATACCGCCCAGGTTATTGGCATGTCCCACCCCCCTACGGAACAGGAATTAGCGCTTGTACCCGACCTGAAATATGTAGAAATGGGCAAACTGGGGATCGGCCTGCTCACCAGAGAAGATACAGGAGTCACAGCGCTGACCCTTGAACAGGCACAGGACATTTTTTCCGGCAAAATTACGAACTGGTCAGAAGTGGGCGGCCCCGACCAGCCGATTCGCCTGTTTATTCGGATTGAAGGGGTGCTGCCCACTCAGATGATGAAAGCGCATGTGATGGGCGATAGTGCCTTTGCAGAAACCGCCACCTCTATGAAAACATCTGTTTTAATGGTGGAGAGCGTGGCATCGACCCCGTACAGCATTGGATACGAAGTCTGGCCTGTGGTCCTGCTCAATGGGGCGGACGTGATTGCGATAAAACTGGATGGACGGGGGCCGACTGACCCCGATTATCTGATGCTGGCATCGGCAGGTATCGGCTACCGCGCTAAAAATGAAGCCGCCATTCAGCCGATTATTGAACGATTAAAGACAGGAACAGGCAGAAAACGGATGGAGATGTTCGGCATCATTATGGAGGAAGTCGAATAAAAAACCGAAATCCTGCTCACTGGAGAAAAAGGATGCGCCAATTTATTAATAACCAATCCCTCAGTACCAAAATCACGACGCTGGTGGTGATTCTACTGGTGGTGATTACTGTGGGCAATGTGGTGCTGGTGAATCAGGGTACGAATCAGTTAGTGCAGGAAACCAGCCGCGAACGGATTCGGGATGAAACCCGCCTGCTTTCCACCCGCTTTACCGATGCCGAAAATGACCTGTTAGACGCGGCGCGTTTTATTGCGAATCGTGCGGGTATCGGTGATCTGGTTGCCCGGCAGGATACCAATTCTTTGCAGCTCGCCGTGCTAAGTCTGGTCGCACCATTAAATTTATATAAGGTTGATGTTGTTGACCGGAATAATAACCGCCTATTTGCCCTGCTTCTTGACGATGGACAAGGCTCAGAAGATGAACTCCTCAGCCTGAGTCAGCAGGGGATAGAGGCGGTTGGTCTGCTCGAGTCTGCGGGGCTTCAACTGGGGGCATCTGTCCCTCTGCGGGATAATCAGGGGGAAATTATCGGGGCGGTTTTTGTGGGGCGGCTGATGGATGAAGCCTTTCTTGAGGACATCAATTTTGAACGTTCAGAAACCCATCTAGGAGTGTATGCTGAGGGACTCTGGGTTTCTCAAGAAAATGGTGACAACGCAAAGCAGCATCTGGAAGGAATCCAGCTTAATGAAAACCATCTGCAACGGGTGTTAACCACCAGCGCCGTTATTATTGATAGTCTTGTATACAGTGAGGATGATACCCCCCATTCAGTTGCCTATTTTCCCCTCACGATTGGCGAAGAAACACGCGGGGTCATTGTTGCCGAATATCATCTTAAATCTCTCAAAGCATTTCAATCCGAACTGCGGCGGAATACCCTGCTGGCCGTTTCGCTGCTTGGGCTGGCCGGAATTTTAATTTTTGCATGGGTCGTTCAGCGTTATGTGGAAAGAAGTCTCGCCCACTTGCAGACTGCCGCCCGCCAGATGGCCGGAGGTCATTACGCGCAGCGTGCCGAAGTCACCTCTGGCGACCAGTTGGGACAGCTTGCCCTTTCCTTTAACGAAATGGCCGCCGCCATCCAGCAGCGCGACCAGCAGCTTCATGACCTGAACACCTCCCTGGAACAGCGTGTGCAGGAACGCACCGCCGAATTAGTCCAGGCGAACAGACAGTTAGAAGAAGCCAACCGCCTGAAAAATGAATTTCTGGCAACCATGTCGCACGAACTCCGCACTCCCCTGAATTCAGTGATTGGGTACAGCGGCCTGCTAATGATGGGCATTGGCGGGCAGGTGGACGGCCCGGGACGGGATATGCTGACCAGTATTCAAGACAGTGCCAACCATTTACTCAACCTGATTAACGATATTCTGGACATCGCTAAAATTGAGGCAGGCCGCCTGAAACTGGTTTCCGCCCCGATTGACGTTGCCGCCATGTTTGAAACCTGGAGTCATCAGGTGCAGGCGCAGGCACAGGTCAAGGGGCTGCTGCTGGAAAAATATCTCGACCCCTTGTTCCCGCCTTTTATGCTGGGAGATGAGGAACGGCTTAATCAGGTGGCGCTGAATTTGCTGTCGAACGCCGTAAAATTTACGGAAAAAGGCAAGGTCAGCCTGAGCGTAAAACAGGAGGAGGGCGGCTGGCTGATTCAGGTGAGCGATACAGGCATCGGGATTCCGCCGGAAGCGCTGGACTATATTTTTGATGAATTCCGGCAGGTGGATGGGTCGTATCGGCGTTCCTTTGGGGGGACAGGGTTAGGGCTTGCGATTGTTCGACGCATTGTTGAAGCCATGAATGGTAAAATTCGCGTAACCAGTAAACTTGGAGAAGGCAGCACCTTTACGATCTGGCTGCCTTTGCAATCAGTAGCAGAATCCATAAAAATAAAGGGTTTATAAATGGACGATAAAAAAGAAGTGTTTATAGGATGGAAAGTCTTAATTGTGGACGACGATATCCATGGGCTAAGTATCATGCGTATGCTCATGGAACATCATGGGGCCATGGTCTGCACGGCGGAAAATGGCAGAGAAGGGGTTGACCTAGCGCTGCGTGTGCGACCCGATTTTATTATTTCTGACCTGTCGATGCCTATCATGGATGGCTGGGAACTGATTCGGCGGCTCAAAATGGAACGGGATACCGCCGCCATTCCGATTATCGCGCTGACCGCCCACGCCATGATCGGGGACAGGGAAAAAGCAATCGCGGCGGGCTGCCACAACTACCTGACCAAACCTGTCAATCCGCTTTATTTTATTGAGCATTTACATGCCCTGCTGGTGGATATGCCTGAATTTGTGAATCGATTTAGCAAGGAGAATGAATGAGCAGCGATTTAAGTATGCTGGTGGTAGAAGATGATGCTCACGGACGGGAGGTGGTGCGGGTGCTGCTCAGCCATTATGAGGTGGCGGTGGACGCGGCTGAAACTGCCGAAACTGCCCTGAATTTCCTCAAAGACCATTTTTACCATGCTGTGATTATCGACCTGTCACTGCCAGGCATGAGTGGCTGGGAACTGCTGAAACACATCCAGCAGAATCCGGCCACCGCCGCCCTGCCCTGTTTTGCCATCACCGCCTATCACTCGTCCATTGTGGCAAAAGAAGCGATTGCGGCGGGGTTCGCCGCCTACTTCCAGAAACCAATTGATGTGACTACTTTTATGCAGGACATTTCGTATTATCTGAATTGAATCAATGGCCTCATCACGATTTAAATACCGCGTCAGGACTGTTTTGCCCTTCTGCCATGTCCACAACATCTGTAACGGTAGAAGTTGCTGCTGACGAACCTGTTAAAGACGTTAAAAGAACAGGCGTTGGAACAGGCATATTATCGACTAGAAGGTAATAAATATAGTCGATTCGGGCATCTCGCAGGTTAGCTTTTGCCTCTTCAACAGTATCGCCATGCGCCTTACACCCCGGCAGTTCGGGGTTGCTTGCTACATAGCTGACCTGCCCATTATCTGTTTCGTCTCGCCATACCTGAACGGCATAATTTTTTGCCGCCAGTTGTTCGGCTTGTTCCCACAATTCATTACTCATCCTGTTCCTCCTTATCCCGTATGCTTTCCCTCAACTCAATGAGTTTATCTATGTTCTTCACCGCATCATAGCGTAGCTTTTTGGCAGAGGTTTTGCATGTCTGGGCAGGGTATCTCGAAGTTCAGGGAAATCTGGATGTGTTACATTCGCATAATCGGCAACAAACAGAATCAATAATTCCATAATCGGAAGTGTCAAAAAGCATGTTCCCCTCTCCCGTCCCAGGTTCAAGGGCGGCCAGTAGGGGCAGGAACAAGCGACCACAGGGAGCGATGCCTGCCCTTTTGGGCGGGTATCGGGCGTACTGCCCTTGTCCCCGCCCCTACATTCCGCTTCCCATCCGCCCCTCAACCGTTCTGGGAGAGGGATGCCGAAGGCAGGGTGAGGGGCAAAAAAGCTCATGTACACAACCTATGTCACTCCTCATAACCCTATCCTTTCAATATGATTATATTACTCTCTCGTAAAATGGGGCGATAAGTTATTTTAAAAAACGTCGGGAGCATCAAGCTCCCAACACTTTAACGGGGTGCATACCCTGCTTCGGCCAGCAAAATATCCACAGGCACGCCTAACTGTGCCTTCAGCAGCAGCATTTGTAACTGTTCATGTTCGCTGCGCGGCGCTGCCGGACTCCACAGGGTTTCCAGCGCGGTCTGTTCATTGACACGCACCGCGCCAAAAACATTTTGCAGCCGCAGCGCCAGCCGCAAAGCATCCTCCCACGCATTACCCAGCGTCACCTGTTTATGCTCCACTTTGGCAATTAAGCCCGCCTCCTGCTGTTTGAGTGTACCTTCGGCGGCCACCTGCCCACTCAGTTGAAACCGGGAAAGCGGCGTAGATGACACCCGCGCAATTTCGATGACCAGATGGCGCAGCAGTTCCAGCAGATTGCCCACGTCCGCGCCAGCAACGACTTTAAAATCGCTGCGCCCATCCAGACTCGGCGGCACTTGAATCAATGCGCCGGGCGCTACCGTAAAATCTTCCGGCAGTTCAAACCCCAGCGCGACCAGCATCGGAAAAGCATTGGTATCCGCCACCGCCAGAATATCAATCAGGGTTTTGTTGAGCGCATCCTGCAAGGGAATCACATCCTGAATTTCGGAGATGCCCCAGGGAGTCCCCTGGTCACGGTTGCGGAAGTGAATCACGGGTAAGCCCAACGGCTGCCCTTTTTTATCGACCCAGGGCAGCGGCCAGGGTTCAGTTTCACTTTTATACGGATGCCAGTAGGGGGCGGTGCTGGTGCTGATGTATTTTTCTACCCGGTCAGGATAATACAGATTCATGCGGCGGACACGTCCGGCCATGTTTCCGGCGTCTACCGTCCAGCGTTTGACTGCATATTCGGGCTGCCAGTCGTCGTTGTAGTGCATGGACATGCCGCCGCTTCCATCATCGGCAAAATGGAGGGTAAAACGCGGGTGGTCTGCCGCATAATCCACCAGTAAAAAGGCTTCCCCATCCCGCAGCGCGGCCAGATGCAGCGCCTTGCTGATGGCATCCAGCCGCGCCGCCTTCCACAATTTCCACAGCCAGCCGCCCGTTTTTTGATCTTCCGTCTGAAAACCGGTGACGGTCAGCCGTTCGGCGGGGGCATCCACCACAATCCGACAGTAATTCATGCAAAATCGGTCACGCTGATGCAAAAATTCACGCTGGCGGGCGGTTAAAAAGGTCGGATGGTCGCCGTTGTAATAATCCCGTACCAGGGCAATCGCACGCTGGCGTTCGCGCTGTGCCTGACTCAGCACATCCAGCCGCGCCAGCGTTTCCAGATTGGGAGAATTCAAAACCATATGCCACTCCTATTTTGCCTGAGTGTAGAGCTTGTGGGTGGCGAAATCTTGCAGGTACAGCCTATGAAAAATGCGTGAAATTATTGAAAAAATCCAGTGTAGCGTTACCCACCTGTAATATACTACAAATGTCAATTGAGAATACGATGATGGACACAACCAAACAAAAACTCTTACAAGCACAGCAACTTTTAAAAAATAAGCAGTATCCGCAGGCACGGCAGATTCTGGAAACCCTGCCCCATAACACCATCGCGCAGCAGTGGCTTGCCAAACTGAATCAGATTTCGCCGCAAAATGGCAGCAAGGATAAACTCGTGCAGGCCAACCAGCTTTTGCGGCAAAAACGCTACGATGAAGCGCGGCAAATTCTGGAAAGTCTGCCCGACAACCCTACCGCCCGCCAGTGGTTAGCCAAACTCGATGAAATTGCGCCCAAAGTGGATGACGACCTGTTTAGTTATGCGCGTCCGGTGAATAAAAGTAAAACGGCTACCCTGCCCGATG
>CAZKZS010000302.1:0-6368 GCA_964557285.1 uncultured Anaerolineae bacterium | reverse complement strand
GAAAGCGCCATGATTGCTTATAAACTGCTTTCCACCGATGATTTTGAGGAGGCTATGCGGCTGGCGGAAGAACTTCAGGAACTCAATACCCAGCGTCAGGAACTGACCCAGAACGCGCAGGATGAAGCCCGTTCGCTGGCCTTAGCCGACCATCTGACCGAACTGCCTCTCATTTTTGCTGCCGCGCCGCATTTTAAACCGGGGATTGTCGGGCTGGTGGCGGGACGTTTAACGGAGGAGTTTTACCGTCCGGCCATTGTCATCGAACAGGGTGAAGAAGAATCGCGCGGGTCGTGCCGCAGCATCCCGGAAGTGAACATCACCGAAGTGCTGGACGAGTGCGCTGATTTATTGATTCGGCACGGGGGACATGCTCAGGCGGCTGGATTCACCATTAAAACCGCCAATATTCCGGTGTTCCGCGAGAAATTGATGGAACTGGTCGAAAAGCGGCTGCAAAAACAACTGGCCGAACCAACTTTGATTGCCGATGCGCGGATTCCGCTTTCATTTGCGACGCTGGAACTTGCCCAGCAGCTTCACCGCCTTGAACCGACGGGCTTTGCCAACCCCCTCCCCCTGTTTATCAGCGAACGGCTGCGGGTGATGGATTACAAAGGGGTCGGCAAAGAGGGCAAACATCTTAAACTGCGGCTGTCCGAAGGTCCGGTCAGCATAGATGCTATCGGGTTTGGGTTGGGACACTGGGCGCGGTCAATGCCCATGTACGTGGACGCGGCCTACTATTTGCAGGTCAACGAATGGAATGGACGCATCACCGCGCAGTTAAACATTCAGGACATTAAACCTGCCGGCACTTAATTCAAGCGGCGGCGCTGGCGCTTCATATGCCACAGCAGAGTCAGCGCCTTTTCTTCGGAGGGCGACAGCCCCACAAACAGCGAAAAATGCCGCAAAAAGCCTTTATCAGGAATCCGGCCGGACCGTTTTTTCACATTAAAGTAGCGGTACATCGACGTTTTTTCAATTTCAAATCCCTGACGAATCAGGTAGCTGTGGAGTTCAGACTTGCTGCGGCCTGCTTCGTACAGCAGCGATTCGAGGATTTCGGAAAAACTTTTCTGGTGAATCGTGGACAGAGCGCGGAGGGTTTCATTAGCTGACATGGTGGGTTTCTCCTGAAACTTCTTACCTGCTACTCTAAAACGAGGTTTGCTGGATGCGAAGTCCCCAAAATTAGGGGGATTAAGCTTTTGTCCAAAAAACAGAGCAAAGTGGATTGGAAAATCGGGGAAGGGATATGAGATAGTAGAGTCGAGACACTTCTCTCTTGAGTTACAGGGCAGGTAGACTCCCCTCTCCCTGCCCTTTATTTTTGGGGGCGGGTCACGCCGCACTTAAGACCGCGCCCCTGCCGTGTCTCTACACTATGATGTCAAAATGGGTTTCCAGCACGTCAGCAATTTCTTCCTCACTTTCCAGCAAACGCTCCTGGCGCAAACTGCCCTCCCGTTTAATCAGCCGATAATCGCTGAGAGTCAGACGGCCTTCCGGTGTTGCCAGCGAGCAGACCCGTTTGCGCGTAAAAGACGATTCGGGTGAGGTCTGGTGATATTCACAGCCCGGCAAAAAATCATACAGTTCGCGGGGCTGAAGGAAAAACTGATATTCCGGCTGTGGGTGTCCGTTTTTATCACAGCGCGAATACACTCCCTGCACGCCATCATGCACCACAAAATACCCCTCCCCGTTTTGATACTGCTCACGGGGAAAATCCAGCCGCAGGGGTTCTAAAAAGGAATCCCCAAAGCCAACATCCACCAGCCAGCGCTCCTCAAGCTGCACTCTCAGCGCCAGGTGGTCAAAGGGGATGCCAAAACTGCCGTCTGCCCTGCTGACTCGCGCTTCCATCAGGGTGACATCAAAGCCCAGTTCGCGCAGCACCAGCGCAAATAGGCCGTTTTGCTCGTAACAAAATCCTCCCCGCCGACGGTAAACCAGCTTTTCAAACAGGGAGTCTTTATCCAGTTTAATCGGACGCCCCAGATGAATATCCAGATTTTCAAAGGGGACGGCCATCATATGGGCTTTATGCAGCGCCCGCAGTGTTTCTAAAGTCGGCTGATGTGAGCCTTCATAACCAATCCGATGAAAATAGGCGTTGATGTCCATCAGTTGTTCCAGCACAGTGATATTAACCGTCAGGTTTCCAATCATAGCAAGTCCTCCTTGCATAGGCGGCTGTACCTTCGGACAGATTGAGTCAAAGTCAAAATTAGGGAGCAAACGTTCCGGTCTGATCGTTCGGCAGCTCAAGACGGGGTTTAGTTACCATATCATGCTCCGACGTTTCTATAGCATCAGTAGGAATATCGTCAATATAAATCAATTGTACTCCCCCTACTGACAATACATCTCCACTTTGCAGGGTTTGTTCCACGACCGGAACACCGTTGACCGATGTGCCATGAGAACTATTGAGATCAAAAACGACATATTTCCCATGCCGCAGCCGAAGCTGGCAGTGAATCCGGCTGACTCGTGGGTCATCCAGCACCAGATTGTTATCCAGCCGTCGGCCAATATTGACGACATGGCGGTCTAAATCCATCACTTTTTTGCCTTCGCGCAGCAGTTGCGCTCCGGGCGGCGCGTCATAGGGTTCGATATGGATACTCTGCATGGGGCGGGTCTGGCTGTTTTTATCTGTCGGCCAGCTTGCATCTACGGCAATGCTGCCCCGTGCCTGCTCTTCAACGCTGACAATAGAAACCCGCACAGGCTGATTGACATGCGCTCCGGCCTGCTCTGCCAGTTTCAGAAGAAAATTTTTCATCTGCTCGGCCACATCCGGGCTTTCACCCAGCAGCAGCGTGTAATCGTCAGGATTCAAAGAAACCAGAAAACGGGTGGGAATAATCCGGTTTCCGGCGGTATCAAAACGAATATGCTCATCAAAAGCGCGTGCCGCCGCCGAAAGTAACGTTTCTGTCTTTACACGGCCAGCAAACAGCCCTTCGATGAAATTTTCCAGACGCGCTTCGAGTCGTGAGATGCGAAATTTCTTCATACCTGCCATTGTGTCCCCTTTCGGAATTTAACACAAGAAGCCATCATCTGGCCGTTGGTTTATAACCTTGCACTCGGCGATTTGGCGCATACAATTAGCCAAATGAAATTCCGATTCTATGTACCCGTTGTAACCATGTTACTCTTACAACTTTTTGTCCGCACACACCATGTCACCATACAGAACCCCTATATAGACGAAGGGTTTCACATCCGGCGGGCAGGATTCATCTACGATTTTGAATTTCATCCAGCGCGGGTGTCACATGGCAAACTGCTGGTGTATTTCTGGCTGGGACTTTTTGAAACGGACAGGTTGCATGTGCTGGCCTCCTCCCGTCTGTCTATCGGATTGGTGTCGCTGGTCACGGGGGCGGCGCTGTATCAGATTGGCAAAACGTTACACAGCCGTCCGGCGGGACTGCTGGCGCTGCTGCTGTACATTTTTTGCCCGATCGCCTTGTTTTACGAACGGATGGCAATGGCCGACCCGCTAGCTACCGTTTTTGCGACTCTGACCGTCTGGCGCGGGCTGGTGCTGGTCAAACACCCCACGCTGAAAGAAGGGACGCTGCTTGGCGGGCTGGTTGGGCTGGCGGTGATGGCAAAACTAACGATGGGGCTGCTGCCTCTGCTGCCTGTGCTGGCAACCGTGATTTTTTATAAAAGCCCCTCTGGAGAGGGGTTGGGGGTGAGGGTGAAAATCGACGCCTGGACAAAAATCTACCTCCCCCCCCTCACCGCCGCCGCCCTGACCACCCTGCTGCTATGGCTGCCGATTCTGATTCCGGCGGCGTGGGCGCTGAACACGGATGAGCCGTTTAAACTGGTCAACGCCTACAACTTACGTTCCAACGCGGAAGAAGAAAAAGACCAATTCACGCCCCTGGAATACATTCAGCAGGTTCGCGCCGAAATGGATGATTTTTTCACGGAAAACCTGCTGTTGTTTATCGGAGGGATATTTTTAGTGGCAGTGGTGTTGCAGCCGCACCATTGGAGAAAATATCTGTATATCGCGCTGTGGTTTGGGGTGTTTGTCCTGCCTTCTGTTGTCGGGGCGCGGCTTGCTACCTCTCGCTATTTTATGCCCATGTCCGCCCCGCTGATGTCCGCGCTGGCGTTTGTAATCGTCAGCCTGTGGGATTCCCCCATAAGAAAAGCGGCGGCGCTGGTGGCTACGGCGGCGGCGGGACTCTGGCTGGTGACTCATGCGATTCCTTTTGCCCGCATGGATTTAACCGAACCGGACAAACTCGCTTTTTCCGAAACCAATTACACCGAATATCAAAGTGGATTCCTCACTGCTAATGACGCCGAACGACAGGCCGCCGATTTTATTAACGCGCTCACTCCCCCGCCGACTCACATCATCGCCAACTGGAATCTGTGTCACATGCTGTATTTTTATACGGAGCAGGAAATCCCCTGCCTGCGGCTGGATGAAGTGCGGGAGGATTTAGTCGCTTTTATGGACAGTCTGCCCGACGGCGAACGCGGATATTTAATCCTCAGTGGCTACCGTCCGTTTTTTCAGCAGATGCCGGGCATTGGATGGGAAGAAGTCATTCGTTTTAAGCAGGAAAAAATCCGTAGCGAAGCCTGGGATGTGCAAATCTGGCGGGTGTGGAGAACAGATTAGTTAACTGCGTTCTTCAATGATAATTTCGGACAATGGCCTGCCGATAAGGTCTGCAAGTTCCTGCGCTTCCTCATCGGTCATGGGCGGCTCACTACCATCGTCGATAGGGGGAGTAAGCCCTTCCATGGTTCGCAATCGGGCTTCAATTTCCTCATGGCTGAGCGATTCATTATATTTTGCGACCATCGCCGCCAGTATCGCCTCTACCGAATGATGCTCACGTTCCGCTATCGTGATAATTTGTTCAGCAATCGCTTCAGGGACAATCAGAGTCACCATCTTATCCTCTCCTTTGTCACTATTATAACGTACCTATGGTACTCTGGTTTTTCCCCCGCAACACAGGCATAATAAAACTACGTTTATTGCATAGGAAACGGATTCTATGACCTTAGAAAAAGTCCAAACCGCGCAGTATTTTATCAACCTTGAGGACAAATACGGCGCACACAATTATCATCCCCTGGATGTGGTCATTCATGAGGGGCAGGGCATCTGGGTAACGGACGTGGAAGGCAAACGTTACATGGACTGCCTTAGCGCCTACAGCGCCCTGAACCAGGGACACAACCACCCCAAAATCCGGCAGGCGCTCATTGACCAGGTATCGCGGATTACGCTGACCAGCCGCGCCTTCCGCAACGACCAATTGGGGTTATTTTACAAAGAACTGTGTGAACTCACTGGTTACGAAATGGCGCTACCGATGAACAGCGGCGCGGAAGCCGTTGAAACCGCCCTCAAAGCCGCCCGCAAATGGGGCTACACAGTCAAAGGGGTAGCACAGGACAAAGCAGAAATTATCGTCTGCGAAAATAACTTTGCTGGCCGCACCATCACGATTATCAGTTTCAGCACCGAAGCCCAGTACCGGGATGGCTACGCGCCCTTTACCCCCGGGTTTAAAGTCATTCCTTACGGAGATGCAAAAGCACTGGAAGCGGCTATTACCCCTAATACGGTTGCCTTTTTATTTGAACCGATTCAGGGTGAAGGCGGGATTATCGTGCCGCCGGACGGCTACCTGAAAAAAGTCCGTGAACTTTGTACCAAAAACAATATTCTGATGATTGCTGACGAAATCCAGACAGGATTAGGACGGACGGGCAAACTGTTCGCCTGTGATCATGAAGGCGTGCGGCCGGATATGATTACGATTGGCAAAGCCCTTTCCGGCGGCTTTTATCCTGTATCGGCGGTAGTCTCTGACCGCGAAGTGCTGGGGGTGTTTAACCCCGGTGATCACGGCAGCACTTTCGGCGGGAATCCGGTTGGGTGTGCGGTGGCGCGTGCCGCGTTGCAGGTGATTGTCGAAGAAAATCTCATCGAAAATGCGGAAGAAGTGGGCGAATACTTTCAGGAACAGCTTGCCGAAATCAACAGCCCGCATGTGAAAGAAGTGCGCGGCAGGGGTCTGCTGATTGGGGTAGAACTGTATGAATCGGCGGGCGGGGCGCGCCGTTTTTGCGAAGCGCTTCAGGACGCGGGAATCCTGTGCAAGGAAACTCACAAACACATTATCCGATTTGCGCCGCCTCTGGTGATTACAAAGAATGATGTTGATTGGGCAATTGACCGGATTCGCCCTGTGCTGCTCATGCGATAATTTTTAACCTCACCCCAAACCCCTCTCCGAAAATCGGTTCACCCTCCGACAGTTTTAAGGGAATGGGGTAGACTCAGACACATCTTTCAA
>CAZKZS010000301.1:5770-6392 GCA_964557285.1 uncultured Anaerolineae bacterium | reverse complement strand
CCTAATATGAATAAAAGAACAGTAGCAGAACAACGCCTATACTCTGTACTTAATGTACAGGATGCAAAGGATATAGCTTTTACATGGTTGAAACAGGTTAATCTTGAAAATGCCATTGACTTTGGATTGCCTGAAGTGGACGATAGGTATCATATCTGGCGGGTACCACTTCTACAAAGATATTCAAATCGCAGACTTGGGGAAATTGTCATAGATGCCAGAACTTCACTGATCCTTTTAGAAAAAACAACCGCTTCGACTACTTTAGAGGCCAAGTTGCTTGGCCGCGAAAATAGTGACCACCAGCATACAATACAGCCCAACAGAACAGCGCCTAAAGTTTATGAGCTTTCTGACTTACGAAATACCTTAGCATGGGGAGACAGTGAACAAATTTTGCAAATGTTGCCTGCGGGCAGTATAGATTTAGTTTTTACATCTCCCCCGTATTATAATGCTAAGCCTGAATATGCTGATTATATAACCTATGCCGAGTATCTTCTAAAGATACGTAAAATTGTTCAGTTAATTCACCACCTATTGGCTGAAGGCCGTTTCTTTGTCATCAATGCAGCTCCCATTTTGATTAGGCGTTCAAATCGTAACGAAGCATCTAAAAGAA
>CAZKZS010000301.1:0-5760 GCA_964557285.1 uncultured Anaerolineae bacterium | reverse complement strand
TTTATTGAAGAAGGCTATGATTTTATTGATGACATTATCTGGGAAAAACCAGCCGGGGCAGGCTGGGCCACTGGGCGAGGAAGACGTTTTGCTGCTGATAGAAATCCCCTACAGTATAAAACTGTGCCAGTAACAGAATATATTTTAGTCTATCGAAAACATACAGATAAACTTATTGATTGGAATATCCGCGCTCATCCTAAACCGGAACTGGTTAAAGAATCTCGAATAAGTGGGGATTATGAACCCACCAACATTTGGCGTATACCGCCATCAAATGATAAACGACATCCCGCCATTTTTCCCCTGGAACTGGCACAGCGTGTTATTAGTTATTACTCCTTCAAACAGGATGTAGTATTAGATCCCTTTGCCGGCATTGGAACTGTAGGCAAAGCGGCGGTACTACTGGAGAGAAGATTTGTTCTTATAGAAAAAGAGTTGGAATATGTAAATATAATGCGCGAAGAAAGCAAAATGTGGCTGGGCAGTAAAGCTCAAAGCATTCTGACCATCAACTGCACTCCTATCGAAACCAATGATATTTTGTTCTAGGACTTCCTATGCCCAAATTATCCGATTTTCTATCCTCCCGTGCAGTTAACCTGCTCACAGCCAGGGGAACTGATTTAATTGAAACTATTGGTATAGATGTTATAAGAAATGTTGTCGTGGATGTTCTCACTGGAAAAAATATACGGAGTTCAACCGAAACTCTGACTCGTCGGCGTATTGCAGTGTTAAATCTCGCAATGTTAAAGTTGTTTATTGATGGCTCTAACACTGTGGATGACTTTGTAGAGCAATTACCTTTTATAGCCACAGAAATTTTGACGCAAAGAAATACTGCAACTGCGGATAAGCTATTAGCCAATTGGCTGCTAGGGTTAACGGGAAAAGGTTTTCAAAACGTTTTAAGAAGCGATCCGAGTCTCATTACTCAATATCGGAATATTTATATAAATACTTGCAAAGAGATCATTGATTCGTACCAGAAAGAATATGGAGCATTACAGGGTATCATAGGTTTAAATTCTGCTGATAAAATTATCATAAACTGGACATTTATGGTCTATCTTTTGAATGCTATAGGAGCGCAAACACTTACTCTTAGAGGGTCAGAAAAATCCTTATATGGAAAATTTTTTGAAAAATTGGTTCTGGGAACTTTATTGC
The DNA here is from genome assembly GCA_964557285.1 of uncultured Anaerolineae bacterium. GTDB lineage: Bacteria > Chloroflexota > Anaerolineae > Aggregatilineales > J027 > SB15. Next base: position 4,584 of record CAZKZS010000301.1, on the reverse strand, counting down.
ACGTCCTCGGATTTCAACATGTAAGTTACAAGCCAGGTAATAGTGAAAACTTAGCTCAGCTTAATCAGGTTTTCTGGCTTTCCTCTCAGGATAGACGAGACCGAGAAAGTGATGCAACCCTGTTATATAGTCCCGGAAAAGGTGTCCGCTTCGATATCGGATTCATCGGAAGTGGTAACACAGAAATCTCGCTTGATAAGGTATCAAGATACAGAAGGGAAATTGAACTAGGTAGTACGCATTGGTATATGGGAACCATAATCATTGTGGATCGCATAGGCCCCCGAAGCCGCATTGTTGAGTTAGCCAATGAAATCGATGGTACTATTATTCAGATGAGCGCTGGTTACTGGCCTAAAAGAGTCGCCTTGACGCTTGAAAGAATTTTAGGCTGTCCAAATCCTTTTGCTTTTATGGAAGATACAGATATAGAGAAATATCTAAAAGAAAAAATCCAAGAAGTTCCCCTCATGCGTTTTATACATAGTGCATCAGATACCCTAGATGAGGAAATACTATCAGAATAATAATACCCCACCGGACGGGATATAATATAGATTCCCGCCCGGTGAAAAATTCTACCGTTTGGCCGCCTCAATCGCGCTGCGAATCTGGACAAAATGCTGGCGGGCGTGGGGCAAAAGCTGAGTCAGTTCAAAGGTTGCCCACCACAAATTCGCTTTGCGAGCAAAAAATTCTTCCGGCACGTTGCGGAGAATAGCCACCGTTTCCGCCCAACTGCGACGCATTTCATCAAGAACATCTGTTTTGTGGACGTTGACGATTCCGGCGATACGGGCGGGGGTATTGGCGGTGTAACCGGACACTTCCGGCCCCTGCATCAGACCACCCAGCCAGTGCTGCACCCAGCGTTCATTTAAAATCAGGTGGGCAATCACTTCATAAGCGCTCCACTCCTGGGGGGCGGGTTTTTGGGCGGCCTCTGCTTCGGAAACCCCTTCAAACAGCGCGGTCATTTCGCGGTCAAGGTCGGCGTAATGCGCTTGCATCTGGTCAGCCAAACCCATGTAATCAGCCGGAAAATCGGGCAGTGGATAACCGGAAAGTGGCATCGTGGCAAACTGTTTTTCACCGTTACGATAGTAGCCTACTTCTACCGTATCCCCGGGTTTTTTGTGACGCACCCGTTCATAAACCGGATTATCATTATTGATGGGTTTTCCATCAATTTCTACCACCACATCCTGCGATTGGAGTCCTGCTTTGGCCGCGCCAAGCCCCGGAATCACATCATTCACCAGCGCTCCTTCAGATACAGGGACATTCAGCTTTTTCGCTACGTCTGCATCAAAATTGCCGGGGTAAATGCCGATGAGGACCCGATGGGTAATACGCGGGTCGGCGCCGGTTTCCAGCACTTCCTGAAGCCGGCTCAGGGCAGCTTCCCATTCTTCACTCAGGACGCCGTTTATGGTAACTTCGGTTACGCCATTTGAGTCGGTCAGGGTCACATCAACATGAATTTCTTCGTCAGTATCGGAATAACGCAGGGTAAAAGCGACATGCTGGTTAGGTTCAAGGGCGGTATACACGCCCATCGCGTGGCGGGGCGGAAACCATTGCAGCAGCAGATGACCGCCCACCGCAGCGCGTACACTGGCATCATCACACAGCCAGTCATGTATCCAGTCCGAGTCGGTAAACGATTTATAAACATGAGCAGCCGGAGCATGAATCGTACAGGTGAGGGGCGGAGCAGCAGTTAAAGTAGTCATGATAAGAATCTCCGTTAGTTATATAAGTCACTTAATTTATCTTACCCACTTAAGTGAGTAATCTGATTTCACTGTATCCCACCTGCCCTCTCCCGTCAATCTATATGAAGGATTTCTAATATGCTAGAATGAGCAAAAAGCAAACAATGGAGAAAAACATCATGGGTAGTATAGGTACACCGGAACTCCTGGTCATTCTTGTAATTGCGCTGCTGCTGTTTGGCGTGGGGCGTGTGGGTCGGATTGGGGGTGAGTTGGGTCAGGCGGTGCGTGCCTTCCGCGAAGGAATACAGGGTATTAACGACGATAAAAATAAAAACGACGAACCCAAAGCGGAATAGGTTATGAAAATCGCGCTGATTGGATTCGGGGTCGTTGGGCAGGGGCTGGTCAGGATTCTGCATGAAAAACGCGATTCACTGGCGCAGCGCTGCCAGTTTCGCCCGCAGGTGGTAGCGGTTTCGGACAAAATTAAAGGTACACTCTACCATCCCGATGGGCTTGATCCGGCGGCGCTGCTGGCGGTTCGTACCCTGACCGATTACCCTGAGTCCCCTGGTCTTATCCGTGACCTGACTACCAGTGAGGACATCATCCGGCACAGCAACGCCGACGTGGTGGTAGAAGTCACACCGACCAATCTTAAAACCGGCCAGCCCGCCCTGGATTACTGCCGTCTGGCGCTGGAAATGGGCAAACATATAGTGACCACCAACAAAGGCCCGATTGCGCTGGCCTATGGAGAACTGTCCGCCGCTGCCCATCGGCTGGGGCTGTATCTGGGCTTTGAAGGGACGGTCATGGGCGGGACGCCGACTCTGACGCTGGGATTAAATGCGCTGGCAGGCTGTGATGTCACCGAAATTCGCGGGATTCTCAACGGCACAACCAATTATATTCTCACGGAAATGGAAGCGGGCAAACCGTATTCTTCCGTGCTGGAAGAAGCACAGGCGCTTGGCTACGCTGAAGCCGACCCTACCGCCGATGTAGAAGGCTTTGACGCCCTGAGCAAAGTGTTGATTCTGGCAAATACCTTGATGGGCGCACATCTGACCATTGAAGATATTCCCTGTATCGGCATTACGGGGCTAACACTGGAAGATATTCACCGCGCGAAGGCGGAAAATAAACGCTGGAAGTTAATCGGCTCAGTCAAAAATGACAATGGGAAAATTTACGCCCGTGTTGAACCCGTTCTGCTGCCTTTAACCGACCCCCTTGCCAGCATCAACGGCGTGACTAACGCGATTACCTTCACCACCGATTTACTGGGCAGCATTACCCTGATTGGCCCCGGCGCGGGACAAATGCCTACCGGATTCGCGGTGCTGTCCGATTTGTTACAGATTCATCGGAGAGGATAAAAGCATGATAGCGGTAGCAGAGCAAGTTACGGTGTCATTTGATGAATATATGGAAAAATATGCCGCCGATTTTTACGAATGGGCTGAGGGGGTCGTGTATAAAATGTCACCTGTGACAGAGGTGCATAACATTATTACCCGCCTCATTTCTAACTTGCTTGATGTGTACCTTGAATTGCGCCCGATTGCGGTTTTTCGGGAAGCGCCCTTTGTCCTGAAAATCACACCGGACGGCCCCGCGCGTGAACCCGATATTCAGATTATTCTGAATGAACATGCGGAACGGGTGAAAAAGACCCGAGTAGAAGGTCGGGCGGATATTGTCGTTGAGGTCGTTTCTGAAGAAAGCGCCGCCCGCGATTATGGGCAGAAATTTGTGGAGTATGAAGCGGGCGGTATTCCCGAATACTGGATTATTGACCCGCTTCGGCGCGAAACTAAATTTTACCGTTTAACCTCTGAAGGGCTGTATGCCAGCCAGCCCTTCAATGCCGATTATGAAACCCCGCTTCTGCCGGGGCTGCATGTTCCTATAAGCTGGCTGTGGCAGACCACACCCCCCGGCCCGATTGCGATTGCTCAAAAAATGCAGGAGTGGTTAGTTGGATGAGTCGTCCGTAGTCGTTTCCTCAGATGTATCTTCTTCAGTTATGACTTCTTCGGTGGCTTCTGCTGTTGCTTCTGCTTCGCCGGAGGCGGCCCCGCAGATGAGTTCAACCGACGTTTCACCTGTCACGACCACGCCTTCGGTATCCGTCAGTTCATAATAAATCGTGTTTTCGCCGCAGGTAGGCAGTTCAAATTCCAGCGTTGGTGCATATTCCTGAGGGGCAACACGATCATCTAACGGGGAAAGCGACAACCGCATCGAGGCAGCTTTCCCAAAAATACCGGGGCTGCGGCGGCTGTTTTCCTCATGAATGGAAAGGGTGACAGTCGCAGGCACGGACTCCACTTCAAGTTCTGGTGCGCCATTTTCAATCACCAGCGGAATCACATCCGGCTGCGCCCCCAGCACTACAAACAGGCTGTATTGAGGCGCGCGGGTATTCTGGCACACACTTACCCCAACCCCCATTTCCCGATAGTAAAGTCCTGCACCCCGAATGTTGGCGTTGTAAATGACATTGGTGTAATTTTCAACCACCGATTCAATGGGGCGGTTATTAACGACGGGAATCAGCGGCACGCGGGTCGTGCGGGGGATTTCGCCATAACTGGGATAGGGTTTATAACCCAGGTCATAGGCATCGCCCTGAATATCAAACTCGATGGTATCTTCCCGGCAGCCGATATTTTCCGCGATTTTCTGCGCGATTTCCTGTAAAACCTCATTCTGCGCCAGCGCGACTCCCCCATAATCCTCGCGGACAATACGGTTAAATTCCTGGAAAAAATAATCCGCCATCTCGTCCGCCGTCGGCTGCTGCGCTGAGGCTGATGAGATGAGCAGTACCATTAGAGCGATAATCAGCAGTAAT
>CAZKZS010000300.1:0-6393 GCA_964557285.1 uncultured Anaerolineae bacterium | reverse complement strand
CACCTCATGGAAATCAGCCATGTGACTCGTACCACTGAATGGCTGCCTTCCGCGCCGTTACACGTCCAGATTTATCAGGCGTTTGGATGGGAACAGCCGGAATGGGTACACCTGCCCGTAATTCTCTGTCCCGGCGGTGGCAAGATGTCCAAACGGAAGCCGTGTAAAAGCGAAGAAGGGGAAACGATTCCGGTGTCTGTGGATGAATATATTGATGCTGGATACGAGCCGGAAGCTGTAGTGAACTGGCTCACCCATCTGGGATGGAGTTTTGGGGATGACCGCGAATTTTTCTCCGTTGAAGAAACTATCCAGCGTTTCAGCTTTGACCGGATTAACCCCGCGCCCGCTAAAGTGCCGCTTTCCAAGTTAAAGGCGCTGAACGGCGAACATATCCGCGCAATGGATAATGCCCGGCTTGCGGACAAACTGCGCCCCCTGCTGGAAGCAGCTTATGGGGAAATTGATGAAAACAAATTACAAGGCATCATTCCCCATATCAAAGCCCGCATGAATCCCGTGAGGGAGGCAGTGCCACTGGTGAAATTCCTGTTTGCAAAGGAATTTATTCCTGCCACACTGGAACAAATGCTGCCTAAAAAAATGGATGTGGCACAGCTTCGTGACGTTTTGCAGCGCTGTTATGAGATTCTGGCCGGACTGGATGATTTCAGCGCCGCCAATCAGGACAAACATATTCGGGCGCTGGTGGAAACAATGGGTTTAAAAACCGGACAGGTGTTTAGTCCTCTGCGCTGGGCAGTCATTGCTCAGGAAGTTTCCCCCCCCCTGTTTGAATCGATGGAAGTGCTGGGGCAGGAAACCGCGCTGGCACGTCTGAAAGAGGCCATTGAACGGCTGGGATAGCAGGCTCAAATGGGCGGGAATCGGCGCTAACGCACCTTGTCCCCGCCCCTACCCTTACTCCGCTTTTTCCAGCGTTAACTCATACTCGCCATCTCTGGTTTCGGCCAGCCAGGTAGCGATAATCCGATATTCTCCGTCGGCAGGAATTTCAAATCCACTGATCAGAGAATCCAGCACCCCCAAATCCTCCCGATCCGAGTCGTGGTCATCGTTAAACGCCACTTCCTCCCCATCGGCGTTCAGCAGAATCACCTGGGCGTCGTAGACACTTTCCAGCGTAGGTGCTTTTAAGAGGATAGAAACAACGTCCCCTTTGGCGGCTTCAAAAGTGTACACATCCCAGGGGTTATCACTGGTAAGTATGCCTGTCACGGTTTCACCATAGGCAATCGAAAATTCCGGTGTGTACTCTTCCGCTACCGTCCCGCCGCTTGCCAGCCCTGCATCCAGCAGCGCATCCATATCAAAATCCATTGGCTCATAATCGGCGGGCGCTTCAACCGTGTACGACTGGCCTATCCCGTCAAAATCGGTTTTAAAATCTACGCTCAGGGTAACTTCGCCTATTGTGGGGTCAATCATCGTCGCATCCAGCACAATGTTCATGTACAGTTCCAGATGATGCACCAGCCCATCCTCTGCCCCCACCCAGACGGTATACCGGATGGTATCGTCACTCAGTAAAAGCGGTAGCAGTTGAATCGCCCCCGCAATATCGCCCCCTGCCTGAGCCGCCATGCCGCCACCTTCTTCTTCCGGCATACTGGCAATCACTTCTTCCAGCGCCGACAGTACCGACGGAGAAAGTAAAAAGGTCACAAAATCAATGTTGCTGGTGTAAACCTGCATCACCTGACCGTTCATTTCGGTATCTTCCAGGCGAATCGTTGTAGCGACCCCGGGAGAAGCCAGCGCTTCCGCTACCAGACCGCCCCTAATGAGGTCATTCATCAGTTCACTGGTATTAAAGGCCGTTCCCATCCAGACCAGTTCCCCATTTTCATCTTCGCTGGCGATGTAAAAAGCCCCCTCCTTCAGCACGAATCGCCCCGGAATCTGTTCGCCTTCGTTCAAATCCAGGTTAAAAGTCCAGTCGGCGGCGCTGGTCAGCCCTTCCGCATCCAGAATCACGGGCCCCGAACCGGAAACTGTTCCGGTGTTGCCCTCGCTGGTGCCGCCCGAACCGCCTAACTGTCCGGTAAATTGGGCATTGTTATACGACCCTGCTTCTTTCATAGCAGCAGCAGCATTTTGCAAAATCTGGCAGTCGGATGCTTCCAGCCCTGTGCAATCTATCGGCTGGCTGACCATCGGAAAGCCCATTGCCAGCATAAAGATAAAAATTAAAAGTTGAACCAGCATGTTGTCTCCTTTGTTCATTCATATCACAATTATCGTACAATTCCTGCGGCTAGCCCAAATTTCTGATTCGGGTTATAGTTGGTATCTCCTGTTGTTCACACCGTTTATTGGTAGGCATTTCGTATGACCAGATTACGAACGGCGCTCCATATTAAGCCAGATGAATGGCGTCCTGTACTTCTCCTGCTGACGTATTATTTTTTCGTGCAGGCCGTCCCCTTGCTGATGCGCTCCGTTCGCTCCGCCTATTTTTTGGACACCTACGACAACGCTCAGGAAATTTTACCCCTCATCATGCTGACTATCCCGTTTTTGAGTCTGCTGGTAGTGGGGGTGCTGAATCGGCTGTCACGGTTTATTAAACTCCTGCCACTGGTCATTGTCACCAGCCTGATTTTTGCGATTTCGCTGCTGCTCATTGAACAGGCGCTTTCCCGCCAATTTAATCTGAAGGCAACCGTTGTTTTTCTTTACGGATGGGCAGATGTAATCAGCACGCTGGTGGCCGTGCAATTCTGGCTGATAGCGGGTCTGATTTTTGATACCCGTCAGGCCAAACGACTGTTCAGCATTATCGGAATTGGCGGCTCACTGGGGTCGATTATCATCGGCCTCATTTCCACGCAGTTAGTGGGACAGTTTGGGGCGAATGCGCTGCTGTTTATTTCGGCCGGTTCACTGGTCATGTGTATTGTGATGGCGTTTTTGTCCCGTTCGTATCTCAAAGAGGCTTCCCCTAAAAAAGACGACTCGGCGCAGCCCACTATTCAGGGCAAACTGTTTGATAACTACCTGATGACCATTGCGCTGGTGGTGGGGGCGACCCTGATGGTCGCGTCGATTCTGGAATACCAGTTCCAGATTGTGACCAAAAGCGAGATTCAGGGGCAGGATGACCTTGCCCGCTTTTTTAACCTGTTTTATGTGATTGTAGGGATTTTATCGCTGCTCATGCGGCTGTTTGTGGTCAACCGCATTTTGAGCAACAGTGGGGTGCTGGTCAGTTTGCTTTCGTTGCCCATCGCCCTAACGATAGGCGCAGCAGCAATGCTGATTTCCCCCATGATTTCCGCCGATATTTTGAGTTTGACCCCGCTTTTCGCGGCGGCGCTGGCGACCAAAGCCGTCGACCAGATTATCCGTTACACAATTTACGATACCGCTACCGAACTGGTCTGGGTGCCAATTGAACCCCAGCGCAAAATCCGCGCCAAACCTGTCGTTAATGGTGTGATTTCCTCTGCTTTTAAAGGTGTTGCGGCGGTATTGGTCTTTTTATTTGCCCAATCCAATCTGGATTTCAGTTACATCGGCGCGATTCTGCTGGGTATTATCATCATCTGGATTCCGGCGGTGTTTGTAATTCGCAAGGGCTACGTTGACCAGCTTTTAACCAGCATCCAGAAACGCCAGCTTAAATTTGAAGACCTGACGCTGGATATTCGGGACAATACTATCGTTGAAAATATCCGCCAGCTTTTACGCAGCCAGGACGAACGCGACCAGGCTTTTGGGCTGGAACTGATTCACGACCTCGATTTGCGTCCCTGGCATCAGGATTTACGCGCCCTGTTTGAAAATGGCAGCATCCACATCAAACAAAATATCCTGCAACTGGCAGCAGATTTGCCACTCGTGGTCAGCGACACGGAACTGATGAAATTGGTGTATACAGATAGTGGCATGACGGATGAGGCGATTCTGATTGCTGCCCGCCGGAAAATCCCCGGTCTTGTCCCGCTTCTGGAACGTTACCTGAATGATGCCAGGCCCGAAATTCAGGCGGCGGCGGCCAAAGGAGCGCTGGTCATGCAGCAGGGGCCTGTCGATAAAGCCCGCGAAACGCTGGAAAACATGCTGCGCGAACCGGATACAAAGCTCAATACGCTGGCACTGAATATGCTAGTGGATATGCCTAAAGAATTTCCGCGTGACCTCATGCGCCAGTATTTGCACCGGAATACGACCCATGTGGTCAAGCTGTCGCTGGCCGTCGCGCAGCAGCTTCAATCCAGCGACAACGGGCTGGCGATTGCCGATATTGCTTATAACCTTCGCAGGCCGCGCACCGCCTTTTTAGCGCGGCAGGTGCTTAAAAATTATGAAGCCTCAGAAGTCATTAACGTGCTGCTGTCCCTGGCCGCCGATACGAGTTCTGACCGGACGCTGCGAATCGGGATTATTTCCATCCTGCGAGACTATCCCCAGCCGCGAGTCATCGACTTTCTGGTGAAGATGCTGGAGGATGAAGATATTGGCGTGTACGGTACAACCGTCAACACCCTGCTGGATATTGCGCGGCAGGGCAGACTCCCCTTTGAGGTGATTCATCCCCTTCGCACGCAGATGTTCCGTATGGCGCAGTTCCTGTATCGCCGTTTCCAGACCCAGTATTTTTTGCGGCAAAGTCAGGATAAATTTCTGCTGGAAGATCTAATTGACGAAGATATTCACCGTGCGACTCCCGCGCTGCTCAAACTGACGGTGATGAATGACCCGCAGACTCCCATCGAAACCGTGATTTATAACATCGAACACAAGGCCAATATGGGAAATGCGCTGGAATTTCTGGATAACATCTTCACCAAAGAGGAGCGCACCATCATCACGCCCCTGTTTGAAAATCTTGACCTGGAAGAACGCTGCCTGCGGGGGTATCGTTTTTTTGAGGCGATGCCGCGCCAATTGGATGACGAACTCAGGGTATATATTGACTCCAATGATAGCTGGCGGTCCATTGTGGCGCTTGATTTTGCGATTCGGCATCAGCGCATTGGCCTGTTAGAGAGCCTGAACTGGAAAGAACTGCTGCGTTCACGCACACGCAAGGATATGATTACCCGTCATCTGGCAGGGAACGGGACGGTGCTGCGAACGATTAAAACCTTCCCGATTCAAATTTTCCCCGAAAATACAAGGATATTCAGCATGTATTCCACCCTGGAAAAAACGATTTTGCTCAAGCATGTGGAATTGTTCCAGACGATTCCGGCGCGGGATATTTCTCACCTTGCCCAGATCGCCAGAGAAGTGGAAGTCAAAAGCGGCGATACCCTGTTTAACGAAGGCGACCCGGGTGAGGATATGTATGTCATTGCCGAAGGCCGGATTCGGATTCACAGCCGCGAAGGGGTAGAAATTGCGATTCTGGAAAAAGGGTACGTGCTGGGTGAAATGGCAATTCTTGACCGCGAACCCCGTTCGGCCTCCGCAACCGCGATCACAGACTCGATTCTGCTCAAAATCAACCGGACGGAGTTCTTTGAACTCATGGCGAGCCGCATTGAAATTATGGAAGGCATCATCCAGATGTTAACCTCCCGTTTGCGGAATACCCTCAGTCTGACTCAAACACATATCCCGCGCTGACCACCCGAATTTCATCAAAGGAAGTCGTGGGCAGCATGGAAAACGTCGCCTGAAAGGGTACGGTTTCTCCCGGCAGCAGGCTGGTTTTTTCCCCCAGACTTGCCCCCGCCGCGCTGAGAATATTGCCCTGCTCATCATACAGCGCGACCACCACCACAGGCGTAATCAATTCCTGCGGGCGGTCATTGGTGATTGTTCCCGTGAGGGTCATTGGCAGTTCAGTGCTGGTCGGCGGGTCAAGAGTATGGGGAAGGTCATAAACGGCGGTCAGGGCTTGCGAATTAGGATTATAAGCCGTATCCATTTCAACCTGCGCCAGAAAATCGGCATAACCTTCCGGCAGCGCGAACTCAATCACCACAGGCAGGCTGTATCCGGCGGGAATTTTAAAAAAAGGGGTGCTGGCAGGGAAAGTTTCAAGTTCGAGATGATTCTCGTCCAGCAGCGTGAGCGTTATCAGGTAGTTGGTCACATGAAAGGGATTGTTGTTTTTGATTTCCAGCGCGACCCATCCGTAAGTGTCATTATGAAACATATTGGAAGAAACGATTTCCAGATGATCAAATGCCCGCACGCCGGGGGTAATCGGCAGGCGAATTTCGGTAGGCAAAGCAGATGGCGCGGCGGTGGAGGTCGCTTGTGGAGGGTTCTCTTTCTCACAGGCCGCCAGCAGCAGGAGGCTGAACAAAAATAAAAAAAAGGTGTGTTTCAAAGCAGGTTCACCCCTCCCCATCTGTTGCTAAGGGGCGGACAGTAGGGGCAGGAACAAGCGAACGAAGTGAGCGATGCCTGCCC
>CAZKZS010000299.1:0-6403 GCA_964557285.1 uncultured Anaerolineae bacterium | reverse complement strand
GGCAGGAACAAGCGAACGCAGTGAGCGATGCCTGCCCGAAAAAGGGCGGGTATCGTCCCCGCCCCTACATTCATCTTCCTGTCCGCCCTTGAACTTGTTCTGGGAGAGGGGTTTGGGGTGAGGTTAAAAAGGGCGCGAATCGGGCGTACCGCCCTTGTCCCCGCCCCTACGTTATGCTGCTGACTCATCCAGCAGCTTGAGCAGGTGCTTTTGCCCGTACACGTAATGCGTCAGCAGCCTGCCGTTGTACACCAGATTAAAAATGCCATAGGGGGAAGGCGCACGTTTCTGCACTGCCTGAGAACTGGTCAGCTCAATCGTTTGAAACGGGAGGCCGCGTTCCTGAGTAATCTCCTGAATCGATTTCAGCATATCCACAATATACGGGCATTGAGCTGTATAAAGCGCGGTCATGCCCTCCCCGCAGCGCTGCAAACGTTCCTGCCAGTTGGTCGGAAAGGTGGGAGTGGGGGCAGAATCAAATTTTTTCACCAGGAGACTAAAATTCGGCGGCGCCTGGTCAACTTCTTCAAAGCCATTTTTGAGCAGAATTTTTTTATCGGCCAACCCGTTCGCGGTACTTGTCACCATCACAACGCCATGTTTGCCCTGCTGCCGCGCCTCATCGGTAGATAGTTCCAGCAGGCGCGACCCGTTCCCCTTGCCTTTGCCCGACCCCACGACCCAGAGGCAGTGAATCACCAGATAGTCCGGCGCGTTCACGACCCGCCAGGCGCTTTCCGCAGGCATAAACTCTATAAATCCAACTGAACGTTCGCCTTCGTACAGCAGTTTGATTTGCAGCCCTTCAGCAAAACGCGCCATCAGCCACTGCCGCTTACGCTGGTAGCCTTCCGCTTTGGGTTTGCTTTTAAAACAGAAAAAACCGTACCGGTCTACATTTTCCGCCGTCACGGTAACAACGCGGGTTTCCATGAATAGTATCCTTCAAAAAGATATAATAATTATAACATTTGTTCTAATTTTCTTCGTGTAATAAATGTCGTGTTTTTGGATGTCATTTGTCAGGAGGGGCAGGTGACGACACCCGCCCCACAACAAACCACTGCTATTGGGGCGAAAAGTCGCCACCGCAAAGTTTACCGTCTTTAATATCAAAGCTGAATGAAGAGGGGAACGATTGCTCTGTGCCTTCTACTTCCATTTTCATGGTGAAGTCACAGTTCATTTTGTCGCCGTCTTTTTTACACTCAATATCATCAACGGTCAGACCTTCAACCACCTGTGCATCTTCTTCTTTGATTTTGTCCTCATCGCAGATGTTTTTATTGGCCTCGTCAACGTCGCCTTCAAACGCCGCCTTCACAGTTTTTTCGGCGTCATCTTCAGAAAGGTCGCCCCCGCAGGCTGCCATCACAAAGGGCAGCACCACCAGCAGAATTGTCAGGAACAAAACGCGCTTATTCATCTCAGATACTCCCATGATTAACTAATCCTTTCATTCTATACGGAAAATCGCTCCGGCATAACACTCCCTTATGGATTTTTATAGTGTCTCAACAAACGGTGAACAATCTAAACGAGGTATTTTTTCTGCTGCAAAAATTGGTCGATTTTCTCGCGGTCAGCAGGTTGTTTAAAAGCGCTGAATGGGATGTAATAAAACTGCGTCCTATCGGTGTAAAAAAGATAGTAGCTGCCTGTGCGGGTGACATACAGCAAATCCAGCCAGGGGACAAAGGCCAGCGCACCCCGTTCACCGTAAAACCGCATCCCCTCTGCGTTAAAAACACAGCGCCGCCTGCCTAAAAATGCCCGATGCGACGGCTGATTTGCGTATCGCCAGACCCAGTACACAGGCACAGCCACCAGTACCACCGCCGCCAGCAGCGTAAGCAGGAGAATCGTCATCAGGCTGCGGCCAGTCACCACGCTAAAAATAATTACGGCCAGCCCTGCCGCCACATATCCCCAGCCCTGGCTCACAAAATAATTCCGCAGCGCCAGCCGGAAAAACGTATGGGTATCCAATTCGTAAAAATGGGTTTCAAAGGTCATGTCATCTTTTCCGGTTTGATTATATCACCGCCGTATTTTAAGATGGTGCAGATTTTTAATCAGGATTGAGATGATGCTGTTTTCGCGCTGGCGCTACTACCTGTCCTCCATTCCAACCCTGCTGTTTGGCTTCAAAAACTGGCCTGCAATTCTGCGTGGGCTGTCCTCACGGCAGCCGTTTAAAATCGAACTTCGGACGGGACAGCGATTCTGGGTGCGCGGCCTGATGGATATCTGGATTATCAAGGAAACCTGCCTTGACCGCGATTATGAAACCCACGCAATCGGGCTGCAAGATGGCTGGACGGTGATGGATATTGGCGCAGGGCTGGGCGATTTTACGGTCTATGCGGCTCAAAAACTCCCGAACGGTAGGATATATGCTTATGAACCCTTCCCGGAATCCTATGAACTGCTGCAAAAGAATCTGTCGCTGAACAGTGTACCCAATGCACAAATTTTTCCCTATGCTATCGGCGCGGAATCTCGTCCTTTGCACATGAATACAGAAACAGGAGTCGCGGTTAGACACAGCACCGCCGCCGCAGGAGAAGCACAGGCCGTTTCTGTCGTGGGCATTACCCTGGATGAAGTTTTTCAATCTCTGGAACACTGTGATTTTATGAAAATGGATTGCGAAGGCGCGGAATACGACATTTTATTTCATGCCAGCCCGATCACCCTGCACAAAATCCGGCATCTTTGTATGGAATATCACGACGGACTCACCCCCTACAGCCATCAGGATTTGGTGAAATTTTTGGAGAATCATGGCTTCCAAGTGACGATTACCCCGAATCCGGCACACCGCGAAATCGGCTTTTTATACGCTAAGCGATAACAAAAATCGCTTTGACAGCCTGTTTAAAACCGGGGAACAGGGTTTCCGCTTCCAGAAGGTCATCCCCTGCGTACACCCGAATAGATTTCGGGTCGTCGCGGCGATACATATGGAGTTCTTCTGCTGAGGGGTATACGACCCAGACCTGCTCCGTCCCCGCCGCCAGATAATCCCGCACTTTATCTAACGTGGTTTCTTCGCTTTCAGAAGTAGACACAACTTCTGCTGCCCAATCGGGCGCACCATAAAAAGGTCGGTTAAAGTCGCTTGTTTCGCTTAGCCGCCCTTTGCGGATAAAAGAAACATCCGGTATCCGCGATCCTTTGATGCCTTCTGAATCTGCTTTCAGGATGTAGTGCAGCCCGTCCGGTAGAACATATCCCAGATCGTGTTGGGAGACAAAAGCATCCAGAAGTTTGAACAAATTTTTAATGACAAAAATGTGGGTCAGGCTGGCGGCGGTCATTGTGGGAATCACGACTCCATTCACCACCTCAATCGGGGATTCTGCATTGATGAGGTCTTTTTCCGTGATGATTTTTGTTCCCACAGTGGTCATCATATTCCCTCGGCTTTATTATACGCCTGACCGAAAAATCGAATACAGCAGACGCAGCCCCAGCCCGCTAACAATGAGAAAAGCCCCCCCGACCAGAAGTTGGGTAATCGTGTTGTTGGCAACGTTGGGCAGCAGATAAGCCAGCGCCATAATCAGCGCCGCCAGCACAATACTGACCGCCAGCCGACTGGCAATTTTATCCGCCTGCATCATGGCACGATCCAAATTGCTGACTTCCAGCTTCACTTTTAAGTCGCCGTCACTGAGCTGCTGAAGCACATCCAGCCCCAGCCCTGGCGACTTTAAAAACAGGGTTAACCAGTCCTCCAAACTTTTGGTCACAGGGGGCAGCCAGTTGTCGGTGGATAAAAACTGCCATTTTAAACGGCGAATATACGGACGCGAAAAGACAAAAACATCAAAGGCGGGGTCGAGTTTCAGCCCCACTCCTTCCATGACGACCAGCGTTTTGCTCAACAGCCACAAATTCGGCGGCAGACTCAACCGATGCCGAAACGCGACTGTCATAAATTCATTGATTATGACGCTGGCACGAATATCACTCAGCGCCATTCCGGTATATTTTTGCAGCAGGCGGTTAATGTCGCGCAGCAGCCCATCACGGTTATATTCGCGCTGGGTTGCTCCCAGCCGCACCAGCGCTTCGATAATGGCCTCCGCATCCGACTGTAAAATCCCCAGATACAGGCGCAGCAGGGTCATTTTGTCGCGCTGAGTCAGCCAGCCGACCATGCCAAAATCAATCACCCCAATGACTTCTTCTGACATGACGACTAGATTACCCGGGTGCGGGTCGGCGTGAAAAAAACCGTCCTCAAAAATTTCCTTGATGATAAAGTGAGCGCATTTGTGGGCGATGTCGTGCGGGTCATATCCGGCAGCGACCAGCGCTTCGACGTTATCAATTTTAATGCCTTCAATCCGTTCCAGCACCAGCACCCGCCGCGTGCTGACTTCCCAATAGACTCTAGGGACATGCAGATACTTTTCGCGTTTAAAATTCTCACGGAACTGGTCGGCGTAGCGGCCTTCATAGCGATAATCCAGTTCGATGTTCATGGTGTGGGCAAAATCTTCGGCCATGGCGGGCAAATCATAAATTCTGCCCAGCGGAGTTCGCGCCTGAAACAGCCGCGCCAGGTCATGCAAAATAGCTAAATCAACTTCGATAGTGCGTTCAATATCTGGTCGCTGGACTTTAATTACCACCTCCGAGCCGTCGTGCAGTCTGGCCGCGTGTACCTGGGCTAAAGAGGCCGCCGCCAGTGGCTCAGCACAAACTTCCGCAAAAATGGTTTCCAGAGGGCAGCCAAGCTCTTTTTCAATGGCAGGTTTAATGCGCTCCCATTTTTCCGGCGGGACGTTATCCTGCAACTTGCCCAGTTCCAGCAAATAGGCCGGAGAGATGATGTCCGGACGGGTGCTGAGAATTTGCCCCAATTTGATAAAGGCTGGTCCCAGTTCTTCCAGCGCCCGCCGTACTCGTTCCGGCGCGCTGCGGCGGGATGGCATTTCCTTCCGCAGCCATCGGCGTGGCAGCGAGAGATACGTAGACAGGCCAATCCGATCTACCAGATCGCCAAACCCGTGTTTAATCAACACCTGCGCGATTTCACGGTAGCGGTTGAGGTAACGTGGAATATGAAATGGCTGTTCCAGCATATTGCCCTCTCTCAGCGACCTGCCTATAATAACCGCCTTTCACAGAGGAAAACATACAGCGTGTTTTCTCAAAAATTGGACGCCCGACGCATTTATCTAATTTATGCGGGTGTGAATGCCTTCAGCCTGTCGCTGGCCTTCACGGTGAACATGGTCTATCAGGCGACCAGAGTCGGTCTGAATCCGTTACAACTGGTGCTGGTTGGCACGATGCTGGAAGCCACCGCCTTCCTCTTTGAAATTCCTACAGGTGTGCTGGCGGATACTATCAGCCGCCGCCTCTCCGTCATCGTGGGGGTAATGCTGCTTGGTTTTGGGCTGGTGGTGGAAGGATCGTTTCCGACTTTCGGCATGGTGCTGCTCTCACAGTTTATCATGGGCGTCGGTTATACCTTTTTAAGTGGGGCGGCGGACGCCTGGATTGCTGATGAAATTGGCGTCGAAAACGCCGGAAAAACCTACCTTCGGGCGGGACAAATCGGTAACGCAGTGGGCTTGACGGCGATTGGCTTCAGTGTTGCCCTTGCCAGTCTCACTATCAGCTTGCCGATTGTGCTGGGTGGTTGTCTGATGATAACCCAGGCCGTTTTTTTGATGTTTTTTATGCCGGAAAATGGTTTTACGCCTACCCCTTCCGATGAACGTAATTCGTGGAAATCCATGATTGACACATTTAAAAGCGGGACTCGGCTGGTGCAGCAGCGCCCGATTTTGCTGTCTTTTATCCTGCTTTCGTTGATTTTTGGCCTGTTCAGCGAAGGGTTTGACCGCCTGTGGACGCCGCACCTGCTGGAAAACTTCACCCTGCCGCAGGGCGTCGAACCGGTAGTATGGTTTGGGGTGATTAGCGCGGTGGGGTCGCTGCTGACGCTGGCCGCCTCAGAAATCATGCGCCGCAGACTGGATATGAATAACCAGAAGCAGTTGAGTCAGATGCTTCTTTTTTGTTACGCAGGCATGTCCGCCGCCATTACCGGATTCGGGCTGCTTGAAAACTTCGCGCTGGCACTGGTCTGTTTCTGGATAACGGGGGTGCTGCGTTCCATCAGTGGTCCGGTAGAAATGACGTGGATGAACTACCATGTGGAATCGGGCGTGCGGGCGACGGTCATTTCGATGACCGCCCAGACCAACGCCTTCGGGCAGATTTTTGGCGGCCCCATCGTCGGCGCGATTGGCACACGGTTTTCGCTGCGGGCGGCCATTACCCTGACCGGACTCCTTATTTCCCCTGCCCTGTGGATAGCCGCCCGCGCCAGCCGACAAGCCGCGCCGCACCTGGCCGAAAGCACCGTTTAATC
>CAZKZS010000298.1:0-6414 GCA_964557285.1 uncultured Anaerolineae bacterium | reverse complement strand
TCGATAGATAGGTAAGACGATGGAAATTACGATTAATGGAGAAAAGAAAACTTTAACGTGCAGCCCCGGCGATTCGCTGCTGCGGGTGCTGCGGCGTGAAGGCTATTTAAGTGTTAAATATGGCGGTGATGATGGTGTCACAGGCGCGAGTGCGATTCTGCTGGATGGCAAACTGGTCAATGCCGATGTCCTTCTGGCAGCACAGGCCGACGGTCATACGATTGAAACAGTGGAAGGGCTGGCACACGGCATCAAACTGCATCCGATTCAGGATGCTTTTGTGAGAACGGGCGCGATTCAATGTGGATACTGCACACCCGCTATGATTCTAGCGGCCAAAGCGCTGATAACAGCCAACCCAACGCCGACAGTTGAAGACGCCCGCGAAGCGCTTTCCGGTGTGCTGTGCCGATGCACAGGGTACGTAAAACCCATTCAGGCGATTTTAGAAGCGGCAGCCGTTATGCGCGGCGATCCCCCTTCGGAAATTGATGTGAATGTGGTGCAGCCGCTAACGTTTATGCCCAGCGATGACGGAGGCGAGTCGATTGAGCCGCCTGAATTTCCATCTGGCAATGGTGGAAGAACCCAGACTCGCCAGCGTGTGCTACCCAAATTTATTTATGCGCCGCAAGCGCCCCAGACTAAAGTAGTGGGCAAACCCGAAACCAAAGTGGACAGCCTCAAGCTGGTGAAGGGAAATCCGGCGTTTGTGGATGATGTTGAAAAACGCGGGCTGCTGCACGCCAAACTGCTGACCAGCCCTCACGCCCATGCCCATATTATCAGCATTGATGACAGTGAAGCCCGGAATATGCCCGGTGTTCACGCGGTCATTCACTGTTTTAATGTGCCGCGTGTCAAATATGCCTCCGGCGGGCAGTCTTACCCCAATCCCAAGCCCTACGACCAGGTAAGTTTTGATACGAAAGTACGCTACGTAGGGGATCGGGTGGCGGCGGTGGCGGCTGAAACTCCCGAAATTGCCGAAGCAGCCATCAAACTTATCAAGGTCGAATACGAAATTCTGCCCGCCGTATTTGATGCTGAAGAAGCCATGCAGTCCGGAGCGCCCATCATCCATGATGAGGAAGATACAGAAGGCATTTACGACGCACAGCGCAACATCAGCCATCATATCCATGCCAGAGTAGGCGACGTGGAAAAAGGTTTTGCGGAAGCTGACCACGTTTTTGAACATACCTACCGTGTCCATCAGGTGCAGCAGGTGCCGATTGAACCGCATATTGCCATCAGCTGGTGGGATTCGGATGAACGGCTGGTGATTCGCACCTCAACACAGGTTCCCTTCCATGCCCGCCGGATGGTTGCCCCCCTGTTGGGTCTGCCCGTCAAGCGGATTCGGGTCATTAAACCCCGGATTGGCGGCGGCTTCGGCGTCAAACAGGAAATGCTGATTGAAGATATTGTCGGCCATTTAACCATTGCAACAGGTCGTCCGGTACGTCTGGAACTTAACCGTGAGGAAGAATTTGTTTCCAGCCGCACCCGTCACCCCCAGACGCTGACTTTTAAAACCGGAGTCAACAGCGATGGCAAAATTGTCGCTATTGATATGAAGGTGATAGGCAATACGGGTGCGTATGCGACACATGGCCTGACCGTACAAACGGTCACAGGGCTGCGCGGCCTCAGCACCTACAAAAGCCCCAATATGCGTTTTGAGTGTTTTGTGGTGTATACCAACATTCCCGTCCCCGGCGCGTATCGGGGTTACGGTGGCCCGCAGGCACTTTTTGCCTTAGAGAGCCACATGGAAGAAGTCGCTCATGCGCTTGGCATGGATGTGGTCGAATTTAAGCAGTTGAATTATATCCGTGAGGGCGACCCCCTCCACATCGCGCCGATGTTGGGCGAAGGGGACGCCGAAAATGTAAAAAATGTGCCGATTATCATGTCCAGCGGGCTGGATGAATGTGTGGCTCAGGGCATGGAAGCCATTGACTGGGAACGCCATTACAATGACAACTGGCGCATTGACCCCCAGCGTCCACATATTCGGCGCGGCATTGGCATGGCAATTTGTATGCACGGAACAGCGATTCCGGGGCTGGATATGGGCGGCGCAAGCCTCAAAATTAATGACGATGGCTCGTTTAATTTGCTGGTCGGGGCTACTGATCTTGGTACGGGTTCGGATACCGTGCTGGCACAAATCGCCGCCGAAACGCTGGGCGTTCCCACAGAGGATATTCTGGTTTATTCCTCCGATACCGACATGACCCCGTTTGATACCGGAGCGTATGCTTCCAGCACGACGTATATTTCCGGTATGGCGGTTAAAAAAGCAGCAGAAGGTGTGCGCGAACAAATCAAACAGCGTGCCGCCCTCATTTTGGGTCTGGAATCCAGCGACGGAATCACGTTAAAAGACCGCTATGCCTGGTCGCAGGATGGCCGCAGTGTGAGTCTGGAAAAAATCGCCCTCCATTCCCTGCATCAAGAAGACCAGCATCAGATTATGGATACCGCTTCCTATGTGTCGATGGCTTCCCCGCCGCCTTTTGCCGCCCAGTTTGCTGAAGTCGAAGTGGATACCGAAACGGGACAGGTCACGGTCAAAAAGCTGGTGATGGCGGTAGACGCGGGGGTAGTGATTAATCCTATTACCGCCAGTGGGCAAATTGAAGGTGGTATGACTCAGGCATTGGGATACGGTCACTGCGAAGAAATGGTCTATGATGACAAAGGCCGGATGGTGAACGCCGAACTGGGGCCGTATAAAATTTACGCGGCTCATGAAATGCCGGAACTGGAAACCATCCTCGTGCAAACCTACGAACCCACCGGCCCATTTGGGGCAAAAGCCATCGCTGAAATTCCCAAAGATGGAGTCGCGCCTGCCCTTGCCAGCGCCATTTTTAACGCTACTGGTGTCCGTATCCGCGAAATTCCGTTTACGCCGGAAAAAGTCTGGAAAGCACTTCATCGCTAAATGAGTGGGGCAGTTTTTCCCTGCCCCACCCCAATCTTATGGCTGAGAAAATTAAGTTTTATACGGATACGCATATTGCAAAGGCCGTCGCAGTACAGTTGCGACAAAAAGGCGTGGACATCGTGCGCTGTGAAGAGGTCGGCATGGCCGAAGCCAGCGACACTCAACTGCTTGAATATGCAACCCGTGAACAACGGACGATGATTTCGGAGGACAGCGATTTTGCTAAACTTCATGCACAATGGATGCAAGAAGATAAAAATCACACAGGAATTATCATTGTGCCGCACTATTATCCTGTTGGTAGGCTTATCAATGAATTGATGGAGTATCATCAATTGATAGAATCAGAAATAGGCCAGCTCGAAAATGACATCTACAATCAGATTATATTTCTGAGGTGGTAACTATGGCAACCCTATTTATAGACCACATTGAAACTTCTCCAGATATACGCTTCGGTAAACCACGCATCAAAGGGACAAGGATGACGGTGCAGGATATTGTCCGAATGTACGTCATCGGTGCGTCGCCCCTGGAATGGATTGTGGAAAATTTTCCGGTGACGCTGGCACAAATTTACGCCGCCCTATCTTACTACTACGACCATCAGGCGGAAATTGACGCGGCAATTCGGGCTGAAGATGAGGAATTTGAACGGCTGGCCGCAGCACAGGGGGATAAATTGGCGGAACTCAGGGCGCGAGCGCAGCAAAAAAAGGAATCGAAAGACTGACCGCCCCCGCATAAAATCTGATACACTTAGCTGTGGGAAAAACGAGAGGGTAAAACGTCATGAACAGGTGCGCCCACTGCGGCAAAGTCAACGAACCCGGCGCTTTGTACTGCGCCCAATGTGGCAAAGCCCTGTTTGGCAGCCAGCCCGTTACCCAGACGCCAGACGGTGATGCAATGGAAGATACGGCGGGCATGGACAAAAATGTGCTGGAAGGCAAACCGGATAAAAGCCTTTCTGACCTGTTCAAAAATGAATTCAGCCAGCCACCAGCCAGCGCACAGCGCGAAACCAAACCCGAACCTTTACAGCCGCCTTCATTTAGAACTGATACTTTTGCTACCGTGAACATGGATGCGGCTTCCATTCGGGATATTTTTTGTGAGGTATGCAAAGCAGAACTGCATTCTCAGGACGACAAATACTGTCACAACTGCGGCGCTCCCCAGAAGCAGAATCTTGAAAAATGCCGAAGCTGCCGAACACCTCTCATCCCTGAAGCCCATTTTTGCTTCCACTGCGGCGCACCTGTAGTCGCCGTGCCTCAGGTGACGCTGCACATGGCGAACAACGATCTTGTATTTAAGATTCCCCCGCGTGCAGAAGTGTTTACAGTGGGGCGCAACGTGCCGCAGCAAAATAATTTTGTTGACCTTGACCTTGGCCCCTACGGCCAGCGCCGCGTTTCCCGCCAGCACGCCCGTTTTGTCCTCAAAGAAAATCAATGGTATTTGGAAGATTTAAATAGCAAAGCAGATACGCGGGTTTTTAATGACCGCCTGACTCCCTTTGAACCTAGACCCATTGAGGACAACACCATTATCTTTTTCGCGGAGCTTAAATTCAGGATTGAAATGAGCTAATCGGACTATAGTCCGTTTCTTATGTCCCTCTTATATACTTCCCTGCTGACCTGTGTTAGTCTCTATACATACACAAGGGAAGAAGCAACATGAAAATTCTTGGTATTCACCACATTACCCTGATTACTGCCGACGCTCAGCGCAACGTGGATTTTTATACCCGCGTTCTGGGTCAGCGTATGATTAAAAAAACGGTCAATTTTGACGCCCCCGGCTACTATCATCTCTATTTTGGGGATGAAATTGGACGCCCCGGCACAGCCATCACTTTTTTTGAAATCCCCGGTTCTGGCCCCGGCAGGACAGGCATCGGCGGCACGCATCATTTTGCGCTGCGGGTGGCGGATTACAACGGCCTGCTGAAGTGGAAACGGCGGTTAACTGACCTCGGAATCGAAGTCAGCGGCCCCTATGACCGTCACTACTTCAAATCCATCTATTTTAATGATCCAGACGGCACGATTCTGGAAATTGCTACCGACGGGCCAGGCTGGACAGTCGATGAGGACGCGGACAAACTCGGCACAGAATATCAAGCGCCGCCGGAAGCCATGCTCATTCGCAATCGGGATGAGGAACGTATCCGTGCCGAAACGTGGTCAGAACCTGTTTCCGAAATTACCGCCGATATGGCACTCATGAACGGGATGCACCATATCAGCGCCATCGGGTCCGACATTCAGCGCACTGATGCTTTTTATAGTGGACTGCTGGGGATGCGGCTGGTCAAAAAAACGTCCAATTTTGACGACCCCAATTCCGCCCACTGGTACTGGGGCGTGGATGAAGGCAAACCCGGTACGCTGATTACCTACTTTGAGCGTGACCCCCAGCGCACCCGCCGCGCTGAAATGGGCGCGGGATTAACGCATCATTTTGCGCTGGCGGTCAAAGATGAAGAAGAACAGCAGCAGTGGCGTGAAAAACTCATGCGGGCAGGATTCCGCGTATCTCCGATTATGGATCGGATTTACTTCAAGAGCATTTACACCAACGATCCGGACGGGCATATTGTTGAACTGGCGACGGTTGGCCCCGGTTTTCTGATTGATGAGGATGTAAATGAACTGGGCAAAAGCCTTAAACTGCCGCCCTGGTACGAAGACCGCCGTCCGGCCATTGAGCAGGCACTAACGCCCATCACTGCGCCGGAATGGAACGGAGTGCAGGTACGATGATTCATCAAAATCAGCCGCTTCTTACAGCAGGCAGGCCGCTTAGCGATGCCAAAGCCGCGATGGTGATGATTCACGGGCGCGGTGCTTCAGCAGAAAGTATCCTATCGCTGGCCGATGAATTTAAGCAGCCAGAATTTGCCTACCTTGCACCGCAGGCTGCCGGAAATACCTGGTATCCACAGCGTTTTATTGCGCCAGTGGAGCAGAATGAGCCGTATCTTTCCTCCGCTTTGCAGCGTGTGGGGGAAGTGATCGCACACATCGAGCAAAACGGGATTTCGGCCGAAAAAATCATCCTGCTGGGATTTTCTCAGGGGGCATGTCTGGCGGTGGAATATGCTGCCCGTCATGCAAAAAAGTATGGCGGGGTCGCGGTTTTAAGCGGTGGGCTGATTGGGGAAAAGGTCAAACCCGAAAACTACACGGGCAATTTTGAGCAAACGCCGATTTTTCTCGGTTGCAGTGATGAGGATTTTCATGTTCCTGCCGAACGAGTCCGTGAAAGTACGATGATTTTGCGGCAGATGGGCGCTTCTGTGACCCAACGCCTGTATCCTGAAATGGGACATACCATCAATCAGGACGAAATGAATACCGTGCGGCAGATGATGATCAATCTCGGGTAGCTGCATAAAAAGAACGGGGCAAGGGCATAGATGAACGATTCCCGTCCTTTCCGTA
>CAZKZS010000297.1:0-6415 GCA_964557285.1 uncultured Anaerolineae bacterium | reverse complement strand
TCGACAATTTGCAGGATAGCATCCGTCAAACCCGGATGCTGCCCTTTAGCACCCTGACCGGCATTTTTACCCGTCTGGTACGCGATTTATCACACCAGTTGGGCAAAGACGTAACCCTGAATATCGAAGGCGCACAGATTGAGGTCGATAAAAAAATCCTCGAAGAAATGCGCGACCCGATTATGCACCTGCTTGGCAACGCGGTAGACCATGCCATTGAGGGGGCAGAAGAACGTCAGCAGCACGGCAAACCACCCCGGAGCCAGCTTCGCCTGATATTTCGCCAGACCGGAAATTTTGTCACCATCACCGTTGAAGATGATGGGCGCGGCCTCAATTTGGAAGCCATTAAAGAGGCAGCCTTACGGGTGGGCGTGGTAGATGAATCTGAACTGGCGGGGCTGTCTGAAGATGAAATTATCCAGCTTGTTCTGATGCATGGCGTTTCCACCCATCAGAAAGTAACTCATGTCTCCGGTCGGGGGGTAGGGCTGGATGTGGTGCGGCATAAGGTTGAAAGCCTGCACGGTCAGATTGAAATTCACACGCAGCAGGGGCTGGGAACACGCTTTGATTTGCAGATTCCGTTAACGCTGGCAACCACGCGCGGCCTGCTGGTCAGTGTGGCGGGCGAAGTTTACGTCCTGCCCATCGCGTCGGTGGGCAGAATTGTCATGGCACGGGCGCGGGATATTCAAACCATTAACGGACGTGAAACCCTCTCGATTAATGGCAAGCCTACCGCGCTGGTGCGGCTGGCCGAACTGCTCAACCTCCCAACACCGCCTATTGACCTCGACTCGGTAATTAAAACCGTCGTGCTGAAGTCAGGGGAGGTTCAAATTGCGTTTATCGTGGATGAACTGGTGGGCGAGCAGGAGATGGTCATTAAGGGCTTGGGCAAACAGTTGGTACGTGTGCCAAACATCGCCGGAGCAACCCTGCTTGGCACGGGTGACGTGGTGCTTATCCTCAACCCCAGTGAAATTATCCGGGCTGCCCAGGGCAAAACAGACAGCACTAGCGCCGGACTGCTCATGGTAGAGGACGAAGCTAACCAGACCGCGACGATTCTGGTCGTGGACGACTCGATTACAACCCGCACCCTGGAAAAAAATATCCTGGAAGCGGCTGGCTATCATGTGGTCACAGCCATCGACGGCACAGAAGCGCTGCGGTATTTGCAGTACAACTCGTGCGATCTGATCGTGTCGGATGTGCAAATGCCGCAAATGGATGGAATCGAACTCACAAGAAATATCAAAAACAGCAGTTCCCTGGGGCATTTGCCCCTCATTCTGGTGACATCGCTTGAATCACAGGCGGACCGTGAACGCGGTCTTTCGGCAGGCGCAAATGCGTACATCGTGAAAAGCGGCTTCGACCAGACCAATCTACTCGCCACGATCAGGCAGCTTTTATAAGGTTGAACGCTCATGGACAAACAGGTCAAGGTTTTGATTGTAGACGACTCCGCTACTGTACGGCAGTACCTTGTGGACATCGTTAAAGAAGATGCACGTTTTGCAGTGGTGGGGGAAGCGCGTAATGGCGAAGAAGCCATTAAATTAACCCGCCTGCTAAACCCGGATGTGGTCAGTATGGATGTCCATATGCCTGTCATGAATGGGTTGGAATGTGTCAAAGAAATTATGCGGCTTCACCCCACGCCAATTGTGGTTGTGAGTGGCAGCCTGCATAATTCTGAACTCAATATTGCGTTTAATGCTATTCGCTCCGGGGCGCTGGCGGTCATTGGCAAGCCGCCCGCCCCTGCTCACCCCGACTTTGAACATTCCCGCGTCGAATTTTTAAATACCCTGTACACCATGTCCGAAGTGCTGGTGATTCACCGATGGGGAACACAGGACAAACCCCCCAAAAAAGCCGAAACCCCACCGCTGACTCTGGAACGTTCGCGTATCCCCATTGAAATTGTCGGTATTGCATCCTCGACGGGCGGGCCGAGTGCGCTGGTGGATATTTTGAGCCAGATTCCCGGTAATTTTCGCGTGCCAATTGTCATTGTGCAGCATATTTCCGACAGCTTTGAGGCCGGATTGGTCCAATGGTTGAACCGTTCTACCGCGCTGAATGTGATGTTAGCGGAGGATCGGCAGCCCCTTCTGCCGGGGCAGGTGTTGATTGCTCCGGCAGGCGCGCATCTTCGGGTAACGGGCAGCGGCCGCGTGGCGCTGGATTACCAGCGTAACGGCCATCTCAATATGCCCTCTGCCGATGTCATGCTTCAGTCCATTGCCCAAACGTATGGTGAACTCAGCCTGGGGGTGATTTTAACGGGTATGGGGGCAGATGGCGCTCACGGTATCAAGGCCATACGAGATGCAGGGGGCAGAACCATTGCTCAGGATGAAGCAAGCTGTGTGGTGTTTGGAATGCCCAGAGAAGCTATCGTGTTAGGTGGAGCCGAATACATCGCCTCACTCGACAAAATTGCCAGAATTATTACGGGTCTCACTTCCTAATCTATCAAGGAGTACGTTTTGTGACTGTCCAGCAGATACATGAAATCCACATTGACGGGTTGAGTGACCTCGCTCAGTTGAGAAAAGTCACCCGTCAGTTAATGCAAAATCTCCAGGCCTCCGTCCAGGAGCAGTCCCGGGTAAGCTGGCTGACAGATTTTATCGGGCGTCAGGTCTTGCTCTACAGTGAACATCACATGATTACCTTACAGGTCATTACCGATGTTCAAACAGACCTGTCCGGCTTACAGATTGAATGTAAAGGGTCGTGGTTACATTCACAGGGGCGTTTTTATGCCAGCCACTTATTTATTCCCAGTCTTTCCAAACTGGATACCGTCAGATATGTCGATGGTGGTTCGCCTAAATTAACGATTATCGCATGGGTTTATCCCTAAGAAAGGCGGAAAGATGGCCTTAGAAATTTTGCTGGTGGAGGACAGCCCCACGCAGGCCGAATTTTATAAATCTGTCCTGATGGATATGGGATTGCAGGTGCGGTTAGCCCATGATGGGAAAACAGCGATTGAGATGGCCGTGCTTTACGCCCCCCATTTAATCATCCTGGATGTAAATCTGCCGGGCGGGTTGGATGGATTGCAGGTCTGTTATCGCCTTAGCCGGATGCCCGAAACCCATCAGATTCCGGTGATTATGCTCACCCAGCGCGACACCTCCAGAGATGCAATTGAGGGTATGAAAGTCGGCGCGGTGGATTATA
This sequence comes from uncultured Anaerolineae bacterium, assembly GCA_964557285.1. Classification (GTDB taxonomy): domain Bacteria; phylum Chloroflexota; class Anaerolineae; order Aggregatilineales; family J027; genus SB15. The sequence goes on along the minus strand of CAZKZS010000297.1, from coordinate 3,208 downwards.
TTGCCAAAGATGAATTTGCCGTGCAAACCCTCTTAGAAAGCATGAAACAGCTTGGGATGGTCGGATAGGAAGGTACAGCATGACACAGTACGAAGATGTTTTAATCTTTACGCTGGGCAGGCAGCATTACGGCATCACGGTCAGCCAGTTAAGCGAAATTATCCAGATAGTAGCCATGACGGAACTCCCTGATTTGCCGGAAGGCACACTGGGAATTATTAACTATCGTGGTGAAATTGCTCCCTTGATGGACTTGCGGCAGATTTTAAAAATGCCTGCCCAGAATATCCACCTGAATTCTCTCATTGTGGTGGTGAAAAGTGTCTCAGGAAAAATCGGGTTGCTGGTGGATGGTGTTGAGGGGGTAAATACCCTGCCTTTTGAGCTTGAAAGTGTCGATAACCCCTATATTTCCGGTATTCTGCGCCTGCAAGATGACCTTATCCTGATGGCCGACATCGCCGCCCTCGAAAAATTGACCACATAAAAGAGGGCAGACCGTAGGGGCAGGAACAAGCGAACGCAGTGAGCGATGCCTGCCCTGTCCGTGCTATTGAGGTAAAACATACCAGTCTGCTGTTCGGCTGATACCTTCTTGCAGGCTAATTTTTGGCGCGTAACCGAGGGCTTTTAACTTACGAATATCCGGGCAGCGTCGCGGCGTGCCTCCTTTTTGGAGTTCTCCCGCGACGATGGTAATATCGCGTTCAAAATAGCTGCCCACCAGCCGCGCGATTTCGGCAATGCTTTTTTCTTCCTGCGTGCCGATGTGATAAATTCCCAGATGTTCGCCTTTTTCAATCGTCAGCATCAGCCCATCGGTGAAGTCATCAATATAGACAAAGGCGCGGGTTTCCTCCCCCGTTCCCTGAATTTGGAACGGCAGGGGATTGGCATCAGAGTGGGCTGCCGCTTCCTTCATCCGTAAAATGAACTGCGGGATCACATGCTCATAACCCATATCCGGCCCATACACATTATGCGGGCGGAAAATAATCACACGCTCAAAAAATTTGCGCCCATAGTTAATTGCCATCATTTCGCTGATAAGTTTGCCCGACGCATAGGAATAACGTGGGTTATGCGGGTCGGGAATCACCAGAGGCACATCTTCCGGCGTGGGAATCACAGGTGGGTGATGATACACTTCAGAACTGGACGCGACGACCAACTCTCCAACCCCGTGTTCGCGGCAGGCATCAATCACATTCACCATGCCTTTGACGCCCACATCCAGCACCAGTTCGGGTTTGCTATAAAAAAATTCCGTCCCGTTAATAAACGCAAGATGGCAAACCGCATCGACCCCTTTGACAGCGCTGGAAACGGTTTCCGCATCCCGAATATCCCCTTCAATCATTTCGATATGCTTGGCCGCTTCTCCCAGTTTCCGCACCGCGCCGCGTGAATTGTTATCCAGCACCCGCACGGTATGGCCTTCCTGTACCAGCCGCCGCACCAGCGCCGCGCCCAAAAAGCCGGTCCCACCGGTTACAAGGTAAGTTTTCAATGTTGCTCCTCAAGAATTCATTTTTCGGATGGTTCACCCAGCAGAGAAGCGGCAGTTGGCACGCGAATTTGAACCTGGGACTGCTGGCGGGGCAGGTGAATCAAGCCCCAGAGAAACCAGCGTAAATATTCATGGATCCAGGGCAGCAGCGCAAAATGAGACTCGCCGCCGTACAGACGGTCAATCGAAATAATGGGAACTTCTCCCAGTTTTAAACCCGCGAGCTGCGCTTTGATAGACATTTCAAACGCCACCGCCCATCCTACCGAACGCGCATCAAGCGGCAGGCGCTCAAACACATCCCGCCGAAAGAGCTTGATTCCAGTCGTCGCATCGCTCAGGTGGCAGCCTGCCAGCCGATGAAACAGCCAGTTTGCCAGCCAGGATAAAAATCCGGCCACCACTGAACCGCCCAACCGCCTGCCGCCGTGTGCATAGCGGGTGCAGCTCACAAATTCGCAGCCTTCTTCCGCCAGACTCAGCATATCATTGATTGCCAGCACCGGCCCCACTTCGTCCGCCGCAAAAATCAGGACATAGTGGCCTTCCGCGTGGGCAACCCCTTCCCGAATCGCGTTCACGATACCGGGAGGACTCACAACCCAGCGCAGGTGGTGAGGATAATCGAAGGTTTTAATCTGATTCTGGCTCTCTACCACAATCAGCACTTCATGGGGCGTTTCCAGCACCGCCCGCATAATTTGAAGCAAAATTCGTAAGTCTAACCCCGCGCTGCGAATCGGCAGCAGGATAGACAGCTTTGGGTCAGTCATTTAGCCAATCTTCAACGACCTGGCAAATGTAAGACACATCATCCTCTGTCAGAGTAAGGGAGGAAGGCATCCACATGGCCCCATGCCCGACCCGTGTTGCTGCCGGAAAACGTTCATCTGGCTGCCAGTAGGGAGCTTGTGTATGCAAGGGATACCAGAATTTACGCGGCTGAATATTCTGTTCCACCAGATAATCATGCAGGCTGTCACGGTTCTCTACCCACACATCCACCCACTGCGGCACGATTCCACCTTCAACATCAAAATGTAGCAGGTGCAAACGGGATGATTCGGGCATATGTTTTTGATACCAGTAAAAAAGCTGGCGCTGGTGTTCAAGGCGGTGGTCAAAATCTTCTAACTGAGCCAATCCCATAGCCGCCTGTAAATTGGTGTATTTAAAATTGTAGCCAAGCGCCATATGTTCATCTGCGCCGCCCGTGCCGCGCACAGGCCGCCCCTGGTCTTTGAGCAGACGCAGCTTTTTAGCGAACTCCTCACTGCGCGTAATAACCATACCGCCCTGTCCGGTGGTGATGGTTTTGGCCGGAGAAAAGGAAAATGTACCCGCAATGCCAAAACTCCCGAGCGCCTGCCCTTTCTGGCGTGACCCCAATCCCTCAGCCGTATCTTCAATCACAAAAAGATGATACTTTTCAGCGATTGCCAGCAGGTCATCCAGAGGCGCAGCACGCCCACTCACATGCACCGGAACAATCGCCTTCGTGCGGGGGGTGATTGCCCGTTCTACCGCTTGCGGGTCAAGCATAAAATCGCTCTGCCGCACATCCACCAGGACAGGCGTTCCCCCTGCCCACTGCACCGCGTTGGCAGTAGCAATAAACGTCACATCCGGCACAATGACTTCATCACCGGGGCGAATCCCGCAGGCCATCAGCGCAATCGTAATCGCTGCTGTGCCACT
>CAZKZS010000296.1:0-6416 GCA_964557285.1 uncultured Anaerolineae bacterium | reverse complement strand
CAAATACTGTGCCAGCGCCAACTCTGCCCGCAAAACCTTACGCCCGCCGCTATCCAGTGCTTTTTGTATCCAGTCGGCGGCCTCCGCAAATTGTCCCTGCGTTAGCAGCGTTCGCCCCAATCCATATAGAGGAAACGGGTCATCTGGCTTTTGCTGAACCGCCTGCCGCAGTACAGATTCACTTTCCTTAAGCTGTCCCATCTGGCGGTAAGTATTACCCAGCAGCGTCAGCGCCTGAACATCCGATGAGTCCTGGAGGCGGGTTTGAAGTTCAGCAGCCGCTTCCTCAAACCGCCCTTCGCGGAAAAACTGCTGCGCCTTCCCTAGCGGGCTGTGACTGCGGGAAAACAGGGCATAAAACTGCATCACACTGGCAGCCACTATAAAAATCAGCACCACCGGAAACTGGTCGGCGCTGCCTAATGTAGCTGCACCCAGCACAACCAGCCCTTCCAGCAGACTGATGCCTAGTGCAATCTGCACCCGTCGGTCACGCAGCAGCAAAGACATGGGTATACGAGTCTCCGTTGATAAGCGCTTCTGCCTGCTGAATATCCTCCGCCAGCAGTTCCCGAATGGTCGCGGCAGCCTCATCACTTTCCAGGATGATTTTCCAATCCCGCAGCCCTGCTTTTTCCTTTTTCAGGTCATGCAGGCTTTCCTGCATTTTTTCCATATTTCCCTGCCGGAAGTATGCCCGTGTCAGCCAGAATTTGGTCAGCAGACGGTAACGGCTGTCTGGCAGTTTCATCTCAATCGCCCGCGTTAAGTAGGCGATGGCGGCATCATCATCATGCTGGCGTTCGGCCACCATGCCCAGGTTATACAGGGACACCCAATCTTCCGGTGCGCGTTCATAGGCTTGCTGCCCCCAGTGCCGTGCTGCCTCTAAATCGCCCATTTGCAGACTCAGTTCTGCTAGCCCATTTTGCCCAATTCCGGTTTCTGGTGTGAGTTCGACGATTTTTTCATAGTCACGCCTTGCCCGCTTTAAATCGTTGTTCAGGCGGTAAAGTTGAGCGCGAAACTGGTAATGTTCCGGCACATGGGCTTCCTGTTTGATGAGATGACTCATCGTTTCAATTGCCTTTGGATAGTCCTTTTGCCGCATGGCTCGAATCGCCAGTTTGTATTCGCGTTTTTCGGTGTTCCGCATGAGCAGTTGGGCCGTCAGCAGCCAGCCGAGTGCCGCCCCTAAAAACAGCCGCAGCATATCCGATATAATCAGTCCAAGCGCTACCGCGCCCATCGCGGGCAGCACGGTAATCAACATACGGCGGCGGGTTTCCGGTGATACCCGACTGCCCACAATCCAGACTGCCGCGCCAACAAAAACCAGCACCAGTCCAGTCTGCAAAGTCAGCGACCATGACTCGTCAGGAAAGGCGATTTGCAAAATCAGGCTGGCGAGGCCGGTTGCCACCAGCAGCCCGACCAGCAGCCGGAAATTCTGCCGCCCTAACCAGCGTTCCAGTTCACGTAACACGTCACTCCAACCTGTACCACATATGGTCGTAATAATCCGATGCGCCGCTTGCCCGCCAGAAGGCCTGTTCAATTGCCTGTAAATGCGGCACACGGATTTCCACGTTCGTTAAATTTTTGCTTTTGAACCAGTTTTTTAATTCCGCCAGCAGCGCCGTTCCCACGCCGCCCTGTTTACAATGTCCATCAACGCTCATTTCGCTGACCAGCCCGTAGTGAGCAGGGGTCAAACCAGGAAAATTTTCCCGCGCCCAACCGACAATATATCCGATTAACTGTCCGTTCCGGTCAGCGACCAGCACCCGCACATCCTCACGCAGCAGCCATGTTAAGACGGCCTGGCACCACGTTTCCGCCGTCATTTTGATGCGCGGGTCTTTGATATACACTTCACTCCGTTCTTTCCACAAACGTTGCAGTTCATCTATATCACTGGTATTGGCCGGACGCACAGTAAAACCCATTGTTACTCCTAACAACAAAAACGCTCTGCACATGGAACTGTTCAGAGCGTTGAATTAGCTAATAATGATGCTGGAAACAGGCAGGGGGTATTGACGGGTGGATGGATAACCCAACAAAAATGTCATCATCACAGAAGTTTCACAGTCCATTTTTAAAGCATAAAGTCCCTCTTGCGCTTTGGCAAGCCCCCATTAACAAACTCGCTCAATTTCTGATTGTCTTTTCAACATGAGCGTGTATGATACCTGCCGACGTGGATAAGGACAGACAATGGATTCAATTCGGCGTGGGGTGGTCAATGTGCTGGTCAGCGTTTTTTTTCTTTCCGGCTTCAGCGCGTTGTTGTATCAGGTGGTCTGGCAGCGTATGCTGGGACTGTTTTCCGGCTCGGATGTGCGGTCAGTCACCATTGTCACCAGCGCTTATTTAGCCGGTTTGGGAGTGGGAAGCCTGCTTGGGACAACCTATGCTGACCGTTTGACCAGCCGCCGCGCCGTTCAGATTTATGGTTTGTGTAATCTGGGGATTGCTGCTTTTGCGGTGTTGAGCCGTTTTTTGTACTACGACCTGCTGTTTCTTGAGCTGAATACGCTGGCACGCTCGCCTGTTGTGCTGCTGGTGATTGTGTTTATCAGCCTGCTTTTTCCAACCGCGCTGATGGGGCTGTCCCTGCCGCTGCTTTCCAAAGCTGTGGTGCGAACGGTAGACAACGCTGCCCGTTTAATTACCTGGCTGTACGGGGTCAATACACTGGGGGCGGGAGTCGGTACAGTGATTTCCGGCTGGATACTCATCGGCTCGTTTGGGTATGAGGGGGCGGTATATATCGGGGCAGGATTAAGCGCCTTTGTCGGGTTAACCGCTTTAACCGTCGCACGCCAATTCCCGGATGACGACAAAACTAAAGCCAGCGTTGACCTGTATTTTCATATCCGCCGCGTGCCGCGCACCATCTGGATGTGGTGTTTTCTGGTTTTTGTTTCCGGCTTCATCGTGATCTCCCTGGAAATCCTCTGGTTTCGGATTCTGGATGTCACCCTCCATTCCAATGCCTATACGTTTGCTCATCTGCTGTTTTTCTTTCTGGTCGGGGATGCGCTGGGCAGTTTAGTCGGGGCGCGGTTCGTGCATCGGATTCAGAATCCGCGCCGCGTATTTCTGTGGATTCAGGGGCTTGTGGCGCTGTATGCCGTATTTTCTATCTGGCTGGTGATGATTGACCCCAGCCTTGACCCCCTGCGGGAATATGTGGGGACGGCTGGCTCTCAAATCGAAATGGTCATTGAGGACAACCTGCTAACATGGTTTGTGTATCTGGTCATTCCGTCGATCATTATGCTGCCGCCCGCCTTCCTGATTGGCTTTTATTTTCCCATCGTGCAGAAAGCCGTGCAGACGGATGCTCATCTGGTTGGGCAGCGTGTGGGGCTGGTGGATGTTGCTAACATTCTGGGCAATTCCCTGGGCGGCATTGTCACCGGAACGATTCTACTGCACTTTTTAGGCACGGCGGATTCTCTGCGGCTTATCGCGCTGTTGGGGCTGATTTTTGTGCTGGTTTTGATGGCCGAAAATTTCAAATTGACCCGTCGCCGCACCTTTTATGCGAGTGGATTTTTATCCGCCGGACTGCTAGCGGCAGTGATTGGGTTTCCTTCCGGCACAAAGTTATGGGCAAATCTCCATGATGCGAGGGAACTTTTTATTGTCTCTGAGGATTCGACGGGCGTAGCCGCGCTTCAGGAAATTGATAACGGGGTTGGCATTTACGCGAACGGTACGTTTCAGGGCGGGATTCCGATTGGGCAGGTACACAGCTTTTTGGGAAGTCTGCCCGCGCTGGTGCATCCTGACCCCAAAAATGTGCTGGTGATTGGCATTGGTTCAACGGGAACACCCTACAGCGTAGGCGTGAATCCTGAAATTGAACGTATTGTCGCTGTAGAAATTATCGGTTCTGAAATTGATGTGCTTGAGGAATACAATCAGGATGCTGGTTCTATCCCCATTACAAGTCTCCTCACTGACCCGCGTTATGAAATTGTGATTGGGGATGGGCGGCGCGAACTCGCCCTCAGCGATACCGAATTTGATATTATTGAAGCCGACGCCATTTTGCCCTATGCCTCCCATAGTGGGCTGCTGTATTCACGTGAGTTTTTTGAAATGGCACGTTCCAAACTGCGCGAAGGCGGAATCATGTCGCAGTGGCGGGCGACGCAGCGTGTAGAAAATACCTTTGTGAGTGTTTTTCCCTATGTAGTGAATGTGGGAAATACCATTTTGCTGGGCAGCAACGACCCGATTCCTTTTGATTCGGCGGCGCTGCTGGAAAAAATTCAATCGCCGGAAGTGAAAGCCTATCTTGCGGCTGCGGGTGTGGATGCTGAAAGCCTCATGCCCTGGCTTCAGGCCGAACCGCAGCGCTGGACGCCCGATATGCCGCGTGACAAAAGTGACATTAATACCGATTTGTTTCCGAAAGATGAGTATTACCTGAATAACCCTAACGAGTGAACAAATCTTCATAAACGGCTAACGTTTCGCGCGCGGCACGATCCCATGAAAATTCGGCTGCCCGTGCTGGCCCTGCCAGTGCCATCTCCCGCCGTCGGTCATCCTCATCCAGCACTTTCAGAAGCACCGCCGCCATATGGCCGACATCATAGGGGTCAAAATACACGGCGGTTTTACCACCCAGTTCCGGCAAACTGGATGTACCGCCACTGCATACCACTGCCGTGCCGCAGGCCATGGCTTCTAAAATGGGCAGGCCAAATCCTTCATAAACGGAGGGCATAGCGGCCAGTTTTGCACCCGCGTACACCGCAGGCAAATCGGCGTCGGGAATATAACCGGGGAAAATGACCCACTCAAATGCATCCAGCGCTTCCAGCCGTTTGAAAAATGGCTCGTATAACCAGCCTTTACTGCCAACGACCACCAGACACAGATTGCGATATTTTTTCCGCACTTCGAGCAGCGCTTCCACCAGACGGGTATAATTTTTGCGCGGCTCAATCGTTCCGACCACCACGATATAATCATCTGGAAGTTGATAGCGGCGTTTGACACTTTCTATAGCGGCGCTGGTCTGAGGTTTAAAATGTGAGTCGGCGGCTTCATACACCACTGTGATTTTTTCCGGCGGCGTATGGTAATAGGTCATCAGGTCATTTTTAGTTGATTCCGATATGGCAATAACCGCATCTGCCCGCCTGACAAAAAGTGGCATCGCCGCATTTAAAAACCAGTAGTTGAGCCGCTTATGATGCGCTGGAAACAGCTTAAAAATCAAATCGTGGACGGTTAACACGGTTTTGACATCCCGCAGGGGCATTAGCAGGTGTTCTGTCGCGTGGAAAATCGCCGTCTCCGGTACATAATGGTTAAACGAACGATGGGTGAGCTGCCCCAACCAGACTGCCATGCGCCAGCGTTTGTATCCCATATCCACCTTATAATGGGTCAGGTGACTGAATTCAGGAATAAGCTGGGTGCGTCCGGGAATAGAGTTATAAAAAAGCTGCGGCTGCTCATAGGGCAGCATGGCTTTGACCAGCGAACGGGCATACCGCCCCAGTCCAGCAGGGACGTTAACCCCCGCAGAAATATCAATCGTGAGCGCCATGAGGTTTCTTTCCGGGTGGATGTTCGCCATAGCGCAGCGCGTAAAATGCAAAAACGGGCAGCCGCAGCATACGCCGCCAGCGTGACGGCTGCAAATACAGACGGTAAAGCCATTCTAACCCGAAGCGACGGAAAAACATCGGGGCGCGTGGGATCGTCCCTGTAATAAAATCCAGTGTGCCACCGATGCCCATTGCTACTTTAACTTTAAGTTCCTGTTGGTGCTGATAAATCCAGATGTCCTGTTTTGGCGCTCCGTAAGCCACCAGCAAAATATCCGGCTGGGCAGCGTTGATGAGATTCAGAATCGTATCGGCCTCTTCTGGATGCGGGTTGCCTGCGTAAGTGCCTACAATTTGCAGGGCAGGATGTTTCCGGCACAAGATTTCGGCGGCTTTTTGCGCGATGCCCGGCCCCGCACCCAATAAAAAGAGCCGCCAGCCTTCTTGAGCGGCGCGTTCTGCAATCATCGGCACACCATCCGAACCCGTCACTCGTTCCGGCACATGGACTCCATGCCAGCGCAGCGCCCAGACAACCCCCCATCCATCCGGTATACATAGGTCGGCGTGCTGCAACACTTCATAAAACAGGGGATTTTGCTGTGCCTGCATGATAAATTCAGGATTCACCGTGCAAATTTGATGCAGCCTTTCCCCTTTTTTCACCCACGCGCCAATCGTTTGAAGCATCCCTTCAAAGGTGGTTGGGTGAACGGGAACTCCAAGCAGGCGAGTCAAACGGCCTCCAGCGCTTCAAGGGTCTGTTCTGCGGCCTGCTGCCAGGTGAACAGTCTGACCTGCTCCCGACCTTTTCCAACAAGAGATTGGCGGGTG
>CAZKZS010000295.1:5622-6434 GCA_964557285.1 uncultured Anaerolineae bacterium | reverse complement strand
CATCAAACAGCACCACGGAATACGGACGGCGGCGCACCGCTTCGGTCAGCTGACCGCCTTCCTCATAGCCCACATAGCCGGGCGGCGCTCCAATCAGACGGGCAACGCTGTGCCGTTCGCCATACTCGCTCATATCAATCCGAATCATGGCGGCGGGGTCGTCAAACATAAATTCGGCCAGCGCACGGGCGAGTTCCGTTTTCCCGACCCCCGTCGGCCCCAAAAAGAGGAACACCCCGATGGGACGATTCGGGTCTTGCAGACCGGCACGGCTGCGGCGCACGGCTGACGCTACCGCATGAACCGCGTCCTCCTGCCCAATCACCCGCCGATGCAGCCGTTCTTCCATTTTGATGAGCTTTTCAACTTCTCCTTCCATCAGGCGGGTCATGGGAATCCCCGTCCAGCGCGATACCACGCCGGCGATTTCTTCCGCATCGACTTCTTCTTTCAGCATCGCGCCGCCATCGGCCTGAAGCTGCTGAAGGAATTTTTCGCGTTCGTTCAGTTCCCGTTCCAGGCGTGGCAGCTCACCGTAGCGCAATTTGGCCGCTTCTTCCAGGTCAGAAAGGCGTTCGGCACGTTCCAGCTGAATCCGCAAATCATCCAACTGCCCTTTAATCTCACGGATGGATTCAATGGCATCTTTTTCGGCCTGCCAGCGTGCCATCAGCGCGGCCTGTTCTTCGCGTAAATCAGCGAGTACCCGTTCCAGTTCTTCCAGCCGTTCTTTGGAGGCTTTATCTTTTTCCTTACGCAGCGCTTCCCGTTCAATTTCTAGCTGCATCATTTCCCGATCTTTGGCGTCCAGC
>CAZKZS010000295.1:0-5612 GCA_964557285.1 uncultured Anaerolineae bacterium | reverse complement strand
GCGCGGTAGGTTTGGAGTCAATTTCCATTTTTAAGCGCGAGGCGGCCTCATCAATCAGGTCAATTGCCTTGTCTGGAAGCTGGCGGTCAGGAATGTAGCGGTTGCTCAGGGTCGCGGCAGCAATCACGGCACTGTCCTGAATCCGCACCCCATGATGGACTTCATAGCGTTCTTTCAGCCCGCGCAAAATGCTAATCGTATCCTCCACGCTTGGCTCACCAACAAAAATCGGCTGGAAACGGCGTTCAAGGGCGGCATCTTTTTCAATGTATTTGCGGTACTCATCCAGTGTGGTCGCACCAATAGCGTGCAGTTCGCCGCGTGCCAGCATCGGTTTAAGCATATTGCTGGCATCCATCGATCCCTCTGCCGCGCCCGCCCCCACAATCGTATGCAGTTCATCCAGAAACAGGATGATGTCACCCTGGCTATCGGCTACTTCTTTTAAAACGGCCTTCAGGCGTTCCTCAAATTCTCCGCGAAATTTTGCTCCTGCGACCAGCGCCCCCATATCCAGCGCGATAATGCGTTTGTTACGCAGTCCTTCCGGCACATCCCCGTTGACGATGCGCTGGCTTAGCCCTTCGGCAATCGCGGTTTTCCCAACCCCCGCTTCCCCGATCAGCACAGGGTTATTTTTGGTGCGGCGGCTGAGTACCTGCACCACACGGCGGATTTCCTCATCACGCCCAATCACCGGGTCGATTTTGCCCTGCCGTGCCAGCGCAGTGAGGTCGCGCCCGTATTTTTCCAGACTCTGGTAGGTGCTTTCCGGATCTTGCGAAGTAATGCGCTGCCCGCCGCGAATAGCCGTCAGCGCCCGCAGCACTTCATCATAGGTAATGCCATGCCGCGTCAGCAGGTCGCGCACCGATTTTTCATCCGTCAGCGCGAGTAATAAATGCTCCGTGCTGACGTATTCATCTTTCATCTTTTTAGCTTCTTTTTCCGCCTGCCCCAGAAGCTGCTGCGCGGCGCGGCTCAAACTCACGCTGACGTTGCTGCCGTACACTTTGGGGACATTTTGCAGCAGCGCCGACACCTCATTCAAAAGTGCCTGCGGACGCGCCCCGATTTTAGAAACGACCTCCGGCACAACACCTTCCGGCTGTTGCAACAGTGCCGCCAGCACATGGGCGGGTTCGATGCTGGTATGTCCCAGTTCCGTGACAAGCGATTGACTGGCTAAAAGTGCCTGTTGTGCTTTATTAGTATACTGGTTGAGATTCATAGTCTATAACCTTCCCCCTCAACTATTCCATTTTTTTATTGTAGGTTGTCCGTATAAAATTTGTCTCAAAAAATGATTAGAATTAAATCAACCTTGATAGCCTATCCCCATACAGTGGTTGAGGGCGGAAAGTAGGGGCAGGAACAAGCGAACACCGTGAGCGATGCCTGCCCTTTCCGTAGGGGGTGAGGAGTGGCGCGACTGGCGATCCAGGTAATGAAATCAGGAACTTTTGTTTCCGGTAAAACGTTTTATTAGCGTAATGGAATGAAAGGAGAGAGCAGTGAATTTGTGGAAAAAAACGCTCCTTGTTTTAGGAGTCCTCGTCTTAACCGGGCTGGTGGTCAATGCTCAGGAAACGGACTCGCAGCCCGCGCTGGTCGAAGGAAACAACGCTTTTGCCTTTGATTTGTATCAGGCGGTGCGGGAGAAGGACGGTAATTTAATTTTTTCACCCTTTAGCGTGTCGCAGGCGCTGGCGATGACCTACGGCGGCGCACGCGGCGAAACCGAGTCACAGATGGCGGGGGTGCTGCATTTTACGCTGCCACAGGAGTCGCTTCACCCGACCTTTGGCGTTCTGACCCAGGATTTTAATACCCGCGCTGACACCCCCATCAATTCCGAATCCGAAGGCCAGCGTTTGCAATTGAACATTGCCAATTCGCTGTGGGGGCAGCAGGGATTCCCCTTCCGTCAGGATTATCTGGAGTTGATGAGCGCGAATTATGAAGCGGGCTTGCAGCAGGTGGATTTTGACACCGACACGGAAGGCGCACGTCAGCAGGTGAATCAGTGGGTGGCTGACCAGACCGAAAACCGGATTCAAAATATTGTGCCGCAAAATGCCTTTAATGCCATGACTCGTCTGGTGCTGGCAAATGCAATTTATTTTAAGGCGTCGTGGCTGGAAGCGTTTGAAGAATCCAATACCCAGGATGATGTGTTTAATCTGCTGGATGGGTCTACCGTCACCGTCCCGATGATGTCTCAGGAAGAAGATTTTGGCTACTTCGCGGGCGAAGGTTATCAGGTGGCGGAACTTCCGTATTTTGGCGGCGATATGGCAATGCTGATTTTCCTGCCGGACGCGGGAAATTTTGAAGCTTTCGAGCAGCAGTTCTCACAGGAAATTTTTAATACGGCCATCACCAGTATGATGTATGGTCCGAATGTGCAGCTCACCATGCCACGCTTTGAAACAGAATTTAGTCTCAGCCTGGCGGATACCCTGATTAACATGGGGATGCCTGCTGCTTTTGACCCCACCAGTGCGGATTTTTCCGGTATGGCCGATTTAACGGATGAAAAACTCTTTATCAGCGATGTGCTGCATAAGGCGTTTATCAAAGTGGATGAAAGCGGCACGGAAGCGGCGGCGGCGACAGTGGTCATCATGGAAACAACAGCCATGCCCATGCCCGAAGAAACCGTTGAATTTCGGGCTGACCGTCCGTTTATCTATGCAATTTATGACCGCGTAACCGGCAGCATTTTGTTCCTGGGGCGTGTGCTGAATCCGGCGGGGTAGAAGATAGTTGTCGGTAGACGGTCATCAGTAGGGGCAGGAACAAGCGAACGAAGTGAGCGATGCCTGCCCTGTTTCGGGCGGGTATCGGGCGTACCGCCCTTGTCCCCGCCCCTACATTCATCTTCCTGTCCGCCCTTGAACCGAAAGTCGGAGAGGGGCTTGGGGTGAGGGTGAACAGGGCGGGTATCGTCCCCACCCCTATTTTTGCCATCCGGCCCAATTGGGGATATAACAAAACGTGGACTCAAAGGATGGGATATGGTTGCCGCACTACTGATTGGGGCAGGAATGGGGTTTATTGTTTTATTTATGATGCTGCGCCCGCGCCGACATTCGCACAGCCGGGAAATTCGCAAGTTGATGAGCAGCGTCATCCCTCACCTTCCGCCTGTCAAACCAGAATCCGCACCTTCTAATTTGCGTTTTGCGGGAATTGGTATTCTGTTCCTCATTCTGGGTGTAGGGCTGATGGGGCTGGATAAACCCACTGCTTCCTTTAATGGGCTTCTCCAGCTATTTGTGCTTATTTTTATGTCGTTTGGGGCAGTGGTTATGCTCCTGCCCATCCTGATCACATTTTCTATCTGGCGGCGCGTTCAGGAAGCCTGTGATAGAGGCGATTACAGCGAAGCGGTGCGGATTGCCAGAAGGCTGAATTTTTTTAGTGTCGGTTCGATGCTTTATCAGCAGGCCAGTATTCTCCTGTTCGCCGGACACTACGACAAAGCGGAACACCTGTATCTGGAAGCGCTGGCGGGAGAAATCACCACGCTGGAAAGTCCGGTTATCAGCCTGGCAAACCTGGCATGGATTATGACCCGCCAGAAGCGATATGAAGAAGCGGAAGCCGTGCTGCATACCGCGCTGGAAGTCCATCAACTGACGACCGGAGAAATTGAAACTGTGTACAGCAATCTGGCAGAAGTCTACCTGTATCAGGGAATCTGGCCGGAGGAAGCACTGCGGCTGGCACAAATGGCGTATCAGGCCAAAAAAGAATCGCTGCTCGGCAGCCAGGTTGACCGTCAGATGTGGGGGCATATTCTGGGTAATCAGGCGTGGGCGCTGGCTCTGATGGGGCAGTTCACGAAAGCCGAAAAAACCCTGCAAGCTGCTTTTAAAGAAAGTGATCCGAATTTTGCCCCCGGTTATGCGGGTGTATACTATCGGGCGGGGCGTGTGAAACTGCTTGAGGGCAGCTATAAAGAAGCGCAGATTCATTTTGAAACGGCGGTAGAAATCGCACCGCACAGCGCCTATGCTCAGCTTTCCCGTCAGGCACTTGAGGAATTGCTGCCCGTTTAGGAAAAAAATCTATGCTTACAAAACAACATCGGTTTGCGGCACAGCTTGTTCAGGAAAAACAGGTTTATAAAACCCACATGTGCGGGTTATGCCATGCGCTGGGAGATAGTTACGGGCTGCTGTCGCGTCTGCTGACCAGCCATGAAATGATTTTGCTGAGCCTGCTGACCAGCGCCCAACGTGAAACCCATCTTCAGACCGTAAAGCGGCGCTGCCCCTTGAATCCAGCCCACTTTGTATCAGCCAACCAGGATGAAGGCAGCAGGTTTGCGGCGGCGGCGGCGGTAGAACTGGCGCGAGTCAGTGTGCTGGATGATGTACAGGACAGCCGGGGATGGGATGTGCTGGCACAGGCCAGCCGCCTGCTCATCGGAACAGCCCATCAGACCGCCGTTCGCACCCTGGAAAATCTTGGCTTTGATGCGGCCACTTTTGCCCGCCTGACCGAACATCAGGCTCAGGCAGAAGCGGATTCCGAATCTGACCCTGCCGCCCCTACCGCCATGACCAGCGCGAGTCTGTTTGTCATGACCGCCCGTTTAGCCCAAAAACCGGAGAATGAATCGGCGCTGGCAGCCATCGGCGCAAGTTACGGCGCATACCTGTATCTGCTGGATGCCTACCGTGATTATCCCGATGATATTCGCAAAGGGCGGTTTAATCCGTTAAGAAAATTTACAGCCCTCACCCCCCTGCCCCCTCTCCCACTGGAGGAGAGGGGGAGTTTTGGTCTTACTTCGGAAGGATTACGCTGGCTGCTGACCCGATTTGAAACCATCCGCGCCGAAATTCAAACTCACTGGCCGCAGGTGCAAACGGTGCGCTACCGCGACTCGCTGGAACATCTGCTGCTGCACCCGATTGATGAAGTGATTGAGGAGCTTCAGGAACGGCTGGCTGCCCCGATGGAGTTTAGGCGCTGGTCACTGGCAGATGTGATAAAAGCCGCCCTGTTTATCGTTCCGGCGGGCATGGTTACGGCCAACATTGGCGATTTTGAACCGGTGATTGGCGGCGAAAAAAGGAAGCGAAAACGTAAACCCAAACCCACTGAAGGCGCAGCCACCCGCACCGATACCGGCCTGCCTGGGGATGCCATGTTATTTTGATGCCAGCGCGATAGAGTGCTGCGACTGTGAAGATATGTGTGATATGGTGGAATGTGCGGAAGACACACCGTTTGACTGCACGCCCGGCTGTGATACGGATGCCTGTTCGGTAGGGGATGGTTGTGACTGCGGCGACGGCTGCGACTGTAATACGTAGGGGCGGGGACGATTCCCGTCCTAAACAGGGATGGTTTTTCCTGCACGGTGTTCGGTCAGGGCTTCTGCTGCCCACTGACTCAGCGTATCCTGTGATTTTTCCAGTAGGGACACGGCGTGCCGTGTCCCTACGAAAATCCGGTGTTTTTTCATGGCCTAAACCAGAAGCCGCATGGGGTCTTCCATCAGTTCCTTGAGGTACTTCATAAACTGAGCGCCCTCTGCCCCATCCGTCACGCGATGGTCAAAGCTGCCCGTCATTTTCATCAGGTTGCCGATG
>CAZKZS010000294.1:0-6462 GCA_964557285.1 uncultured Anaerolineae bacterium | reverse complement strand
CAGCTTGTTTTTGTGCTGCCTCCCAATGAACGCCGTCCCCTGAAAAGCCCATATTTACTTTCGACAGGGATTGATGTTCATGGGCGGCAGGTAGCCCTGTGCCGGGGGTGGCGATAGAAAAATAAGGGTACAAAAGCTTGTGCGAAGTGTCAAAGTGAAAGCTGGCAAGATGCCCCACGAAACTAAACTGGGGAAACTTATCAATTATAATGAAAGAAAAGTAATAAAATGCGCTCCGAATAGGACGAGCGTCCACAGAAAGAGATAACCTCTATGACAATCGCTGATATTGTCCAGCAGGTGAAATATCTGAGCCGCGATGAACGAAAAGCTCTGGTCAAACAATTGATCGATCTGCTAGACGAGCCAGTTACCAAAACGCACGATATTTTAGAATTTGAGGGTATGGCGGCACATCTGGCGGATGATGAATACCCGCAGGTAACCATTAATCGGATGCGCGATCAGTGGGATAACCGCCTGTGAAAATGCGCGACGCCTTGGATGGGGTGAGTCTGTTGCATGTCGATACCGCACCCTTCATTTACTTCACCGAAAAGCGCGTTGGTGCGGTAGACAAAATGCGGGCAATTTTTACGACCATGAATACGGGACAATTTGAGATTATCACCTCACAGATAACGCTGCCCGAAACACTGATGAAACCCCTTCAAGCCAAAGATGCCCCCCTGATCACACAATATCGCACCATGTTTTTCAACACCAAAGGCATTGCTATTGCTAACATTACAGCCTCAATAGGCAATGTCGCCGCTGACCTCCGCGCCCGCTACAACCTCCGCACTCCTGATGCCTTACACATTGCTACCGCGATGGATGCAGGCTGTAATGCTTTCCTGACCAATGACCTGGGCTTGAAGCGTGTGACCGAGCTTAAGGTGTTGGTATTGGATGAACTGGAACTGCTAGAAGATGGTGAGGCATGAAAAAAGCGTGCTGCCTTACCTCTGGGGAATGAGATACCAGCAATCACGATCACGATGATGGCGGCCTGTCTCAAAGCAAATTGAACTAACTTCTCGGTATTCATCGAGACATTTCTAACTCACCACAGAGAGTGGCAATGCGACATCATCTGGCACGCCTGGGACGTAGCTCACGCTGTTTCTCGCGCTCGCTTAAAGCGTTGGGGCAGGCTATTCCTATGATCTTTTTTGCCACTCCCCCTGTGCCAATTTCTTGACAGGCAATAGGGGCGCGTTATAATCTGTCTCTGGTAGGTTGATGTTTTTTGTGCCATTTTAGTTAAACGCTTAACTAACAGGAATTTTTATGGCGGAAATCACCATCGGTTTTGTCCCCATTGCGCGGCCTACCTTTGATGTTGAATTTGCTCAGGAAATGGCAAATCGAGCATGGGTAGCGCTGGTAGACGCCGGTTTTGAGGTTATTGGTGCGGACAGGCTGCTGATGAGTCTGGAAGAAGCCGAAGCCACGGCCGCCGCCCTACAAGCCGACTCCCCTGATTTACTCCTCATTTTCCAGGCCAGCTTTGCCGACAGCACCATGACCTTACGCCTTGCCGATTGGGTAGACTGCCCGCTTTTAATCTGGGCAGTTCCAGAAGAACGCACGGGCGGCAGGCTGCGGCTGAACTCGCTGTGCGGTTTGAATCTGGCAGCACACGCCCTCACCCGCCAGAACCAAATGTACGATTATGTGTATGCGCTTCCAGAAAACCCGGACGCTATAGAAAAAATTAAAACAGTGGCGCGGGCGGCTTCGGTAGTGAAAAAACTTCAGGAAACCCGACTCGGACGGTTAGGCAGAAATCCCGATGGCTTTGAAACCTGTATCCCCAATGATAACCTTCTGCAAGACCGTCTGGGCGTCAAAATTATCCGGTATGAGTTAGCGCCCTTTTTTGAAAGCGTGCGTGAACATCAGCAGTCACCCGGCTCATGGGTAGACATTGCTCACCAGCTTGACTCTCAGCTTGAAAACTTTGCGGAACTGGAACAAATGCCGACGACTGGCACGCTGGCGACGTTTGTTTCGCTGCGCGAACTGGCGGCCAGAGATGAACTGAGTGGGATTGCGGTGCGCTGCTGGCCTGAATTTTTTACAGAGATGGGCTGTGCGGCCTGCGGCGCGATGTCACTTATGAATCAGGAGAACATCCCCTGCGGCTGTGAATCGGATGTCAACGGTACGCTGACCCATCTGATATTGCAGTGGGTTGCAGGTGAACCCGCCTTTAACAGTGATATTGTTGATTTTAACCTTGAGGATAATACTGCCGTTTTGTGGCATTGTGGGCAGGCGCCCCTATCAATGGCGGATACGGCGCGTCCGGTGCGCGGCACGATTCATTCCAATCGGAAACTACCGCTTTTGATGGAATTTACGCTGAAACCGGGGCGTGTAACGCTTGCCCGTTTAAGTGAAGCTACAGGTGAACTCCGCCTTGTCATTGGCGCGGGGGAAATTCTGGCCGCCCCGCCAAGTTTTTCCGGCACATCAGGCGTTATCCAGTTTGACCGTCCGGCCAAACGGGTGCTGGATACGTTAATTCAGGAAGGTCTGGAACATCATATCGCGCTGGCCTATGGGAATCATGTTCCCGTGTTAGAAACACTTGCCCGCCAGCTTCAATTGCCCATCTTATATCTATAAAGGAGGCCAACCCCGTATATCTGGTTTCACTTATCGCTGTTTGAATATATTTAGGAGAGTTTAGGCAATGAAAATCCGCGTTTTGATAGTGCTTACGCTTTTGCTGGCGCTCACTGCGATAGCACCCGTCCGCGCTCAGGATGTTGAACTCCGTATTCTCTGGTACAACGATGGCATTGAAGGTCAAATCATGCGCGATATGCTGGATCGTTACCAGGAAGCCAACCCCGGTGTGACCGTTGTACTGGATGAAGTCGCGTTTGCTGATATTCATAACATTTTGCAGACAGCAGTCGAAGGCGGCGATGCCCCTGATATTGCCCGTATTACCCAGATTCCGCGTTTCCGTGATTATTATCTCGATATTACGCCTTACGTAGCTGACCCGCAATACTGGCTGGATAGCTTTTCGCCGTTTGTGCTGGATTCCATGCGGAAAGGCCCGGATGATACGGGTATTTATGGCCTGGTGAATCAGTTCACTGTTTCCGGCCCGTACATCAACCTGACCCTGTTTGAACAGGCAGGCGTTGAACCGTTGGGCGAAGGTGCGACCTGGGAAGAATGGGTCGCGGCGGCCGAAGAAGTTAAAAATGTGACGGGCGTACCTTATGCGGTAGCGATTGACCGTTCCGGCCATCGTCTGTTTGGCCCCGCCATTTCGATGGGCGCACAATTCTTTAATGAAGAGGGCAGCATCACGGTTGATAATGAAGGTTTCCGCGCTGCCGCCAATATGCTGATTGACTGGCATACCCGCGAACTGACCCCGCCGGACGTGTGGATTGGCTCTGGCGATCAGTATGTGGCTGCCCGTGATTATTTTGTCAACGGCGAACTGGTCATGTACATGGCCGGAAGCTGGCTGGTCAACGGGCTGGTAAATGACATTGGCGCTTCTTTTGACTGGGCAGCCGTTCCGAACCCGACGGGGCCAGGTGGCAGCACCGGAATGCCCGGCGGCGCGGGTATGGTTGCGCTGGCGGGTACGGAACACCCGGAAGAAGTCGGTAAACTGCTGGATTGGCTGGCACAGCCGGAACAGATGACCGAATGGTTTGCCCGTACCCTGTTCCTGCCGAGCCATCTCGCGCTGGTCGAATCCGGTGTCGAATGGACAGGCAATGACCCCGCCAACCCGCCCGATGAAAAAGCGATTGCCGCGCTAGATGTGTTTACGGCAGAAATCGGCAAGCTGTCCGAAGAAGCCTACCGTTTGCAGTATAGTTTCCTGATTGATACCTTCAATCCGAACACCCGTGACCGTCTGGGGCAGGTGCTGGCAGGCGAAATCACGCTGGATGAAGCCATCACCCGTATTCAGGAAGCCATTGATGAAGCCTTTGCTGCGTCACAGCAGTAGTCCCGTTTTGATACTCTAGTTCATGTTAAACAGGCTGTGCCTACAGCCTGTTTTTTTTAAAGAGGATTATTTAATGAGTACAGGGACAGCCAACCTCTTCACCACAGCGCGAGATACGTTTGTCTACGAACTGGATTCTTTACTCCACCCCTTGCAACGACGACGGGGATTGAACCGCCTGCAATATATGGTGATGCTGCCTTTCCTGACCCTGTTTCACCTTTTTTATCTGGTGTTTTTGGGTCTGCTCAATCTGATTGACCTTGTGCTTTCGCCGCTTCAACGGGTTATTGGCACGACCCGTATGGCCTACTTTTTTATTTTGCCCAATATGCTTATTTTCGGAATCTTTGTGCTTTTGCCGATGGTGTTAAATTTTTATATTGGCTTCACGGGCGGGCAGTCGATTCGGCTGGAAAATCGGGAATGGGTTGGCACGCAAAACCTGGAACGGTTGATGGACTGTGATAACTTCCTTGACCCGAATACCTGCCGCGAAGATTTTTTCTGGAACGGCGTTCAAAATACCTTTTTCTTTGTCTGTATTCAGGTCGTCACGATGATTATTCTGGCGCTGTTTACCGCGATGGCGCTGAACGGCAAAATTGCCTTTCGGGGATTTTTCCGCAGTGTCTTTTTTTACCCGGTGCTGCTGTCGCCTGTGGTGGTGGCGCTCATCTGGAAGTGGATGCTGGATGCAGAAAGCGGCATCATCAACTATTTTCTGGTGCAGCTTGGGGCAGAGCGTATCAACTTTTTAATTGACCGCACCTGGGCGCGTTTCTGGGTGATTGTCGTTTCCGATTGGGCGCAGATGGGCTTTTACACGCTCATCCTGCTGGCAGGCTTGCAGTCGATTCCTGCATCCCTGTACGAGGCGGCAGAAATGGACGGGGCGAATGCGATTTCCAAGTTCCGGTTTGTGACCCTGCCCCTGCTGATGCCGACCATGACGGTGGTGCTGGTGCTGGCGCTGATTCGGGCTGTGCAGGTGTTTGATCAGGTGTTTGTGCTGACCGGAGGCGGCCCCGGCACGGCCACTTTTTACATCGTGCAGTACGTTTACCGGAATGGGTTCGGGATTACCCCCGCACAGTATGGGTTGGCATCGGCAGCGTCGCTGCTGCTGGCTTCCGTCCTGCTGATTTTAACGCTCGGCCAGTTGTGGTTAGCCCGTCGCGGCGATACGGTATAGGGAGGGGAACATGGAAATTCGCAGCTTTTTAACCCGCCGTCGGGGAATCAACCGTCTGCATGTGACTGATAT
Organism: uncultured Anaerolineae bacterium; assembly: GCA_964557285.1. Lineage (GTDB taxonomy): Bacteria > Chloroflexota > Anaerolineae > Aggregatilineales > J027 > SB15. The sequence continues at coordinate 1,195 of CAZKZS010000294.1, read as the reverse complement.
AGCGACCTATGCCTATCTCATTATCGGCACGGTTGTGATGTTTGGGCCGGTGCTGTGGCTGGTCATGTCCTCGTTTAAACCGCGTTCCCTGCTCTTTGAGCCGAATCCCACCTTTTTGCCCTATCAGCAGGTTACAGTCCGGGTAGAGGGATACGATGACCCCCTGAATTTATATGATTTGACCTTCCGTGAGGTAACAGTCGGAGGGGCAAAAATCGTCCTGAGCAACCTTCAGGCGACGGATGGGGTAGTACATGGAATCGATACAGTGCTGCTGACTCCTGAACAGGTTGAAACGCTCAGCGAATTAGGAGAAGGTTCGCTGCCTGTGCCTCAGGGAATTGAACCTGTTCCCTTAACCTCAGAGGAAGGCAGCCTGCTGGAAACTATCCGTGCCACACCGGAGCTATCCATAGGGGCGGAACTGTTTGAAACGCTGGATTTCAGCACCCTGTTGACGCCCGATACCCGCTACACGTTTTTAGTCCCTACCAATGAAGCGTTTGCTGCTTTTTTTGAAGAAACTGGTACTACAGTACTGGAATCTCAGGAACTGCTGCAAAACATCCTGCTGCTTCATATCCTGCCCGAGCGCTATCTGGAAGTTAATTTTTATCGCAGCGTTAGCACCGAACTGCCGACTCTACTGCCGGAAGCCAGCCTTCCGGTCACACTGCAAACAGGGGAAACCCGTCGTCTGGCACAGATTGGTTCACCGAAGGGCGCGGAATATACCATGATTGACCCGGATAATCCGCAAGCGGGGACCATTTCCGTGTTTTCTTATGGAACGGCGCAGGGATTCAGTGTGATTTTTGAACCCGTGCGAGAGGTCAAATTCAGCCTGGATAACTATCGCGGCGGGGTAGATGCCTTCCCCTTCTGGCGCTACCTGCGAAATTCCATCATTGTGACGACGGCGGCCACGATTGTGACGCTGGTGATTAACAGCATGGCGGCGTTTGCCCTGAGTAAATATAAGTTTGCAGGGCGAGATATTGTCTTTGTGATTATCATCAGTACGCTCATGGTGCCTATTTCGGTTATTCTGATTCCGGCATTTCTGGTAATTTCCGAAGTGGGCTGGGTCAACAGTTTTCTGGGGGTAATTATCCCTGGGGCGGCGACTCCGACGGGCGTCTTTCTGCTGCGCCAGTATATGCTCACGATTCCCGATGAACTGCTGGATTCGGCA
>CAZKZS010000293.1:0-6467 GCA_964557285.1 uncultured Anaerolineae bacterium | reverse complement strand
TCTCCGAAAATCGGAGAGGGGCTTACAGTGTTCGCTTGTTCCTGCCCCTACTATCCGCCTCTCAACTACTCGATAGGGGGTCAAGGGGTGAGGATTTGTCAAAGGCATATTTTTATTTTTGCCAGTTCCTGCCTGCTTGAAAAAATTTTTTCAACGGTATAAAATCAGCATAAAAATGGACAACCTATGTTTGAACATTTGCCTTCTCCACAGGATTTTATGCACGGGTCATGGGAACAAATCTCACCTTATATGGACGACCTGAAAAATCGTTCCCTATCGTCGGAAAACGTCGAGTCGTGGCTGGCCGACTGGACGGCCTTAAGCGAACGAATCGACGAAGCCTACTCCCGCCATTACATCAAAACGACTCAGGATACTACCGATGAAATGGCACAAATGCAGATGAACGAATTTATGGCAAATATCCTTGAACCGTTTCAGGCGGCGGAGGATATCCTGAATCGGAAATTTTTGGAAAGCGGATTAGAAGTAAAAGGGTTTGAAATTGCCCGCCGCCGGATGCAAACCAGCGTCGAGATTTTCAGCGAAGCCAACCTGCCTCTGCAAACGGAGGAGCAGAAACTGGGGGCGGTCTACAGCAAAATCGCCAGTACCCAGACGATTTCGTGGGAGGGGGAAGAACTCACGTTGCAGCAGGTGAATTTAAAGCTGCTGCAAGATTCGGACCGGACAGTCCGCGAAAAAGCCTGGCGGCTGGCCGATGCTCGTCAGCTTGCAGACCGTGAGGCCATCAACGAAAACTGGTCAAAACTGATGCGGCTGCGGCTGCAAATGGCAAAAAATGCGGGGATGCCGGACTACCGCAGCTATGTATGGAAATCGCTGAACCGATTTGATTACACACCGGAAAATTGCAAAGAGTTCCACGCGGCGATAGAGCAGGTGGTTGTACCTGCGGCTGCCCGCCTGTATGAAAAACGCCGTCAGCAGTTGGGGGTAGAGAGCCTGCGCCCCTGGGATTTAGCCGTTGACCCGTTTAACCGCCCGCCGCTTCGTCCGTTTGCCAGCACGGACGAATTGGATACAAAGGCAGCCGTGATTTTCCAGAAAGTTGACCCCAAACTGGGCGGCTATTACCAGACCATGCAGCAGGAAAATTTGATGGATTTGCCGAATCGAAAGGGCAAACGCCCCGGCGCGTATTCTAATGGGCTGGAAGCCACCAAACGGCCGTTCATTTTTATGAACGCGGTGGGTACCGCCGATGATGTTCGCACGCTGCTGCACGAATCCGGCCACGCTTTCCATGCGTTTGAAGTGTATGCCAGTTTGCCCTACTACCAGCAGCGTTTTAGCCCGATGGAATTTAATGAGGTGGCGTCAATGGCAATGGAACTGCTGGCCGCCCCCTATTTGCCTGCCAGTGAAGGCGGATTTTATACACCGCAGGATGCTGCCCGCGCTCGTATCGAACACCTTGAGCATCTCCTGACCTTCTGGCCGTATATGGCCGTGGTGGATGCCTTCCAGCATCGGGTGTATGAAAACCATGAGGCCGCCATTGACCCCGCCTACTGTGATGTAATTTGGGCGGAGGAATGGGAGCGTTTTATGGTAGGAATAGATTATACAGGGCTGGATGATGCCAAAAAAACGGGCTGGCATCGCAAACAGCATATTCACCGCCGCCCCTTTTATTACATTGAGTACGGGCTGGCACAGCTTGGCGCGGTACAGGTCTGGGCGAAGGCGCTGGAAAATCAATCGCAGGCAGTGATGGATTACCGGAAAGCCCTATCGCTGGGCGGGGAAGCCAGCCTGCCGCAGCTTTACGCTACCGCCGGAGCAAAATTTGCTTTTGACGCGGACACGCTGGGGCGGGCGGTTAACCTCATCGAGCGTACCCTGGAAATGAATCATCATCTCAGCTAAAGGTGTGTCTCATCTCTCGCTCATTTTCGGCGTCTACACTGGAGTTGTTGTGGTAGAAAGGGAGATGAGATGCAGTTTAAAAAAGGGACGGATGTTTTTACATCGGCAGGTGAAAAAGTCGGCAGTATTGACCGCGTAGTGCTTGACCCGTTGAACAGGGAAGTCACGGATATTGTAGTGACAAAGGGCTTTTTCTTTCCGGAAGATCGTGTCATTCCGGTGAGTATGGTTTCGACCACTTCTGAAGACCGTGTGATTTTAAACCAAAACGTGGGGGATTTGGATAACCTACCCCGGTTTGAGGATCGTTATTATATCCCCCTCGACACTGAGCCTGTGGATTATGCCGCCCCGCTTTTCTGGTATCCCCCGTATGGCCTGCCCATGAACACCTATCCGCCGTATGTGGTGGAAGTGGAAAAGAATATCCCCGAAGGCACGGTTGCCCTCAAAGAAGGGGCAAATGTGATCAGTGAGGATAATCAGCATGTGGGCGATGTGGAGCAGGTTTTTGTGGATGACCAGTCCAACAAACTCACCCATTTTGTAATTTCTCAGGGGCTGCTGTTTAAGGAAAGAAAACTTGTACCCGCCCACTGGGTCAGCCGAACCCGCGAGAATACGGTGGAACTGGTGGTGAGTGCGGCCTTTTTAAACCGTCTGCCGCCTTTTAACGGGTAACATTTGTAGGCGCGGGGACAAGGGCGGTAGCCCGATACCCGCCCCCTACGGAAAGGGCAGGCATCGCTCACCATGTTCGCTTGTTCCTGCCCCTACGGAAAAATCATGTATATTGTGGGGAGGGACGATTCCCGTCTTTTTCACACGGGAATCGCTCACATGTATCCTAACTCCCAACCGCTAATCGCTTCTACGGGCAGGCATCGCTCATAAGGTTCGCTTGTTCCTGCCCCTACGCATCCACCCCGTAAATTTCACGGTAAACGGTGTACTGCTCATAAATGCGCTCAACATAGAGTTTGGTTTCATCAAAAGCAATGGTCTGGATAAACAGGTCTAAATCCGGCCCGGAAATTTGCAGCCATTCCCAGGCATTCCCGGGGCCGCCGTTATACCCTGCCAGCGCCGCATACGGCACATTATCCACAAAATCCAGCACAAAACGCAGATAAAACACCCCATAGGTCACATTCACATAGGGACGGTAAACATCGCTATTCTGGTAATCTTGCGGCCAGCCCAGTTTGGTATAAATTTCGTAGCCCGTGGTCGGAATAATTTGCATTAAGCCCTGGGCGGCGGCGAAAGACGTGGCAAAACCTTCAAAAAGGCTTTCCTGTCGGATGAGCGAAAACACCAGTAAGGGGTCAACCTGCTGTTTTTCGGCTTCCGGCAGCACCAAATCCTTGTAATAAATGGGATACCGCAGCCGTACCAGATACTCCGGCGCATCAAAATTGCTGACTCCGGCATGTTCTAGCAGCGCCGCCGCCGCAATAATCGAGGAACGGTACAGGCCAATGTCAGAAAAATAGACCGCCAGTTGATACGTCGAAAGCGGGTCATTGGCGTACTGCTCCCGCAGGCTTTCAAATTCAGATTTGGCTTCTTCGTATGACCCCAGATTCCACAGTTCCCGCCCGCGAATCATGCGTTCATCGTTTTCCAGCGTTGGACTCAGGGGATAAAGCAGCCCTTCCTGCTGAATACCAAAGGTCTGCCGCATCCACTGTTCCGCCTGAGCGATACCGGTTGACTCATCAAATTCAAATTGATAGCTGTCCGGCGGGTCAAAGGGCTGGCGTCCGTTCAATAAATCGTCCGCACGGATGGCAAAGTAACCGCCGGGGTCGGCCTGCGTTGCCCCGATAAAACTTTGACGGGCAAGGTCGGTTTGCCCATTTTCCTGATATAACCGTCCCAGCCATAAAAATGCCTGTGCCTGGGTTGAACCCGTGCCGGTATTGGCAAGCAGGGTATAAAACTGCTGCGCTCGCTGCACCTGCCCACTGTTATAGGCAATGGTGGCGGCCAGCAGCAGCCCTTCCTGAGCGCGTTCCGTGCCAGGGTAGTTTTGCCCCAGAATATCAAACGTGGCTAATGAACGTTCGACATCGCCAATCTGATTATAGAGATAGGCTGCCCGCCAGAGCGCTTCCGGTGCTTCTGGCAGCGACGGATATTGAGTCGCCAGATCAAGGTAGCGGGTGATGGCGCTGGCATTGTCACCTTCTAAAAACAAAGTGCGTCCCTGTTCCAGCCATGCCATGCCGAAGGAAGCATCCGTAGGATACTGGTCAAGGATGGTCTGGAAGGTGGTATAGGCGGCGGGATAATTGCCTAACGCCCGATAGCAGCGTCCTAACATCAACAGGGCTTCTACCGGAGCGACATCCACCTGAGTTGTGTAACGGTTCAGCGCGTTCAGGGCATCCTGATAATCCTCATTGGCATAGCTGATTCGCGCCCGCAGCCAGTCGTCTACCGGAAAATTCGCGTTTAGCAGGTCAATCATGCCCCGATACGCCGCGCTGGTGGTGGGATACAGTTCAATCATGGCGCTCAGACGGTTATAGCCTGTGCTGGTATCCCCACTGCTAATTTCTACCTGTGCCGCCTGATATTCAATGCTGGCGCGATATTCACCGTTGCGGGCTTCCAGCAGAATCGAATCATACTGGGCAACGGCATTTTGTGGCTGTCCCACATTCAGATAGGCCACTGCCAGCCGTTCGCGCAGCCCCAGCAGGGAATCCAGCGTGCGGGAGGCATCGGCAGCTTTTTGATAGGCTTCCAGCGCCTGCTCATTTTCACCCAGGTTGGTCTGGGCGTCGCCAATCCGTTCGTAGGCATAACTGTCGATGATACCGGGGCGCAGTTCCAGATAACGATTAAAATCGTCAACTGCCGCCTGCCAGTCTTTTTCCCCTGGATTAGGAGTTTCTTCTTCTTCGATCAGGGGGTAGGAATTGCCACGCAGCAGATAGGCTTCCCCGCGCAAAAAGTATGCCCACGCGACCCGCACATCCGACTCCTCATGGGTGTCGATAAATTCTGTCAGCGCGGTAATGGCTTCTTCATACAGCCCTTCGTACACGGCCGCCTGTCCCAGCCCAAAGGTGGCTTCTACTTCAATGTCGGGCGGTGTCAGGGGGTCGCTCAGCACCGCTTTATAGGTGGTGACGGCGGTTTCATAATCTCCATTATGCAGGGCGCGGTCAGCGACGGCTACCCCTTCGCTGGGCGGCAGGGTGGAGGTGGGGATAACGGCCAGAGTCGGGGTGGGCTGCGGAGTGGCCGTTATCACAATCACTCCGTTGGAAGTTGGCAGCACAGGCAGCCCACCCTGAGGAGTCGCCGTGACAACGATTGGTTCAGGTTCACCTTGCAGACTGCACGCCAGCACCGCCAGCATGAGGGCAGCCAGAGGAAGCAATTTTTTCAGCATGACCCGCCTTCATCTTCAATTGCGCGGTTTTCATTATAATGATGGATTCAAGGTTGGAAAACCGCAAAACGGCGGGTCAAGGAAGAAGTTAGGTGAGAATCCCCTGCCAGTTGATGCTTTCGGTTAAGCCGGGGCGCAGCGATTCCAGATATTCGATGGCATCACACGAGCGCGGCCAGAGGTGGCTAATTCTATCCTGTACGGGCGAAAACTGCGCCCACAGGCGCAGCGTGGCCTGCATACACGGGTTATCCGTGAATCCTGTGCCACCGCCAAAATTTGGATGCTGATTAAACGCGCTCAGCCGCCGAATCAGATGCGTATTCTGGATATGACCGTGCCGCAGATCGGACAAAAAATATACGGGATGTCGGGCGTCATCTAAAATTTTTTGGAAGTCCCGTAAAAATTGAAGTCCCTGCTCCATCGTGGGAAAACCGTGCCACTTAATATATACAAGATGTTCACTTAAAAATCGAATCTCATAAACCATATTGGAAAGCTCCCAGGTAACACAAAAATAAAATAACGCGGATTGCACCTCCCGTCAAGCAGGTTGGACTTAAAACAACTCTGGCTGGGTGTGATTGTTCTTTTTGACCCGTTCGGCCTGCTTGAATGTGCCGTGCTGCGGCGGCATGTCAATTTGCGCTCCGTTCAAAAGCTGCTCTACCGTGAAAATTTGGATTTTGGGATACTGTTTGCCCCACACGGGCGATTCATAAAACCCCGCGCTGAGGGCTTCCGTTTCCATATCCTTCGTCGGGTTTTCCAGCGTGATGAACACCCCTATGGCTGCATTTTCGCGCTCCACCGTGCCGATTAAATCCCGAATGTCACTGCTTTTGACTTTGCCCGATTTGACCTGAAGGAGTACAGACTTTGAGGTTTCTCCATTATCAAAAAAATTGATGATGCCATCAATGCCTCGGTCTTTCCCTTTTTTCCCGCGACGACTGCCTATATCTTCTCCGCCGATGGGTTTTGCCCGTACCAGTGATCCTGCCCAGAACTGGAATTGATACCGATCTTCAAGGGCGAGTTGTCGAGCGCCAGCCAGAGTCGTCGGCTCTCCAATCACTTCGTAATCTACGCCTGGTTTTAAATCAAACATGCCCGACAGCCGATACTTCATCATGGCGACACTCAGGTGGGTAATATC
>CAZKZS010000292.1:0-6513 GCA_964557285.1 uncultured Anaerolineae bacterium | reverse complement strand
GGGGTGATTAATCTGATGGCCGCCGTAGAACACCCGGAATTGTTTCAAGCGGTTGTCCTGTTTGATCCGGTATTTTTCCCACGATTGATGAGCCGCCTCCTGTCCATCTTTAAAAAGGTGGGGGTTGAACCTCGAATGCCGCTGGTTCAAGGGGCGCTCAATCGGCGGGAAAAATGGGCATCTGAAGAAGAAGCCTATGCCTATTTTCGTGGTAAATCACTTTTTCGGCTGTGTTCCGATGAAGTGGTTCGCCTGTACACACATCATATCCTCCGGCCAACGTCTGACGGCGTAGAACTGGCGTATCCGAAGGAATGGGAGGCGCAGATTTTTCGTACCCCCCCACTTGACGAGTGGCGCTATCCGCCTAAAATACAAGTACCATGTTTAATCATCGCGGGGGAAAATACCAATGCGTTTCGTCCGGGCGCTGTCCAGTTATGGCGTCATATCCGTCCCGACATACCTCTCTTAACTGTTCCCAAGACGAGCCATCTTTTGCCCGTTGAAGAACCCAAAATTGTTGCTAAGGCTATTCAGGATTTTTTGGCAAAGGAAGTAGTAGTGCATGGAAACCAAAATTCTTGACCCCAATCTTCCACCTGAGCCACCTGATGATGGCTCTCATGCGCCAGAACAAAAACCATCGCTGGGATCGCCCCATGCGGTGTTAGTCATTTTTGAGAGCAGCCCCAAAACCCTTCAGTTTGATTTAATTGACCGGGTGACGATTGGCCGCCGTTCCGAAGCCGGACAGCAGCCAGATATTGATGTCGCTCCCTTTGGGGGGTTTCCGGCGGGGGTTTCCCGGCTTCATGCCCGGCTGCATCGGGTGGATAAGAGTATCATTATTGAAGATTTGGCGTCCCGGAACGGCACTTTTTTAGATGATGTGCAGGTCAAACCGGGGGAGCTAACCCCGATTCGGAATGGACAGTCGTTTCGGTTGGGGGCGTTGCGGGGCTGGATTTATTTTGAGAACAACTAATCCCGTTTGCGGGCGACCATAACCGCCTGCTGAATGGAAAACGGGATGTCTGCTAGCGCAGACCAGTTTTCACCAGCCTTCACCTGATACCACGTTTTCACAATCTGCGGCGCTTGCAGCAGCATCGCCCGCAACCGGTGTATGGTGGCCTCATCACAGCCCACACGTTTCGCCCATACACCCACCTGCTGGTCAGAAGTTGTCCCCTCTGTATGAGTCATTTCTAAGTCCGCTTCATGAAAAAATGCCTGCCAATCTGAAAGGCTGTATGCCCACCCATGAGAGGGGTCGCGCAGTTTTTCAAAAGCATTGCAGTAATCAGCCGCTTTTTTCTTTTCCGGCGAAATAATATCCACAATGCCCAGCCAGCCTCCAGTTCGCAGCACCCGCGCCGCCTCATGTACAAATTTCGCCACGTCTGGAAAGTGATGCGGGGCAATCCGGCAGGTCACAAAATCAAAATATCCGGCGGGGAAGGGCAGCGCTTCAGCGTCATGCTGCACAAAATACACAGTCGGATTCTGGATAAACTGGCGGGCGGTTTGCAGCATTTTGAAGGTTAAATCGGAGGCTATCATGATCGCCCCGTCCTCCGCACAGGCCAGCGCCGTATGCCCGCCGCCCGTCGCAATATCCAGCCCTTTCCAGCCGGATTGCCGGGGAATTGCTTTTAAAAGCTGAGTCAGCGATTTTCCCCGCGCATGGGTGGCGCTGGTCACATAATTTTCCGCGTGTGTGCCAAAGGTTTGTTGTACCTGTTTTTTGATGTCGGTCATCGTTTTTATCCCAGGGCCAGCGCGACCAATCCGCAGACCATGACACTGGCAGCGACCAAACGGCGCTGTACATCCCCTTCAGAAAGCAGCCGCGCCCCCATTGCCGCCCCGATTAAAATACTGATTTCGCGGGCTGGCGCAATATAACTTACCGGACTGAAAGTAAGCGCGGCCAGCACCAGAATATAGGCCAGTGGGCTGAGAATCCCTACTGTCAGCGCTTCGCGGTGGTGCATCTGCCATTCTTTTTGTATATCCGCCCAGGTGATGTGACTAAATTGAAGATACACCATCATCAGCCCTGTCCGCACCATGCCGCCCGACCAATCGTAAACAAGTGGGTGAATATCCAACACGCCCACCGCGTATTTGTCCCAGATGGTATAAAACGAAATGATTAATCCGGTCAACAGGGCAAAGGATACTGCGCTGTGGGAATCTGGATTGCGGAAAATGCGTAAGCCGCCGCTAAAAATGATGACTCCTATCCCGATGGCAGCAATCCCCGCAATAGCAAGCGGCGTCGGACGTTCGTCCAGCAAAACAATCGCCGCCAGTGTGGAAAACATGGGGCCGGTGCCGCGTGCCAGAGGGTACACCAGCGACAAATCCCCAATCCGGTAGCCGTAGGAGAGCAGGAGGAAGTAAAAAATGTGAATCGTGGCATTTCCCACGATAAAAATCAGCCCTTCCGGTGGAATGTGGGTATCCTGTGTCAGGAAAACGATGAGGGCAACCGGCGCATAAATCACATTCGCGCAGAGATTCAGTAAAAAGACAAAGGCGACCCCACCGCTTACTTTTTTGGCAGCCAGATTCCAGGTGGCATGAAGAAAAGCGGAGGTCAGCACCAATCCGAAAGCTAAAGCAGACATGCAAAACGAACCTTCAAATCACAGAAGTAAAATTATAGGACTGAAAAAGAGGGGCGAGTAGATTAAATATTGACCTGGTTGCCAGTCGCGCGAATCCTCGCCCCTCTCCACTGCATGGTTCAGGGGCGGTACGCCCGAAAAAGGGCAGGCATCGCTCACCACGTTCGCTTGTTCCTGCCCCTACGGTCCACCCTTAAGCTGCTACTTGTGCCACCAGCGAAAATCAATATCCTCAAACAGGCGGTCTTTTTCCCACAACTGGGCGGCCAGACTGCCATCCGGTGTTCCGGCTTCAAGGCTGCTGGCAAGTTGATTGAAGCGGTCAAGATGCTGCTCAAAACGCTGAATCGCGTAATTTTTGGCCTGTCCGGTGGTTACAAGAAACGGCCAATCCGAACTTTCTGCCAGCAGCAGTTCCCGTGCCGTCTGGTTCAGGACTCCGCGCCACGCTTCATCTTCATATTTATCGGCGTAGCGGATGGCGAGTTCTTCCATGCGGCGCTCCGCTTCAATCAGAGGCGACCACATCCAGTGGGTTTCTACGTTGTCCCATGTAAAATGTGTTCCGCCCGACCCCCAACTGCCTTCTGGCACATGCAAAATTTCCTGCGGCGGGTGCGCGGCCAGATATTCACGCGCGGTCACAAGGTCAACTTTGGGGCTGGCCGCCAGTCCTCTTAAGACCTGCTTCATCCAGTCCACGCCTTCAAACCACCAGTGGCCGAACAGTTCTGTGTCGTAGTTGGAAGCAATCAGGCCGTACCCCAGATTGTATCGCTCCCGCGCCTCATGGATACGCTCGACCAGCCCGACAAAATCTTCGGCATGAACGCGGGCTTTATTAGCTGCCCACTCTGGATGATAAAAATCCTTGTAACCTAAGTCAACATTGCTGCCCGTCACACGCCAGTATTGCAGACCGGATTCGCCATCCTTGCGGTGAAATTCGCGGTAGTCAAAATCACCGGGGTAGCCCATCTGGGCACTCCATACGCGCTGTCCGGTTTCGTCATTGCGCCCGATGATAGATACCCCGCTGTGGTCGTCTGCTTTTAAACCCCGTGTGGTATCACTCACATAGTACGCATGAAAGGTTGTGGTTTCGGATTTCGGACGGGGTGCAGAGGCCATCGGAATCATGTACCGCCGTTTGATTTCCCCGTAGGGTCCAATCGCTTCTCCGGCCGCTTTTCCAACGGGCGCTCCTCCCGTAATGAGATGGGTTTCGCTGAAAAACAACTTCAGGCCGACTTCATTCAAAAAATATTCAATGCCGGGACGGATTTGGCCTTTTTGCGTTTTATAGGCGGGACGGTAAGCACATTCCGGCAGCCAGATAGAATGAGGAGCGCGTCCAAACATACGCTGGTAGCTGGTGATGCCTGTGCGTAACTGCCCGCGAATCGCGCTGTCCGTTCCCAGAAGTGGAAGGTAGCCGTGCGTGGCCGCGCAGGTGATAATTTCAATGTATCCTTCATCCTGCAACTTTTTAAACGCGCCGATAATATCCCGGTTGTACTTGCGGTCAAACGAATCTTTGATGTTTTCGTAATAGGCTCTATAAAACTGTGCCAGACTTTCCAGATGTTGATGCCCGACCCACCAGGGTTTTTCCGGTTCTAGTTCAATTTCTTCGGCTTCCTGGGTTTCAACTGCCTCTGCTGTTTCTTCCTCCTCCGCGTCGGAGTCGGCAAGGGCAGCTTCTACGGCGGGGCGATCAACTGGAGGCAGGTCGCCTTCTTCGGCTTCCTCACGCGGCGTCACTTCAGATTTCAACCGGGCAAGTTCTTCTTCCCACAAATCACCCCGAAAGCGCAAAATATCCTTTTTAGCACGGGCAATTTTGTCATCCAGATATTCATCTAAATGATCTTTCACATCTTCATCTGCAAGTTGTTCCGCTAAAACCGGCGTAATCCCAATCGTGAGTTTAAAGGCAACCCCTTCGTCGCGGAGTTCGTATAAGGCATTAAGAAGGGGAAGATAGGTTTCGCTGGCCGCCTCATGAATCCATTCTTCACCATGCGGCCAGCGTCCCGCCAGCCGTGCATAGGGGAGATGACTGTGGAGGACAAACGTAAATGCACCGAGAGAGGCCATCACTTGCTCCTTAACATGGCATAGATGGGTGTAGTTTAACAACGAATCGGGAAATTCTCCCAAAATTAGGGGATAACCCACTTGCAAAGCAGGATTAGAATAGACATGAGGTATTAAAGGGAAAAAGATGAGTACCAAACAAGCCATCGTCGCAGAAAACTTAACCAAGAGCTATGGCAGCCACTTAGCAGTGGATGAGTTGAGTTTTGAGGTGGAGTATGGAGAAATTTTTGCCCTGATTGGCCCCAACGGGGCTGGTAAGTCTACCACCATCCGTATGATTCTGGATATTATTCGTCCGGATTCTGGCCGCGTGGCAGTGTTGGGGGGACCGCTGACGGAGGCCACTAAAGACAAAATTGGCTACCTGCCAGAAGAACGCGGCTTATATAAAAATGTGCCGCTTGTGCAGCTCCTCACCTATCTGGGGCAGTTAAAGGGCATGTCTAAATTCGATGCAGCCCACCGCGCAACTGAATTTCTGGAACGTCTTGACCTGGGCGAATACAAAAAAAGCAAAATGACCGCCCTCAGCAAAGGTATGGCGCAAAAAGTCCAGTTTATCGCAACGGTGCTGCAACAGCCGGAACTCATCATCATTGATGAACCATTTAGCGGCCTTGATCCAGTAAACACCCAGGTTTTAAAAGATTTGCTTTACCAGATGAAACAGCAGGGCAGCGCCGTCGTCATGTCCACCCATCAGATGCCGCAGCTTCAGGAAATGGGCGACAGGATGCTGATGATTTCCAAAGGACGGCGGGTGCTGTATGGGGCGATTCAGGATGTGCGTGAACAGTATGCCGAAAATGCGGTTACGGTATCGGGTGAAGGCCAGTGGGAAACCCTGCCCGGTGTATCTCATGTGGAACGCAGCAAAAACAGTCATGCGACCCTTTACCTTGCCCCTAATGTCACCCCAGACCATGTGCTGCGAGCCATTGCGGACGGGGATTATACCCTGCGGCATTTTGAACTGGCGATTCCCAGCCTGGAAGAAATTTTTATCCGTGTTGTCGGTGAGGATCATGTGGAAGGGGTGCAGGCATGAGCAAACTGTGGCTGGTGATTCAGCGCGAGTATCTTTATAACCTGCTGCGAAAATCGTTTATTTTTACTGCCTTTGTGCTGCCTTTGCTGATTATGGGCGGGATGTACCTCACTATTCAACTGACGGAAGACAGTATCAGCAGCGAAAACCTGAAAGATTATGACCGAGTAGGGTACGTGGATAACGTCGGGTTTCTGGCGAATAGTGATGATCCAGCCTATGCGCGTTTTATCCCTTACGATAGCGAAGACTCCGCCCGCGCTGCCTTTGAGGATGGCAGTTTGAATGCTTATTTCATTGTGCCGGAGGATTATCTACAAACCGGAGAAATCAGCTACTTTGATAAAAAGGGGATACCTTTTGCGCTGCAAAGCGAAATTGAGGACTTTTTGCGGCTTGGGGTCGCTACCTTAGCACCGCAGGATGTGCCAGTCGAACGTTTGCAATCTCCGGCGGATACACAGGTGCGTATTTTTGGTGAGGATGAGCCAGTGGACGAAGAAGCCCTGATAGGGCGGTTTATCCTGCCGATTATTTTTGCCGTTCTTTTCATATTCACGGTGCTGACGACTTCCCAGTTTTTGATGAGTGGGGTCGTTGAGGAAAAAGAAAATCGCATCATGGAAATTCTGATTACCAGTATCCGTCCCGGTCAACTGCTGGTAGGGAAAGTCATTGGCCTGGGGGGGTAGAGCGAATCCGCTTCAGTGATCTTGCCGCGGA
>CAZKZS010000291.1:0-6591 GCA_964557285.1 uncultured Anaerolineae bacterium | reverse complement strand
AGGGGACATGACGTACCGCGAGTACATCTACAGCGCTGAGCTGATGATTCGCGGCACGACCAAGCCCCTGACGACCGAAGTTGAGCCTTGAGCAGGATTCACTTTCGCAGCATTCCCCCGTAAACGCTGGGGGTAGAATTTTCAATGACGGTGGCCCCAACCGCCCGCTGATAAAATTCGACGGGGCCGACGCCGCCGATGATGGCGTAGCCATAGCCCTCGTGCCACATCGCGTGCAGGCAGACCAGCAGCAGCGCCGTACCTGTGCCGCGCCCTCTGGCGGCCTCACTGACTCCGGTGGGGCCAAAAAAACCCTTGCGTGTGGTATCATAACAGCCGAAGCCGATGAGTAGATTATTTTCTGTGGCTAAAAAACAGGAAATCGGCTGGTGGGCAAATGCGACTTCACATTCGCTGACCCAGAATTCGCTGAACTGCTGCCGCACCCACGCCGTTACGACGTGTTTTTCCGGCGCAATTGCCCGCCGGATGGTGATGCCCTGGTCGGCCTGCTGCTGAATCACAGGCTCAAGGGCGGGCAGTTCATACAATTTGACTAACATATCCGTCATACAAAACTCCGGTTTTTAATAGAGTAAATACGGCTGGCGCTGCTGCACGAACTGGCGGTTAAACTCTGCCCATTCCTGCACGATGTCCGATAGCGGAACACCCGCCTCAATCGACTCACGCACGCGGGTTGACCCCATCAGCAGGTCAAAATGCGGTTTCCAGCCGAATGGCTGCGAGTACATCTGCCACAGCGTAATGATGACTTGCAGCCAGGTTTGAATCGGCTGCCAGAGGGTCAGATCGGTCAGATGTGCCTGCACCCCGTAGCAGATTTCACCCGCCCATTTGCTTTGTGAGGGGGTAAAACTGTGTGGGCGAAAAATTACCCCGCCGTGATTCTGCTGGTTCAGCGCGTCCGCCAGCGCTATTCCATCAACCCAGGGCGCTCCTACAATTTCAAAAGGGAGTGCCGTGCCGCGCCCTTCGGAAAGAGTCGTGCCTTCAATCAGACACGACCCCGGATAATGCAAGGCAGTCACCCCATGCGGAATATTCGGAGAAGGTGTCACCCACACGCGTCCGGTATCCTGCCACAGCATCTCGCGCTGCCAGCCTTCACACGGAATCACGGTTAGCTGTGCTGGATGCGGATTCCAGGTGGCATTGATAAGCTGTGCGAGTTCGCCCAGCGTCATGCCGTGCCGGATGGGAATATTAAACCGCCCAACCAGGCTGCTGATTTCTAACGGCGGGCCCTCAATTTGCTGGCCGCCCAATGGGTTGGGGCGGTCTAACAGCATCACCTCTACCCCATATTCGCCCGCCGCTTCCAGAATGTAGGAAATTGTCCACAGGAACGTATAATAACGCACCCCTACATCCTGAATATCACACACCAGCACATCCAGATTGTGCAGCATGTCGCGGGTAGGGCGGAAGTTTTCCCCATACAGGCTGTGAACGGGCAGTCCAGTACGCGCATCTGTACCAGACGCGACCAGCACGCCATCCTGTGCCGCGCTTGCGAATCCGTGTTCCGGCCCAAACAGCGCCACCAGATTTACATCGGGAGAATCGGAGAAAATTCGGTAGGCGCTGTTCAGGTGATGGTCAACCGCGCTTGGGTTGCTCATCAGCCCGACTCGTTTGCCCCGCAAAGGCGCAAAATCCTGCGCCTGAAGCACATCGAGTCCGGTGTTCATGCCTGTGCCTCAACAGGTAGGCGGCCTGCTGGCACGAATTTTCCTAGCAGGACATCAATCGCCGCTTGCAGCGAAGGGGTGCTGTCGCCGCAGGTACACAGGACCACATCTGCCCCATGCAGCACCGCCACATCATACGGATTCCGCAGGCACAGCAAAATCGACTGTTTAGCCTGTTGCAGCAGGCTGTTGGCAAGAGTCAGTTGTTTTGGGTTCAGATGGGCGCTGCGGCTGGCAAGAATCAGCAAATCCGCATTTTTTACGGCTTCCTCTGCCTGTTCCACGCCCGCATACTCCGGCGGGTAGAGCGCCACATGCTGCACCTGTGGAAGCTGCTGCCGCAGCAGCCCGCCAAAATTGGTTTTACTTTCGCTGCCCATTGCCTCCGAATCCAGGGGGGAAGCAAATTCCACCAGCGCGATTCTTTGAGACAAATCCAGTAGGCTAAGCCGTCCCTGAAACAGCACCACTCCCGCCCGCGCTGCTTTTTCCATCACCGCCAGATTTTCGGGGCGGCGAATCAGGTCGGGATTGGGGAGTTCGGTAATGGCATATTTTTGTTTAAACGCCTGAATACGGGATACCGCTTCGTTGATGCGGCTCATGGGCAGCCGACCGGATTTGGCCGCTTCCAGCAGGGCAGTATAGGCGTCTTCCTGCATGGCACGGGTGTGCGAGAAAAGAATCATATCCACGCCGGCCAGCGCTGCCAGTACCGCCGATTCGCCCGCGCCGTAATGATTGGCAACCGCTTTCATTTCCATACAGTCGGTGGTGGCAAGTCCGGTGAATCCGATTTCTTCCCGCAGCATGTGGCTAATCACACGCGGCGAAAGAGTCGAAGGATGGTCGGGGTCAAGCGCTTCAAATTTCACATGGCAGACCATGACCGAATCAATGCCCGCGTCTACGGTTGCGCGGAACGGTACAAGGTCATGTTCATACAGATAATCCGCCGACCCACTGATGACCGCCAGCGCGACATGAGTATCGGTAGGGGTGTTGCCCAGGCCGGGAAAATGTTTGGCACAGGCGGCCACGCCCATTTTTTGATAACCGCGCACCTGAGCCGCCGCCAATTTGCCAACCTGAATCGGATCAGTACCTAACGAGCGTGTGCCAACACTGGGATTGCTGGTGTCATGCGTTAAATCGACCACAGGCGCATAATCCCAGTTGATGCCCATCGCGCGCATTTCTTCGGCCAGCACTGCCGCTACTGCTTCCGCTATTTCCTCCGACCCGCCTACCGCTAAGGCCATCGCGCCGGGGCTTTCGGTGAATCCCTGCCGCAGCCGTGCTACCGTGCCGCCTTCCTGGTCAATGGAAATGAGCAGGGGATATTTTGCGGTCTGATGCAGCGATTGAGTCAGGGCGGCCAGTTGGGACGGATTTTGGACATTCCGCCCGAACAGAATCACCCCGCCGATGCGCCCTTCTGCCAGCCAATCCAGAATATAATCCGGCGCTTCATACCCATCAAAACCGACGACCAACAGTTGACCGATTTTATCTTCGAGATTCATGATTTTCCTTACCAAAATAGCGCCGGAAAGCGCCGGCCTTTAAACATGGGGAGGGAGAGGTGCTGGCGCGAAAGCGCCAAAGGGTGTACAATCCCATCATAAGACATTTGCCTGTCGCGGTGCAGCAACCACAGCATGAATACCCATTGTATAGAAGTGCGCCGGACTTTCAAGTACCGGATGTACCGCAACGACAAGATTGACAAGCACCTGTTCCAGGCAATTGATATGGCGGGTATCATCTGGAATCATTGTGTTGCCTTACAGCGTCGCTACTACCGCCTCACGGGGAAGTATATTCCCATTGGAAAACTCCAATCGCATTTAGGCAAACTTCGGATGAAGCGGAAGCGTTTTGCCTGCTGGCAGAAGCTCGGCTCTCAGGCGGTGCAGGAAATCGCCCAAAGATTGGATGCGGCCTATCAGCGCTTCTTTGCCAGGGAAGCGGGTCGCCCCCGTTTCAAGAAGGTCAAGAAGTTCAAGTCGTTCGTGTTGAAGCAGGCGGGATGGAAACTGTTTGAAGATAAAACCGCAAGTCCAACCCCAAAGGCGACCTCATTCATGCCATCGGGCGCGTTCGCATTTTCGACCATCAGTACAAATTCATCAAACACCGTGAATTCAAGGGTGACATCAAAACGGTCACGATCAAACGTGACCCTCTGGAGAGGCTGTGGATTTGCTTCTCGGTGGTGGAAAGGATAGAAGTTCCGAAAGAAGTCAGCACGGGTCACATCGGCGGCTTCGATTTCGGACTGAAAACCTTCCTCACCGATGAGCAGGGACGCGCCTGGGACAGTCCCCAATTTCTGCGTCAGGAACTCCGCACCATCTGCAAGCTGAATCAGACACTTTCCCGCAAGCAGGCGGGCAGCCACAACCGCAGGCGTGCCAAACGCGCTTTGGCACGCGCTCATATCCGTATTGCGGATAAGCGCCAAGACCACCACTTCCAACTCGCCCATGACCTCTGCGATCCCTATCAGGCGGTGGTTTTCAAGGATTTGAGTCTCTCAGGCATGAAAGCCCTTTGGGGTCGCAAGGTCAGTGACCTGGGCTTTGGCGAGTTCATCGACATCATGAAGTGGGTCACCCTCAAACGCGGCGTCCGCTTTGCTCAATGTGACCGTTTTGAGCGTACCACCCAGCGCTGCTGTGCTTGTGGAAAGGATCAGACTGTGGCTCTCTCAGAGCGTCTGTTCTGCTGCCAAAACGAACTGTGTGGCCTGGTGATTGACCGTGACCACAATGCTGCACTGAATATCTTATACGCAGGGCATCTGCGTTAGGCTTAGGGATTGTCAGACTCCTTTCAGGAGCAGTCCTGTTTGAAGCTGGAAGCCCACGCCTTTAGGCGGCGGGAGTATGTCACTCTGGGGGACGAAAAACCCTTATAAAAAGGACAACCACCAGCACCAGCGTTAGCCCGATGAATAAATTGCATACGCTTAGCACAAATTCGGCGCTGTCGCGGGGCTGGAAAAAAAGCATCAGACCACTACAGAGGGCAATAAACAACCCGAATCCCAGAAATACCCGCACAAATGCCCGGAAGGGGTCATCAGGCATGATACAACCTGAACTCCTGACCTTCGGTAGCGGGAATACACGCGACTTCCTGTGGGCCTTTATCGGCGGGCTTGAGAATCGGCACATGTTCATCACACACCCCGTCAATAAAATACGGGCAGCGTGGATGAAATGCACAGCCCGGCGGCAGCCGCAGCAGGCTGGGAATATCTTCACTTCGCAGCCGCATCCGTTCCTTGTGACGGGTCACATCCGGGTCGGCTTCGGGGATAGCCGCAATCAGGGCGCGGGTGTAGGGGTGCTGTGGGTTATCAATGACTTCCGGCGCGCTGCCCAGTTCTACAATCCGCCCCAGATACATGACCGCGATTTTGCCATCCCGTGCAAAATATTTAGCTACCGCCAGATCGTGGGTAATAAACACAATGGCGATTCCAAATTCATCCCGCAGCCGCAGCAGGGTTTTGAGGATGCTGACCCGAATACTGACATCCACCATACTCACCGCTTCATCGGCCACAATCAGACGCGGATTCACGGTCAATGCACGGGCGACACTGACACGCTGGCGCTGTCCCCCGCTTAACTGGTGCGGATATTTGTTCACAATATCCCCCGGCGGGGTTAAATCGACCAGAGTCAGCAGTTCCCAGATTCGCCGCCGCAGCGCCGCCCGACTGTCCACCATTTTATGCCGCCGCAGGGGGTAGCTTAAAATCTGCCCGATGGTGTGCGCGGGGTTTAAAGACGAAAACGGGTCCTGATGCACAATTTGGACATCCCGCCGAAACCGTTTCAGGTCTTTCCCTTTGAGGGTGTTGACGGGCATCCCTTCATAGTTAAACGTGCCGGAAGTGGGGGTTTGCAGCCCGACGATGATTTTCCCTGTGGTGGTTTTGCCGCAGCCGCTTTCCCCCACCAGGCAGATAATTTCGCCCTGCTGGACAGTCAGGTTGATGTCCTGAAGCACCCGAATCAGCGTACTGCCCTGTTTGAAGGTCATATAAATGTTGGAAAGTTCAATCAGCGGCGGCATCTTTTTTCAGCCCTTCAGCTAATACTTCATCGGAATGGTAACAGGCAACGGTGTGATTCACGTCCACGCTCACCAGTTGGGGCGGCACGCCGCGACAGTCGGCGGTGGCAAAATCACATCGGGGATGGAATTTGCAGCCTGAGGGGGGCGCAATTAAATCGGGCGGGCTGCCGGGAATGCTCATCAAATCATCATGACCCGTCGTTAAACGTGGGGAAGCCTGCATCAGGCGCAGGGTATAGGCATGGCGCGGCTCGTAAAAAATCTTTTTCACGGGGCCCGTTTCCACAATTTCGCCCGCGTACATGGTAGCAACCGTATCCGCGATTTCCGCCGCAATTGCCAGGTCGTGGCTGATAAAAATGATGCTGATACCCAGTTCCTGCCGAATCCGGCTGATGACATCCAAAATGCTGCGCTGGGTCAGAATGTCAAGCGCGGTTGTGGGTTCATCCAGAATCAGCACCTGCGGATTCAGCAGGAGCGACAGGGCAATTAAAACACGCTGGCGCATCCCGCCGCTTAGCTGGTGCGGGTAAGCGGTGAAAACCCGTTCTGGATCGAGCCGGACTTTGTTAAACAAATCCAGCGAACGTTTTTGCACCTCTTTTCTGTCGTTGATGCCGTGCGCGGCGGCGGTATCATAAAACATATCCCGCACCCGAATAACCGGATTCAGGGAATTTTGCGCCCCTTGAAACACCATCGCACACTCTGACCAGCGAAAACGGCGCAGTTCATTTTTACTCAGCCGCAGTATGTCCACCTGCCCGCCTTCGCGGTA
>CAZKZS010000290.1:0-6609 GCA_964557285.1 uncultured Anaerolineae bacterium | reverse complement strand
CACCAGCACGCCCGTTTCGCGCTCAAAAGCGTACCCTTGAACACTGGTCTGACCCAACAGTTTACCCGTTTCCTTATCCCAGATAGAGGTCACGATATTTTCATCGGTGTACACCAGCACCCGCCGCAGCGACAGGGGCGCAAATGTCCCCAGGGGGTAGGGCAGTTCCATCACAGCGCGGGTATTTTGCAGCACATCCCAAATCATCGGTGGGTCGCCGTAAGGACGATGAATCACCACCCGCGCCTCATCCAGCCAGGCGTAATCCAGCACTTCATCCTCAGAAGCCGCGACCCATTCCCCTGTTGCTACCTCATAAACGCTGATCTGGTTATAGGCGCTGTGGGGATTGGCATGAGGTTCGGGGATAATCATTAGGCTGCCATCGGCACTCAGCCTGCCGCAGAGGGCTTCTTTTTCCCAGATGAGGACAGCCGTCGCTACTTCCCAGACGGCACAGCGGGGCGCTTCCGTGCGCCGCCAGTAGCTGACCATCACATGCTGGCCGTCGGCGGTATAACGGGGTTCCGCGTTCAGCGACTGGACGAGCGTACCGGGGATAATCGGCGCGTCCAGAATATCAATATCCCCTGTTTCGCTAATGAGATTGCCCGTTTTTACATCATAAAACGAAAGCCGGATTTCTTCTTCGGCGGGATAAGGGGCGGCAGTTTTGACCATCACTGAGTCATTCATCGGGGAAAATTCTATTGATAGCAGTTCACGGGGGGGCAAATTGACCGTCCACAGCCGCCTGCCGCCCCGAATATCCCAGACAGACATCACATCATTGTAGCCTCCGGTGGGGGACGGCGTATCCGAACACAGCAGCGCCACTTCATCCAGAAACAACTGAATTTCTCCCTCAGAGAGTCCGGCCAGCATCGCCACAATTTCATCTTCGTTCATGTCACACAGGATGGCTAAGTCAGCGTCTAATTCAAGGCTGCCGCCCGCCCCCTGGGTGACTTCCGCCACCAGCAGCCCGTCCCAACTGGTCGCATAGCCGTAGCCGGCCATTTTGAAGCGTCCCAGAGGACGAAACTCCATGACATTGTTGTTTTCGACCTGTGCCAGCGTCACCATCGGCAGTGCCAGCAGCAGGAGCATCATCAGTACACCCAATTTTTTCATTTTAGCGTCACCTCCTCTTTTAAAACCCAGGCACGGGTCATATCTGGCAGCAGCACTTCCAGCCATTCCCCCCTTTCCTGAATCGGATTCAGGAGGGTATGGGGGGCAAGTTCCCGACTCACGTCCCCGTCCGGCGCGGTATAGGCGGTAATGACCCTATCGCCCACACGGGTGCGAATCGGCGTTTCATCATCCAGGGTTTCCAGCGCCCACTCCACCCAAAGATAGGAATCGGGCGGGCTGCCGTACACCTCACCGCGCTGATACTCTTTCGGGCAAAGCGGCGGTTCTTTTCCCCGGAATCGTTCCTCCGCGATAATGGTTTGGGTAGCAAAATCCACCAGCCGCACGATTTCATCGGTTCGGATACGGGTATAAATGTAGGAATAATTGCCCGGCCCCAGATAATGGCAGTTTTCAATGGTCACGGTTGGGTATTCATGGCACACCACCACGCCGATTCCGCTTTCTACCGTTGCCTGCATTGCGGAGGGCAGATATTCCGGCGGGTAAAATAGTCCCTGTCCTGAAAAATCTCCCGTGCCGGATGCACTTTCACACACGGCGGTTGTATCGGCCAGCCGTGCCAGTGGTTTTGACTCCGGCGGAGTCACCACAGGAAGCGAGTCAAGTGCGGTTTCCCAATCCACCAGCCCCTTATCCGCGTACAGCCAGACCGCCCCTTCACAAACCTGTGTGTACACCAGCAGCGCTCCATCCAAACTGCGAGCAACCGCCAGCACATACTCCCGTTCCTGAATTGGGCAGCCAACGGTGTGCATAGGAGCATATCCCGCGCTGAGGGTGGTGCGTGACACCCCCCGAACTCCTGCCGAAATATCAATGGTTGGGTTAGCGGCAGGTGGGGTAACTGTTTTTTCCGGTAGAGAAATGGCCTTCCCTACCCCCCACATGATGGCCTGCCCATTAGCATCTATCGAATACAGGTATAAGCCATCCTCACTAAACCGCACCTTTGTAATGACCTGATGGCTTTCCAGCACCGCTAACAGGTCGCCATTCGTTACGTTCCACAGCCGCAGCGAGCCAGCCTCATCACCGGAAGCCAGCAGATTCCCCTCCGGCTGAAAGGCCACACTCGTGACCGGATAGGCGTGCCCCTGCAAAATAAAATGCAACGCTCCGGTCATGGGATTCCACAGGCTGAGGCTGCCATCTTTGCTGGCGGTAGCGATAAGCGTTCCATCCGGGCTAAATGCGATGTCCGTCACGGGCGCAAAATGACCTTCCAGCACCGTCAGCACCGGATTGGCACTTTCATTTAAAATCGAGTCCAGCACGGCTACACTGGCGGTATTCCGGTCACTGATATAGGCGACCAGCCGCCCGCTAAAAATGACGGGCGCTTTACCCGGCATCACAATCTGCCGGAGTCGGTCAGGATTCACCCGCCAGAACAAAATTTGATTGGCCGGACGGTTGGTAGTCACCAGCACACTGCCGGAGGGGTCAACCGTCCAAAAATCCGATTTGCCTTCGTATCCGGTCAGCACGGCGATTTCCGCCCCGTTTTGCGAGACATGCACCGTGCCGTCCTCCTCTGCCACTGCCACCAACCCACTAGACTCGCTGCTTATCAGGTCGGCGCTGTCCATCACCGCCAGAGGATTCACCTGTACCGCGTTGTCCGGTGTGATGAACTCCTGGGCAGCAGCGACCGCTATCCCTATCATGACCAGCATACTGAAAAAAAGTCGCATCGTTTTGTCCTTTTTTGGGTTTCACCCCTCACCCCCCGACCCCCTCTCCCACCTTTCGCTGCGCTGGGGAGAGGGGGCGAAAAAGCCCCTCTCCCTTTATGGGGGAGGGGTTTGGGGTGGGGGCAATTAATACCCATACATCGTAATATTTGAACCGTAAGCGACCGCCAGCACCGCCGGACACTCCTCCGACCAGCAGGACGGATGCCAGACACTGTACCCCGTTGGAAGCTGCTGCAAGGGGTAAAACGTGCCAAAATCCAGAATACTATCGCCGGAATAGACCACTTTTTCATCCTGACGCAGCAGGGCATTGGAGGCCAGACCCGCTTTGCTCACCTGCCAGACCTGATTTGCAGTCATATCAAAACGCCACTGACCGTTAGGCGACCAGAAATCGACCACCGTCCCGTTCCAGTGTGCCAGCGAAATCTCCTTATCCAGGTCGGTATGGGTTGCCAGTTCTGTTCCGGCAGCCATGTCCCACAGCCGCAGCCTGCCACCGTAAAAGGCCAGCAGATAGACCCCATCCGGCGACCACGACAGGCGGAAGGGTTTGACTTCCCAGTACCAGCGATAATCATCCCAATCCAACGGCAGTTGATAGACCGGATTTCCGGTTTCAGCATCCAGCACCCAGACCAGGGAGGTCGAAGTGGTTACGCCCATATTGGGGTCGGGGTACGTGCCAAAGGCAATCCTTTTCCCATCAGGACTCCACCAGACGCCTTTGCGCTTCCATTCGTTGACCACATGCAGCAGCACATCGCCCGTGTCGCCGTTGAGGATTTCAATCGCGCCGTCGGCATCATCGACCAGCAGGCGGTTTTCATACCATGACATTGAACGGATGGGAGCGCCGTGATAACGCAGCGTTTGAGTCAGCATTCCGGTGCGGCTGTCCAGCAGGACGATACTGCCATCCGAACGGGCTACCGCCAGCGCGATTCCGTCAGGATGCCAGGCCATATGACTGATAGAGGGCATGTGGCGGCGTTCTTCGGCGGTAATCTGTCCGGTAGC
This sequence comes from uncultured Anaerolineae bacterium, assembly GCA_964557285.1. GTDB lineage: Bacteria > Chloroflexota > Anaerolineae > Aggregatilineales > J027 > SB15. The sequence goes on along the minus strand of CAZKZS010000290.1, from coordinate 2,731 downwards.
AAAATCGACCACCCGCACCACCGAATCCGCCCCGATGACGACCAGCTGTTTTTTATCCGGCGACCAGTCGAACAGCCCGCCGCCGATGCCCTCATATACCCGGGATTCTTCCAGCGTGACCGGATTCAGCACGTACAAATCACTACCCGCGCTGACCAGCAGCATCCCGCCGCCGGGTGTCCATTCCATATCCCGCACAGGAGCGCGGCTGGCATGAGTCCATCGGCCAAGCTGCAAACCCGTATGAATATCCCACAGCCGCACACTGCCGTCTAAACTGCTGGTGATGACATGTTCACCATACCAGTACAGCGCGGTAATGGTGTCGGTATGCCCGATGAGGCTGGAATAACGCACGTTACGGCGGTCTGCAAACCAGATTTGCCCGCGCCCACCCGCATTGTAATAATCAATGGTGGCCGTCGCGTACCACCGCCCATCCGGTGACAGCGCGATATGGTTATACCCCGGACTGCCGCCGCCCCAATAAGTGACGGGCTGGCCGCTGGTGCTGCTCCATACGCGGACATAACCGGAAAGCCAGCCGTAGCCGTTGCTTTCTGCCGTCAGGACTCGTGTACCATCGGCGTTAAAAATCGCGTCATTGACCCCGCCGTACCCTACACTCATTGTTCCCTGTGCGGTATACAGCGTACCGTCCTCCGTCACAACTGCCCCGTTCGGGCTGGTATCCGATATTCCGTCCGGTGTTCCCCACGCCACCGTATCGGCATCCAGCAGAGTCAGGGAGGGGTCGTAAAAATAGTCATAGTTGATCCGAATCGCTTCTTCTTCCCATACCACCTCATAGGCTTCGGAGCGCCCGAATTGTTCCCCTTTTGCAACATAAGTCCACAGGGGAGAAAGCGCCGTATAATCCACCGCCGGAGTCGGCAGGGAAAGAGTCGGCAGGGCAGGCGAAACAGGCACTTCTACCACAGGGCGATCTCCCGCGCCTTTTAAGCCCCATAAAATCACCTGTCCATTGGAATCAGAGGAGGCCAGCACATATCGGCAGGTCCTTATATCGCTGTAATCGCAAGCTGGATTCCAGTCCATGCTGGTGACTGCGCCCTGATGCCCGCGCAAAATCGCCACGCGGGAGCGAGTCGGCATGTCGTAAATGAGAATGGCTTTGTTGTCCCCGCCGATGGCTAAGCGGGTGCGGTCAGCGCTCCACAGCAAAATCGGCTGCGCGTTGGCGGTATAGGTTTCCAGCAGCAAATCCCCTGTCAGCGCATCATAAATATACAGGGTGCGGTTGGCATCCGTGACCATCAGACGGGTTAAATCCTTTGTAAAATACAGGGATTCCCGCACCGCAGGCACAGTCTGGTAAAGGAATTTTCCGGTTACGGGGTCAAAGGTTTTAAAGCGCCCATCGGTATCATAGGCTATGACCATCGCCCCATCCGGGCTGAAAAACACCTCCCGCCATTCCCAGCGCTGCACGCCTTCCAGTGGAATGACTTCCTTGCTGCGTAAATCAACAATTTCATCATCCCCAATAGCGATAAAACGGGTGGTTTCAATGATGTTGCGGTAGGTGTTGCCGCCCGCCCGCCCTTCGGGATTCAAATCGTACAGCCAGACGGCCTGCAATTTATCAAACAGCCGTTCTTCAAAACGCTCCTGTTTGGCAATATCCCACACAACAAAGCGTTCTTCCGGCGGTTCTTCATCCTCATATTCCGGTGTGCCGGGGTACTCAATATCAATTTCATACGTTACCAGCAGGTCACTTTCGGGATACACTTCCAGCAGTTCGTAGCGATACGGGGGGCGGTTATAGTCGTACACGTACTTGCTGGGGTTCAACCAGGGAAAATCATAACTGATGGAATAATATGGGCGCTGATACACATCCTGACTGGTTTCTTCGGTCGCAACGCTGCGGACATATTCCGGCAAATCGCCGGAAACATCCCACAATCCCCCTGCCGCTACCAACTGTGTGCCGTCGTCGGTAAAAATAGTCTGTCCGGTGCTGTAAATATATGCCTGTAAGCTGCTGCTAATTTGTCCCCGACGGGCATCATAAATTTCAAGCGCGTTGCCGCTGGAACTGGCAAAATAGCTTCCATCCGGCGACCACGATAAATAACTTACAAAAGCAAGCGGGCGGTTGAAGTTGGAAAAACGGTGCAGCGGCTCACCTGAGTCCAGTTCCCAGACACCCATGCCGGGATACTGCCATCGGTCATATTCCCGTTCCTTCGGAAGCGGCTGCCACTGTACCAGACTCGCAGCCAGATACTGCCCGTTTGGGCTAATGGCAACAAATTCCTGCGCCCCGTAACGTGTGCCTTCGATTCCGCCGGAACTCAGGTCATATTTCATGACCACTTCGCCCGTGACCGCATCAACCCGCAGCAGGTCATACAAAATTGGGTCATCGGGGTCATCGAGTTTGCGGTCCAGAGGCAGGGGGTCTTTGATGCCAATCACAACCAACCACTGGCCGTCCGCACTCCACGTAAAATCCTGAATCATGGCGAAGGGGTGAATACGGACAATATCTCCCGTATCACTTTTAACCATCACAATCGCACCCGGGCCGGCTACCGCCAGCACCGCGCTGCCAGGACTCCACTGAATCACACCGCCTTCGCTCACCAGTTCAGTGAGTTTCAGCGTGGTGTCCCCTGCCTGAACATCCCAGATTTGTAATTCCGCCCCCGCCCAGACCGCCAGATAACGGCTGTTGGGACTCCACGCGGGATAGGCGTAA
>CAZKZS010000289.1:0-6614 GCA_964557285.1 uncultured Anaerolineae bacterium | reverse complement strand
GGGCATATCGCCCTTGTCCCCGCCCCTACATTCATCTGCCTGTCCGCCAGGGGAAAAGAGACGGATTCAATCCAAAATCACCCGCCAGTATACCGGATTGCCCTCTGTGTGAATCAATTTTCCGTCAGGACGGTAAAAATATTCGGCGATGTAAGGGTATTTGCCTGCGGTTTCGCGGGCGGTTTCCCGGACGGTGGTATACGTGGCTGAGTCCCCTGTTGCCCATCCCAACGATTCTCGGATGTTGGTTTCGTTCAGCCATATTTCAGCAAATTCTGGTGCGGGCAGGAACAAGCCCTCCGGTGGGCTTTCCGCAATGGCAACAGGCGTTATAGGCCGTGTTCCAAAGCTGCGATAGATGCCAGAATAGGGATATTCAGGATTATAAGCATCATACAAAATAAACATCGTATCGCCGTAGCGGTACATTGTGCCGTGTTCAAACGGCTGATAGGTCATATTTATCGTTTCCTGTGTCAGGGGGCAGGCTGCCGCGACAAAGGTTTCAAATGGGCAGCGAATCTGCACCGTGACCGACGCGCCCAGGGTCCCCTCTCCACCGATAAAATACGTGAACGTGCTGGTAAAAACATCGGGTACAGTTTTGGTAATTGATCCCTTCGCGGGAAGTTCCTCAAACTTATAAATGTTATCCAGCCCCAGATAGGACAGCAGAATCGTGTCGCGGTGGGTAACTTCCCAGCTTAGCGTGACACTGCCGCCCCGATCAATCATTTCCGGTGTGGCCGTAAAAAATAGGATGTCCACGTCATCATCTACGACCACTTCTGTTCTTGCATTCACCAGCCAGCCGCTTTCCAGCCGTAAATCGCTGCCGTTTTTATCCCTGAAATACAGCCAGAAGTTGGCGACATCATAATACTCATCGGGAATGGTGACTTCCAGCGTGCCGGATAGGGGCAGCGAGTCAAATTCGATAGGCGCATACGTGACCGGATGAGACATTTCTATCACTACATGGTCGGCACGGCGAAGCGCCCCACGCGGGCGAACTTCCCACGTTAGAGTCACCTTTTCCTCCGGTTTGACCACTTCCGGACTGGCGCTGAAGGTGATGGCGTCGGCGTAAGGTTCGGGGGTCGACTCCTGCGCCTGTACCACCGGCAGCAGCGCGACCCCAATAATAAGCATAAAAAATAGTCGCAGCATTATGCCTCCTTGCTGATAGAACGCTTTTCCTGGTTCAGAAGTTCCTGCTTTGGGTCGATAAAAGCCAGAAGCGGCGGGATTAAATAGTACGCCTGGATGGGAATAAAGACGACACCTTCCATCCATTCCACAGGCCAAATCCAGACTGCCAGCCACCATACAATGACCGCATAAATGACCACCTGCCTCCAGGTCATGGTCAGCATCCAGGCCAGACCGACAACGGATAAATCGGAATAAATCATCCAGATGACCATCAGCAAAAAGCCAATTTGGAACACATCGGCAAGGGTCATTTTTTCCCACTCCCACCTTCCCTCTGACCGAATCCTTTCGGCCACAGGCCACACACTTAACAGCGTTAGCAATCCCGCCGCTACTGGCCCAAAACGCTTCACAAATGAATCCAGGCGGGTATCGTAGGGCATTGGAAAATCGTTCCGGTTACGCAGTAGCACCTCCTTCACCCAGTCGTACCAGAGCCATCGACTGCCACCACTTGCTACCAGACCAATGAGCGTTGGCAGCACAAAAAAGACCAGTCCACACAGGACAATCAGCCGGAGAACAGCCTGTTTATCCTGACAGACAAACCGGAAAAAATGGAGGGCAACCACGGCTGCCCCCAATTGAGGTTTTACCAGCAGCAGGCCGTATCCCCAGGTGATGAGCAGCGTCTGCTGCCACCCCTTTTTGGATTGTGCCAGCCACAGGGACGCCATACCCAGCGTTCCCACTTGAAACCCAACATTGGTGGCAGCCAGCACATGCACCAGAAAAGGAGGCGTCACCAAATAAGCAGTCAGCAGCCAGCGCTGTGTGACAACCACCAGCACTCCCAGGCCAGCCAGCATCATTAGAACATAAACTTGCTTGCTGCCAAAAATCCAGGGAAAAGCCACAATGAGGGTTTGGGGAGGATTAAAGGTCGCATTTTTATCGCCATTGACTTCCACATAAGGATTTTCGCCCCTGAGCATACTCATAGGGCCATGACGAACATTGCTCCAATCCGTGTCATTCGAGACAAAAATACCCGAATAAGCAAACATGATGCCTGCTGTACTAAAAAAGACCACCACCATTAAGAAAAAACGCATATGTAGGTTAAGTTCCATGTTTCCTCAGGGGTTGGCGCTGGTAAAATTGCCAAATATCCAGCCCGTTGTATCCTCAAAATAAATTTTGTACCATGTATCGCCCGCCGCGTCTAAATCCAGCGCGATCACTTCAACGGGGGTTCCTCGCAGCAGCACGCCGATACTTTCATACTGTGACCCCGGGCCGGTTCGCACGTTCAGCGCTTCCATAGCGACGTAGCGGGTCGCCAACACCAGCACCTCCTCATCAGCGCTCAGGCGGGCAACCTCATCCTGAATCAGCGGCTCTAAAGTAAGCAGCCGTTCATTTAACCCGTCGATTTTTTCCACGTACAGGCTGACGTTATCGGGATTCAACTGGGCAGCCATCGCCAGCCCGACCAAATCCTGCATATCCGCCAGCAGCCCAATCAGCAGGGCATGAAGCCGCAGCCCGCAGGCCGGAAGCTGTGGGGTCATGTCCGCGTATCCCTGCCGCACCTCATACAGTTCAATGTAAAAATCGGCAAGCTGCGCCGCGTCCGCCGTGTTTAAACTGCCCAGTTCCGCCCCGTAAGCGCCAATATCTGCGGCCACATCATCCAGATACGAGTCCGGCAGTTCACATGGGGTTTGTGCGGAAACGGGGACAATGTAGTAAACTAATACACTAATCACGAAAAAGTTTACAATATCCTTCATCGCCTTACCTTTCTGACGCAGGCGATTTTAATAAGAAATCTCAAATTTCGCTTTATGGGTGGAATAAGCACAATGGATGATTTGACAGGTCAAATTATCAAAGGGTATGAACTAAAAGAAAAAATTGGGGCGGGGAGCTTTGGGGCAGTTTACCGTGCTTATCAAAGCCAGGTCAAGCGAGAGGTTGCCATTAAAATTGTGTTGCCACAATATGCCAACCACCCCGACTTTATTCGGCGGTTTGAGGCAGAGGCACAGTTGGTCGCCCGTCTGGAACATCCTTATATTACCCCGTTATACGATTACTGGCGCGAACCCAACAGCGCGTTTCTGGTCATGCGCCTGTTTCGGGGCGGCAGTCTGCGGGAGGTGATTCAGGAACGTCCCCTCACGCTGGAAGAAGCGGCGCATGTTTTGGACCAGATTGCTTCCGCGCTGGCAATCGCCCATCAAAACGGCGTGGTTCACCGCGACCTCAAACCCGCCAACATTTTACGGGACGAACAGAGCAATAACTATTTAGCCGATTTTGGTATTGCCAAAGATATTGGGACAAGTACCGACGTGGCGGCGACGGTACAGGGGGCAGTCGTTGGCTCACCCGCTTATCTATCACCGGAGCAGGTCAAAGCCGACCCCGTGACCCCGCAAAGTGATATTTACAGCCTCGGCATTGTGCTGTATGAAATGCTGACAGGGGAAAAACCCTTCCCCAATGCCGGACTTTCTGCCCTGCTGATTAAACAGGTCAGCGAACCCCTGCCCGATATTCAGCGTTTGCAGCCCAACATTCCGGAATCCGTCAATATGGTGATTCAGCAGGCGACGGCCAAAGAACCGGACGCCCGCTATAGCAATGTTTTAAAAATGGCGGCGGCCTACCGCAAAGCGATTGCTCTGCCGGGAACACTCATCGAAATGCAGCGGACAGGGATGTTTACCGGACAGGCATCGGCAATCGGCGAAGAAGAAGCCACCGTGACCATTGGCGCAGAGTCGGAGTCGCTGCGTTTTAGCCTGCCCGAACCGGAAAATCCGTATAAAGGGCTGCGAGCATTCCAGGAAGCCGACGCCGCCGATTTTTATGGCCGTGACTCGCTGGTGCAGCAGCTTCTTGACCGGATGAATGAAAATACGGAATTTTCGCGGTTTCTGGCCGTGGTCGGCCCCAGTGGAAGCGGCAAATCCAGCGTGGTGAAGGCCGGTCTGATGCCCGCTATTCGTAACGGCGGCCTGCCGCGTTCGCGCAAGTGGTTCATCGTGGAAATGGTGCCGGGCGCACATCCCTTTGAAGAACTGGAAGCTGCCCTGCTGCGAATCGCTATTAACCCGCCCGCCAGCCTGCTGAGTCAGCTCAAAGAAGATGAAATGGGACTGTTCCGGGCGATTAAACGGGTGCTGCCCGACGACCCCGACACTGAACTGCTGCTTGTCATCGACCAGTTTGAGGAAGTATTTACCCTGGTCGCTGAGGAAGATACCCGCCAGGCGTTTTTAAAAGCGCTGATTAAAGCCGTCAATGAACCGCGCAGCCGTTTACGGCTGGTGGTGACACTGCGGGCGGATTTTTACGACAAACCCCTGTTTTACGCGGAATTTGGCGGCGCCATGCGAAAACGGACTGAGGTCGTGCTGCCGCTTTCCCCACAGGAATTAATGGACGCCATTTCTCGCCCTGCCGAACGGGTGGGCTTGAGTCTGGAACGCGGGCTGGCACAGGCCATCGCGGAGGACGTGGGAGAACAGCCCGGCGCGCTGCCCCTGCTGCAATACGCCCTGACCGAATTGTTTGAACGGCGCGAAGGCCGCAATCTGACCCTGCAAGCCTATAAAGAAACGGGCGGGGTTTCCGGTGCGCTGGCGCGGCGTGCTGAAGAACTGTATACCGACCTGAATGAGGCGGAAAAAGCCTCCGCCCGTCAGATGTTTTTGCGGCTGGTTACGCTGGGCGAGGGGACAGAAGATACCCGCCGCCGTGTATTACAATCCGAACTGTATTCGCTGGCGGTGGATGATGCCGCGCTGCGGCGGGTGCTGGATGTATTCGGCCAGTACCGCCTGCTCACCTTTGACCGCGACCCCTCCACCCGCGATAACACGGTTGAGGTCGCGCATGAAGCCCTGATTCGGCAGTGGGAACGGCTGAAAGACTGGATTAACGACAAACGCGAAGAACTTCGGCTGCAACGGCGATTAATTTCTGCTGCCCATGAGTGGTCAGTATCCATCCATGACCGCAGTTTTCTGGCATCCGGCACGCGGCTGGCGCAGTTGGAAGAATGGGCAGCTACCACTGACCTCGCGCTGACCGGAGAAGAAGCCGAATATTTACAGGCCAGCATCACCGAACGCGAAAAACAGGAACGGATTGAACAGGAACGGCAGGAGCGCGAACGGCGTCTTGAGGAACGCTCACGGCGATTCTTACGGGCGTTGGCGATTGTATCTATCATCGGCGCGGTGATTGCGTTTGTGCTGGCCGGATTTGCCTTTCAGCAGCGTGCCGAAGCCCAGGACAATGAATCGCGGGCGGTAGAGCAGCAAAAAATCGCCGAAGAACAGCGTCATATTGCGGAAGAACGCGCCCTTGAAGTGCAAAGCCTGGCGCTGACCGCCAATGCCCGTAACGCGCTGAACGAATTTAACCCGAATCTGGCTATAAAACTGGCTTTGGAAGCCAGCACCGTTTACCAGCCGCCCCTACCCGAAGTGCAGCGCGTGATGGCACAAACCACCTATGCGCCGGGGGTGCGTTTTCGGATGGATACAGGGTCAGCGCCGTTTGATGTCGAATTTAGCAGCGATAACACGATGGGCGCTTCTGCCCATGCCGATGGCAGTATCACCCTGTGGAATCTGGAAACCGGAGAGGAAATCCGTCGTCTGGAAGGGCATGAAAAACGGGTCAATGATGTGGCCTTCAGCCCGGATGACCGATGGCTGCTTTCCGGTTCGGATGACATGACCGCGATTCTGTGGGACGTAGAAACAGGCGACATCCTTCATACTTTTGAAGGCCATACCGATATTATCAACAGTGTCAATTTTAACAGCGACGGCTCGATGATTTTGACCGCTTCTGGCACAAGCAGCAACCAGACTCCCCCCGCCGACGCAACGATTCGCCTGTGGAATCCAGAAACGGGGGAGGAAATTTTGGTTATTCGCGGGCATATGGGCGCGATTTTTGAAGCTCGTTTCAGCGCAGAAGATACCCAGATTGTGTCCAGTTCGGGCAGCCTTGACCGCACCGTGCGCGTGTGGGACATCACCCGGGAAGATGACCCTGAAACGGCGGAAAACGAACAGCAGATTTTTATCAGCGAGCCACACGGCGGCTGGGTGCGGGCAGTTGATTTTAGCCCGGATGGGACTCAAGTGGTGTCGTCGTCCTGGGATCAGACTTCCGGCGGCGTTTTGCGAATCTGGGACATTGCTGCCGGAACGGAAGTGCGGCGTTATTTTGGGCATAACAATACCATCAGCCAGGTACTTTTTTCACCAGATGGCAGACAGTTGATTTCCGGTTCGGCTGATCGCAGCGTGCGTTTTCTGGACATCACGACGGGCTTACAGGTCATGCGTTTTCAGGGGCATGACGATGGGGTACTGAGTGTTGCCCTGAGCAGCGACGGCCTGCATCTGCTAGTCAGCGCGGGCAGC
>CAZKZS010000288.1:0-6635 GCA_964557285.1 uncultured Anaerolineae bacterium | reverse complement strand
CCACGCAGACCGTGACCACATCTCCACAGGTGGTGGAAAGGCACCTTGGGCTGGATTTCAGCCGAGGTTGCCGGACTCCCTATCGTGGGAGCCACTCTTGATGCTTAGGCGTAAGGGTATCCAACCGTGCGGCCTTCGTCAAGGCGATTTTTTGGTCGAATGGCACAAGAGACTAGGCAAGCAGCGCATGGAGCGCGTTTAAAGAATCGGCTGCCTCAATGGGAATGTCCTGAAACCAGCGCACCAGACGCGGCAGCCGCAGCACCACCCCCGATTTATGCCGCGCTGAACGTTGAATCCCCTCAAAAGCCAGTTCAAATACCAGCGCCGGTTTGACTGTCCGCACCGGCCCGAACCTTTCCAGCGTATTTTGCCGAATGAACGTCTCTAATGCTTCCACCTCAGCTAAATCACAGGTCACTTTTGCCACCGGAATAAGCTGCCCCTCCTGATTCCAGAGGCCAAGCGTGAACTCGCTGTGAACAGCGGTGCGGCCATCCCGTCCAGCATACATCAGCACCGCCTTGACCGAATAGGGGTCAAGTTTCCACGCCCACCAGTCGACCCCATACGGCGATTCGTTCCGTTTGAGCATAAGCCCTGCCACATTCAAACGCCGACTGGCACGGTGGGCATCGGTCAGCGCGTCCCATGAGTCGGCTTCAATGACCGGAGACATCAAAAAATGGGGATGGGATGTATTGTGTAGTTCCGCCAGCAAGACCCGTCTCTGATGCAAGGACAGGCCGCGCACATCTTCGCCGCCCGCTTCCAGCACATCGTAGGCCATGAACACCATCGGCACATCGGCCAGCAGTTTTTTAGTCAGGGTTTTTATCCCTAAACGGCGTTCCAGCGCGGTTAGCGGCATCACCGCCCCGTTTTTCCAGGCTAGCAGTTCTCCATCCAGCACCGTGCCGTCTGGAAGCTCATGGGCAAAGGCGGCCACTTCCGGACAACGAGTCGTGAGCCACGATTCCCCGCGTGACCAGATGAACACCTGCCCCTGCCGATGAATCACCTGCACCCGAAGCCCGTCCCATTTCCATTCGGCCTGCCACTCCTGCACATTCCCTAGCGTAGAAGGTTGGGTGATGGGAAGGGCTTTACCAAAAGGATAAGGGCGGCTGCACACTTCCGCCGAAATGTCCGGTGCGGTCAATTTGCGGTAAAAATCGGCGGTGGGCTGGTCAATCATGCTTAGGCGCTGAGCAAGAATAGCCGCCTCAACCCCGCACACGTCACTCAAAGCAGAGGTGAGGGTTTGAAGGGAAATTCCCACGCGGAACGTCCCTGTTAGCAGTTTATTCAGCAGCCAGCGCTGCGGGGCATCCAGTTCATGCCACATCTGCCGGATGGCTTCTTTTTGCATGTTCTCATCCATCTGATGCAAGGGAAGAAGCCGATTTTCCATCCAGTCGTGCAGGGATAGGCGGTTTGCGTCGGCGGGGTCGGGCAAAATCAGGGTAAGGGTTTCGACCCTATCCCCCACTGCCTGAAGCGATTCCTCAAACAGCCAGTCGGGAATTTCCGCCGCTTCTACCGCCCACAGGATTAACTGATGAATTGTGACCACGCGCCGGAGTTTGTGTCCACTCAGGAGATATACCGCCCAGGCCGCATCCTCAGGAGACGCAGTGCTAAAATAAGCGCGTAGAGCAGACTCATCCAGCGTATGGTACAGGTTTGCAAAGGCTTTCATTCGCTGTCACCCCCTATATAGTGACTGTCGAATCCCTCCGCCTGATAACCCTGTTCGCGCAGCCAGCGCACCACCGCCGACACATAACCATGTGTGACTCCAATCCGTGAAGCGCCTGTTTCCCGAATTGTGTTGATTAAATCCGGCCAATCCACATGGTCGGACAGCACGAATCCCCGGTCTATGCTGCCGCGTCTGCCGCGTATCTGCATCCAGCCGGAAGCAAAGGCGGTCGCATAATCTGTTGAAAAAGAGGTCGCGGGCGGCGCGATAATCAGCGCCTGGCTCAGGTCAGATTTTGCCGCGCTGACCAGCGGAGTCGTGGCAGGCAACCGGATTCCCATTTTTCGATACACCTGATTGACGGCTTCAACGGGTTCACTGGTGAAAATGGGGCCAATGGACGACTCGACCCCCGCCAGCAAATGCTGTGCCTTGCCTAAGGAATATCCCAGAATCACGCTGGCCTTACCTGCTTCCTGATTTGCCCGCCACCACGCATTGATGTCCGCAAACACTTCATTCACAGGCCGCCAGCGATAAATCGGCAGGCCAAAGGTCGCCTCTGTGATAAAGGTATGGCAGGGAACGGGTTCAAATGGGGCGCAGGTGGGGTCGGGCTGACGTTTATAATCGCCGGAAATGACCGTGACCTGTCCCTGATATTCCATCCGCACCTGCGCCGACCCCAGAATATGCCCTGCTGGATGAAACGAGACTTTGACCCCATTTATCATGACGGGTTCGCCATAGGCCGCCGTTTGCACCACCGCCCCGCGCTGGAGTCGCATCCGGCAGAGGGCTTCACTTTCGCGCACCACCAGATAAGCATTGCTGCCCCGCCGCAAATGATCGCTGTGGGCATGAGTCACCACTGCCCGCCGTACCACCTGCCAGGGGTCGATATAAAAGCCGCCCGGTTCGCAGAAAAATCCCGCCTTTGTGAATCGTATCATGCATTATCCTTTGTGAGTCAGGTCATAGACATACGAAACACCTTCCGCTACACTCAGAGTAACGCATAAAATTATCCCTCACCCCCTGCCCCTCTCCCAGAACGGTAGAGGGGGAGTGAAAGCCCCTCTCCCTTTATCGCGTATGCGGAGGGGTTTGGGGTGGGGGCGAAAACTGATGAACGATGGCTGTTTCAATTGACTCGCTTCGTGCTATCCCTATCTTAAAACAAACCGTGCCGGACGACCTGGAAATGCTGTCCGGTATGATGGTACAGCGCACCTATGCCCCTGGGGAACTCATTTTTCTGGAAGGGGAACACGCCAGTGGGGTGTGGTTTATCCTGAGTGGGCAGGTCAAAATTGTGAAGGTCGGCGGCGGCGGGCGAATCCAGGCGCTGTGTATTGCCAGTGCGGGTAAATGTTTTGGCACCTGTCCGCTGTTTAACCAGAATGGCAATCCGGCCAACGCGCAGGCATTAACCGAAGTCACCCTGCTGATGCTGCCGCAGGCCGATCTGGAACATCTGATGAAAGCCAATATCCGGCTGGCCTGGGTGCTGCTGAAAATTTACAGCCAGTATCTAGGACAGCTAGCCCGCCTCAGCGAAAGCCTGGGGTCGCTCTCCGTGAGTGACCGGATTAATGATGTCCTGCTGACTCATGCCGATTCGCAGCTGGTGGTCATGCTCACCCATGAAAAACTGGCGGAACTGGCGGGAACCGTGCGCGAAGTGGTATCACGTCATCTGGCGGAACTGGCGGAGCAAAATATTGTCCGGCTGGAATTTGGGCGCATCCAGCTTTTAAACCCGACGGGTCTGCGGCTGCCATGTCTCAGCAAGTGATTTCGGTCACAGATTCATCATTGTTTGTGTGCTAGCCTGAAAGCATCATACGGGGATTTAGGCTATGGCAGTGTCAGTTCAAGAATTAAAGGTGTTACCCGCGTTCAGCCGTTTATCATCGCTTACGATAGAACATCTTGCCCTTGCAACCAGTCCCCTTCCTTTTAAGGCGGGGTTCAAATTTTTCCAGCAGGGCGACCCCCCTACGGGATTGTTCAGTCTGGTTTCCGGTCAGGTGAAACTCTATCGTAATTCCAAAGAGCGCGTGCAAATTTTGTACGTGATTCACGAAGGGGCAACCTTTGGCGCGGAGTCGCTGCCGAATGATACCCCGTCGCCGTGTGCGGCTCAGGCGCTGACTTCCGGCGCGGCGCTGTATGTGCCGCCGGATGCACTCCATAAACTGCTGCTGGAACACCCCGATTTACTGTTTATGCAGCTTGAACTGGTCACTAAACAGCTTCGCCAGTTTACCTCGCTGGTTCATAGCCTGGCCTTCCGCGATGTCAGCGCACGGCTGGCCGAAACCCTGCTCAAACTGCGGAGCTACCCCACCCGCGACGGATTTTGCATCGAAAAAACCTTTTCCCAGCAGGATTTGGCGGCGATGGTGGGGACTGCCCGCGAAGTCATCTGCCGCACCATGAAAAAATTTGAAAAAGAGGGCCTAGTGCGGACAGAACGCGGCAGCATTATCCTGCGTGACCTGTCCCGCCTCAAGGAAATGGCTAACCAGGAGATTCGCTGAGGCTGCGAAGGTAAGCAATAATCCGGTCTATATCGGTATCGCTGAGCGCTGGATTCCCGCCACGTGGCGGCATTTCGACTCCGGTGGTATTGGCGGCATCCCAGATGGGGCGGCCTGTCACAATAAACTGGTGCAGTTCCTGATCGGAAAGGCTTTGCACAAACGGGCTGTCCACCAGATTTTTACCTAACCCCGCGATTCCCCGCGCATCCAGCCCATGACAGCCGGAACAACTGCTTTGATAGGCCGTTTCACCTGCCGCCGCCATCGGAGAAAGGGCAGCCTGTTCCGGCAGGGAGTTATCGCTGCTGGATCCGATAATGAGTCCCATCACCAGCAGAGGCAGGGCATAGGCCAGTTTTAAAACGGCACGGGGTTTAACCAGCGACAGTGCAGTGTTCACCAGAAACAGCAGCAGCACCGCCACATTGAGGAGTCCCCCCCACTCGCGGGCAGTTTGCCACGTCAGCACGTCCCCTGCCACACGCAGCAGCAGCGAGCCGTGCAGCAGCCCTAGATGTAAATAAAAGACCGGACGGTAGTTGATAGGAATCCCTAAGATAGAGGGGAAAATCATAGGGGCGTGACCAAAAATCATCGAAAAGGCGAATCCCAGAAAAACGGTATGCAGTACGGCATCATAGATAAAACCTGCTTTGACTCCGCCGGAATAAACAGCCAGACCGCCGCTTATCCCAAGCCAGAGATACCCGATAAACAAACATACGGCGATAAAACGAGTCAGGTCGGTCTGGCGGAGGGTGCGGCGGGCAATGTCATAACGCAGCAGCCAGGCCGCGACTAAAATTTCCCCTGCACCTGTCCATCGGAGTCCAGCCGCATAATCCACGCGAGTTATTAAAATCCCCGCCAGAAGCACCCCCACCGCCAGCATAAAAACGCGCTGGACGGTTTTAGAAACCCGCATCACCCGTGAGAGTTCCAGCCGTTCTCCCGCAATCGTCAGCACCAGAAACCCTATCCACCAGGGAGTTATTTCATAAAAAGCCGACCCCGCCAGCCAGAGTCCATTCCCGACGAGCCAGGCCAGCGCCCCAAGTGCCATCACGACGGTATAAAAAGCGGGCTGGTAATACACAATAAACACAAAAATGAGAACCAGCCCCAGGCTGCTGCCCGTCATTAAAAGCGGCGCGGGCGAAAAACCCGCTATCAAACTGACCGCCCCCACTGCCGCCAGCAGAGGCACAAGATAAGGAAGGTCGTTTTTGAGCAGAGGTCGGAGTGCAATCGCCCGTTCCAGGCTAATTAACGTTCCCATAAATCCGCAAATCATCAATGCCCCGTGCGCGGCTGCAAAATCCTGCACGGGAATCTGCCAGCCCAGCCGCAGCAGCCCCGTCCACATGCCAATCATCAGCGCCAGCAGCGCCGTAAACATTAAAGGAAAACGTAAGTTACTCATGATTTAAAAGTAACGTGAAGGCGGCCCGACCAACTTGATTTAAATCAAGACATTTGTAGGAAATTTCACGAATTTGGCCGGAGTGTGATTTTAATCACATTTTTGGCGGCGGTTTTCGGGCATGATACGGGCATAGATGTCCGATTTCTTAAACCGGAGCAGTAGCTCAATGAAAAAACTCAAATTTCTTCTCGTTGTTACCCTCGCCCTTGCAGTGGCGTTTAGTGCGGGTCGGCTTCTCTTTCCGCAAAAAGGTGCTGAGGCGCGGTCTTCCGGGTGGGCGCAGATTGCCGAAGAGCGCGGCCTGACCGAAGATGATGTACGGGCGGCGATGATGACTTATACGCCCAGTGGAATGCTCGACCAGTATGTGATGTTTGCTTCTGGCGGTCACAGCGGCCAGGTGTTTGCGATTGGGCTGCCGTCGATGCGCTTGCTTCGCACGATTGCCGTTTTTACCCCCGAACCCTGGCAGGGCTACGGGTACGGCGCTGGCAATGATATTCTGGAAGCCGGAAATGCCCAGGGCGCGGAAGTCATGTGGGGTGACTCACATCATCCGGCGCTGAGCGAAACCGAAGGCGATTATGACGGCCAGTGGCTGTTTATTGGTGACAAAGCCAATGGGCGCGTGGCGGTCATTGACCTGCGCGACTTTGAAACCAAGCAGATTATCGACAATCCGTTATATTTCAACGATCACGGCGGCACGTTTGTGACTCCCAACACAGAATACGTCATCGAAGGTGGGCAGTATGCTCAGCCGCTTGGCACGGAATATGCTCCGTTAGACAGCTACGACAGTGAATACAAAGGAATCATCACCTTCTGGAAATTTGACCGGGAAGCCGGACGGATTGACCCCAGCCAGTCGTTTGCGATGGAACTGCCCCCCTACTGGCAGGACTTATGCGACGCTGGCAAGAATGTTTCCGAAGGCTGGGTCTTCTGCAACTCG
>CAZKZS010000287.1:0-6665 GCA_964557285.1 uncultured Anaerolineae bacterium | reverse complement strand
TACGGAACTGGTCACGGGAATCGACATTGTGAACGCGCAGTTGGATATTGCGGCAGGGGCGGTTTTACCGTTCCAGCAGGAGGATATTTTTCAGCGCGGACATGCGATTGAATGTCGTATCTACGCTGAAGATCCGGCCAATGACTTTTTACCTGCCATTGGGCCAGTGTTACGGACAGTTGAACCCGCCGGCCCCGGGATTCGTGTGGATGCGGGTGTCGTGACGGGTGATGAAGTCACCATTTATTACGACCCCATGATTGCCAAACTGATTGTCGTTGCGGAAAATCGCCTGAACGCAATTCGTAAAATGGAGTGGGCGCTGGCGCAATATGTGATTCTGGGTCTGACAACCAATCTGGATTTTTTGAAGGATGTGATTCAGCATCCCGTTTTTGTTCTGGGGGAAGCCACCACACATTTTATTGATGAATTTCTCACCCCCTGGTCGCCGCCGGAAGTGAAGTCCCCCGATATTGCCCTGATAGCCGCCGCCTTAAGTGAAATTTCCTCCTCTCAGCCAGTCAGCGCTGCCCTCCCCGCCGACTCCGATGTGTACTCACCCTGGTCGCGTTTGGATGGATTTCGGATATAACCATGGAATTTCGCTACGAACATCATGAAGTTGAATATAACGTGCATTTAGAGCCGCAGCCGGACGGAACGTATCTGGCGCGAATTGGGCAGCAGGTGTATCAGGTCGAGGTGCAGCGTTCGCAGCCGGGGCAGGTGAATCTCGTAGTGAATGGGCGGCGTTATCATGCGTACACGGCCAGCCAGAAAAGTGACAAAACCGGAGTCACCCATCATCATGTCGCGCTGGTAGATACCCATGCCCAGCATTTTACATTCTCTACCCCGCAGGCGGCAGTGCGCCGACGGGGAACATCCGGTGAAGGGGGAAGTTTAAAAGCGCAGATGCCCGGTCAGGTAATTCAGGTCATGGTAGTAGAGGGAGAAGCCGTAGAAAAAGGCCAGCCCCTGCTCATTCTGGAAGCCATGAAAATGGAAATCCGCGTGACCGCCCCCACAAATGGCACAGTGACCAAACTGCTGGTCAAACAGGGAGATACGGTAGAACGGGGGCAGCAACTGGCCGAAGTCACGTCTGGTTAGAATTGGGTTGGTCTAGTGTAAAAACTTGTAAAAAAGGGAACTCATGTTCTCATGAAGGTGTCTTACTAAATAGAGAAGGAGACACCCTTATGCAACACATCACACGCTTATTTCTCATCCTGATGGTCGTGATAACAGGGACAGCTTCTGTCCTTGCATCTGAATCTGAAAACAGACCTCAGGCTAGCCCCATAGCTCAATATTATCCCTGTTCCGGCGCACCCGCGACCCGTTTAGCCATTAATATGACCGGACGGGTGACACCCGGCCTACCCAACAACATCCGTTTGGACCCGTATGCTTCCAGCAAACGAGTCGGGCAAATCCCTGGTGGCAGCACCTTCACGATTATTGGCGGCCCTGCCTGTTCAGGAAATATGACATGGTGGCAGGTCAACTACAACGGCATTATCGGCTGGACGCCCGAAGGTACAGGCAATACCTACTGGCTTGAACCCTATCAATCGGTTTGTTCGGCGTCCCTGCCTGCCCGTTTAGCCGTCGGCGGCTATGGCAAAGTGACCCCTGGCGCCGCCAACAACCTTCGTATCAGCACGTCCACAACTTCCAATCGAGTGGGGCAGATTCCCGGCGGCAGCACCTTTCGCGTGGTCGGCGGCCCTGTCTGCGCTGAAAACATGACCTGGTATCAGGTGAATTACAACGGCATCGTCGGCTGGACAGCAGAAGGCAAAAATTATACCTACTGGCTTGAGCCGTTTGTGTGTGCGGGCGCTCCTTCACCGCGCCTGACCGTTGGCGGCTGGGGATGGGTGACGCCCGGCCTGCCCAATTCGCTCCGCAGCCAGCCCTCCACCGCCTCCACCAGCGCCAAAATCGGACAAATCCCCGGCGGGCAGAGTTTTTCTGTGGTCGGCGGCCCTGCTTGTGGAAGCGGCTATGTCTGGTGGCAGGTCAATTACAACGGCACAATTGGCTGGACGCCCGAAGGTCAGGGCAGCACCTACTGGCTTGAACCAGGGTATTAATTTCGATTATGTAGGGGCAGGAACAAAGGAATGCCGGGAGCGATTCCTGCTCACATAAGCCCCTCTCCGAAAATCGGAGAGGGGTTTGGGGTGAGGTTAAAAAGGGCGGGGACAAGGGCGGTACGCCCGATACTCGCCCCTACATTCATGGGAGAGGGACTTAGATGGGAAGTGATGTTACTTTAAAACCGTCGCTTTGAGCAGAATGGCGGGCAAATCGAATCCCCAGCCCGTTTCCGAATCCGCATCCGTAATTTGAAGGGCAGCCTTTAACTCTGCGTCGGCGTCTGCCAGCAACTGCTGAATGGCTGCCACATAGACTTCCGGCGTCTGAATCCGCCGCACCCAGGTATCACCATCCAGTCGTAGCTGCCATTCCCGCATGACCATGCCATGCAGCCCGACCCGTTCCAGATAGTCCAGCCATTCCGCGATGCTGTAATCACGAACATGACCCGTATCCCGCAGCATTTCCAGCGTGTTTAAAAACATATCTATCCGTGCCTGCGGTGGAGCAACCGAATCCACCAGCAGGAAGATGCCCCCCGGCTTTAACACACGGGCAATTTGCGCCAGCGCCAGACGAATATTCGGGTAATGATGAGCGCACCAGCGCGAAACCACCATATCAAAGGTATTGTCCTCATGTGGCAGCGCTTCAACATCGGCGGGCGAAAAATGAATATTTTCAAGGCCGCGTGCTTCCGCGCCACTGCGCGCCTGTTCTAACATAGCCGAAGTAATATCAATGCCTTCGACCACCTGTACATGCGGCGCAAAGGCAAAGGCCGCGTGCCCCGCGCCTGTCCCTACATCCAGCACCCGTTCATTTCCGGTCAAAGGATGAGCTTCCACCAGCCACTGTAAATCTTCCCCCTGAGCGTGGATGGCTGCCGACGCATAATTTTCAGCCGACTTTCCAAAATTATTCCGTACCACGTTTTTCGCGTCTGTCATGGTTTCCTCAAATTAATAGCATGGCATCGCCAAGCGAATAAAAACGATATTTTTGCTCAACCGCCGTGTGATAGGCTTTTAAAATGGTTTCCCGTCCGGCAAACGCGCTAACCAGCATGAGCAGCGTGGATTTGGGCAGGTGAAAATTGGTAATCATGACATCCACCGCCCGAAACTGATACCCGGGGGTGATATACAAATCCGTTTCTTCATCCAGAGCCACCACAGGCCGCCAGGGGCAGAGAGTATCGGGCAAGTTGTTTAAGGTCTGTTGAACGCTGTGCGGGTCATTTTCTGCCGTGCCAAACGCGGCAGACCGAATCGCGGCGCTTTCCAGGGTACGGACTGAGGTTGTGCCAACGGCGACAATCCGCCCGCCTGCCAGTTTCGCCTCGTTAATGAGCCGCGCATCTTCCGGGGTTAAGACCGCCCGTTCGCGGTGAATTTTATGCTCCTCGATGTTTTCTTCTTTCACCGGAGCAAAAGTATCTAAGCCCACATGCAGCGTGCAGTAAGCAATTTGAATCCCGCGCTGCTGCAATTCCATCAAAAGCTCCCCCGTAAAATGCAGTCCGGCGGTAGGGGCGGCGGCTGACCCCCGTGTTCGGCTGTACACCGTCTGATACCGTTCTGGATCGGGCAGCGTTTCTTTAATGTAGGGCGGCAGGGGCATTTCCCCGATTTCATCCAGCACCTGCTCAATCGGCTGGTCAAAACGGAGGATACGCTGCGATTCTTCGCCTATAGCTTCTATGACCGCCTTGATTTTGCCATCGTTCAGCGCCAGTTCGACCCCTTCACCTACCCGTTTCCCACCGACCACAGCTTTCCAGCGCAGGGTATCTAGCTGCTTGAGCAGCAAAATTTCTACTGCGCCGCCCGTTGCAGTTTTATAAGCGTGCAGCCGCGCCGGAATCACCCGCGTTTGATTAAGAACCAGGATGTCCCCCGGATGTAGATACTCCCCCACTTCCCGAAACTGGCGGTGTTCCAGTGTTCCGGTCTGACGATGCAGCACCATTAATCGGGAGGCGTCACGCGGTTCAAGGGGCTGCTGAGCAATCCGTTCGGGGGGCAGCACATAATCAAAGTCAGAAAGTTTCATCGAGCCAGTAATCTCGCTACCACATTTACGATGATGGTCAGCACAATGCTTAATAGACACATGCTCACCAGAGGGGCAAAACAGGTAAATCCCTGCCCTTCTAGCCGAATATCGCCGGGCAGATTCCCGAATTTAAGCGGGCTGCGTCCCAGCAGCAAAAACAGACCGCCCAGAACGGCAATCCCTATCCCCAGACCAATAAGCAATTTGCCTGTTGATGCTACGTCCATAGAAAACCAGTCCTTTTGCATCCTCCCAGTATACCATTTTTTACCCGTACCCTATCGGATATGCAACTATCGTCAACTTATACCCACTTTTTGATGAGCAATTTAACCTTTTTCTTGAAATGTTGGTTTCAAAGCGGTACTATCAAAACACCTAAAATTACATTCACTTAAGGAAGTTTATTCATATGAAGCGTAGATTGCTTTTCCGTCTTGTGACTTTGTTTGTGTTGGTCGTTTCGCTCACTGCCGTTGCGCTCCCCACGACGGCCCAGGATGATGTCATCAAAATTTACACGAGTTGGCCTCTGACAGGCGGCACTCAAGCCATCGGCGAAAGTATGCAGAAGGCGGCTGAACTGGCGCTGGAACATTACCTGGCCGATAACAATGGCGAAGGCCCGGCCGGTTTTACGATTGAACTGGTGTTCCTGGATGATGCTTCTCCGACTACGGGTGCATGGGACGGCACGATTGAAGCCGAAAATGCTCAGCGCTGCGTGAACGATCCTCAGTGTATGGTGTATTTTGGCACGTATAACAGTGGTGCGGCCAAAGTTAGTATGCCCATCACCAACGAAGCCGGCATTGCTCAGATTTCTCCGGCCAACACCTACGCCGGTCTGACCCATGCCTGCGAAACCTGCGAAGAAGGCGAACCTGATATTTACCGTCCCAGTGGCGAAGTGAATTACTTCCGCACACATGGTTCGGATGATGTGCAGGGACCCGGTGCGGCTTCCTGGGCAGTTTGCCTCGGCTTTGAAAAAGTATACGTGCTGGATGATACCCAGGCTTACGGCAAAGGCATCGCCGATGAATTTGCCCGTCATGCCGAAGAAATCGGTCTGGAAGTGGTCGGCCGCAGCAGCGTTGAATCCACCGATATTGACTTCCGCGCCCTGCTGACCGATGTCCGTGCTTCCGGTGCGACTCTGGTCTACGGCGGCTTTGTGATGGACTCTGGCGGCCCGCAGGTGATTCAGCAGATGGATGCGCTGGGGCTGTTCAGCAGTGGCATCAAATTTATGGGACCCGACGGTCTGGCGAGCGCCAGCCTGTTTGACCAGATCGGCGGCGTAGAAATCGCCAACGAGAACGTATACCTCACCTTCCCCGGCCCGTTGCCCAGCACACTGGAAACCGAAAGTGGTCAGCGTTTTTACAACGATTACGTTGAAAAATACGATGAAGAACCCGATCCCTATTCGGTGTACGCTTACCAGTCCATGCAAGTGATTCTGGACTCGATTGCCCGTGCCGGTGTTGCTGAACGCGGTGCTATCCTCGAAGCCATGCGGAATACCACCGACTTTGAAGGTATTGCGTCGACCTTCAGCTTTGATGAAAATGGTGACTCCACCCTGGCAGGCTTCTACGGCTATCGTGTTTCCGATGGCGGCTTTGTCGGCGGTGACCTGGTAAACCCGACCACCCATGAGAACTGCCCAAGTTAGTACAATTCGGGTCGCAGAATAAACCGCAAGTTCAGGAGAGGACAACCCTTGTCCTCTCCTCCTGTTCTTATTCAGCGTGGGAGTTCCATATCAATGTTCGGGATGAGTATTGACCAAGAGGTTTTTGTCCAGCAGGTGCTGAACGGCCTGACTATTGGGGGGTATCTGGCGCTCATTGCGCTGGGTTACACGATGGTTTACGGCATTATCGAACTTATCAATTTTGCACATGGCGACCTGTTTGCGTTTGGATTTTTGTTTTCCCTGACCCTGTTTCAATATTTTGACCCGCCCGCCCCCCTTTCCGGCGCAGATTTATATTTGCTGCTGCCGTTCATTTTGCTGATTACGATGGCCGTGACGGGAGGGCTGAATGTGGCTATTGACCAGATTGCCTATCGCCCCCTCCGCAAAGCGCCCCGGCTTGCCCCCCTGCTAACCGCCGTTGGCATGTCCTTTGCGCTGGAAGCGATTTTTGCCATCTGGAAGGGTGCGACTCAGATTGCTTACCCGCGTTATTTCCCAACCAAAGATGTGTTCCGGGAGTGGCTGGATTTAGAACCCATCATCATTTATTTCACCAGTAAAGATGTGTTTTTGCTGGCGGTGACAATTCCCCTGATGATCGTGCTGGCGCTGTTTATTGACCGTACCCGCATCGGCAAAGCCATGCGTGCCTGCGCTCAGGATCGGGAAGCCGCTGCCATGATGGGTATCAACGTCAACCGGATCATTTCAACGACCTTCTTCGTGGGGGGAGCGCTGGCAGGCGCGGCCGGACTCGTCTGGGGGCTGTACATCAATTCAGGCCGCT
>CAZKZS010000286.1:0-6679 GCA_964557285.1 uncultured Anaerolineae bacterium | reverse complement strand
GCCGCGTCCCTTCTAAAGCGCGGCGTTCATTCAAGGGCAGGAATAGCTCCCCTACGCATTATCAAAACGGGCAAGCACCTGCACACTGCTATCCGGTAAAATTTCATAAATGACCACTGTGCGGAGCAGGTCACGCCCACCATAGGGTTGAATCTGCCCCTGTGTTGCCAGCATGACCTCTGTCTGTGGAATGGAAAGCCGCAGTGTTTCGACATTCGGGCCGACACGGGTAATTAGCAGCCGCACCGCCCATGTTAAATCATATGCCGCGACTGCCAGCGCGTCCGGTTCTTCGTCATACGCCTCACGGTAAGCGATTTTAAAAGCCCGGCTGAGTTTATCATCCAGCGCGGGCAGCCATGAACTTACGCTGATGAGGCGAATCCCGTCGGGCGGGGTCAGATTTTCGGCCTGCGTTGCCACAACGATTCCGCGCCAGTCGGCTGCCCTGAGGATTTCAAGAAATGTTGCCCCATCTTCACCCGCATAAAAAATGGCCTGCGGAATCTGATTCAACTGCTCCTGAGTCAGCGTATCTTTGCGGAAATGCTGAATAGTGGACAGGGTTGTGTTTTGCAGGGAGTCAATAAAGGTAGTGTCGCCAATGACAGCAACTTGTGTCACCTGCATTTCATTGACCAGATAATCCGCCAGCAGGTCATTTTGATAACGCTGGTCGGTCATGCCACGAAACACGGTCGCCTGCACATTTTGTAATCCCAATCCAGCGTCCGGTGACAGCAAAAATACGGGCATCGGCCAGGCGATAGGGCTTCCGGTGTATGGAACATCCGGCTCTGCCAGCACCGCTACCGCGTCTACGAGATCGGCAGGATTTTTCGAGACTCGCCCTTCTAATTGATAAAGTTTTCCATCTGCCCCCTTGAATCCACCTTCGCCATTGATTTCCGCAATGGCGAGTTCCATGCCTTCGGGGGAATCACCGTAAAACCCGATGAGAAGCGGAATCGGGTCAGTTTGGGCGCGGGTAAAAGCGGACAGGGAAAAAAGTAGCCCCACTCCTATAAGACACAGATGGAGAAATTTACTTCTCAAGGGCAGCCAGTGGTGCAAACAAATCCTCTATTTTGAGGCGGAATTCTGGCAGCACATCTCCACCCTCCAGTATATCTCCCCGTTGCATGGTCAGTGTTGGCTGGTCGGGGCGGTAAACATCCACCAGATAACCATCGGGGTAAATGATCCAGACCATTTTTACACCAGCGTGCAAATAATCTGCCACTTTTGCCCGCATTTCTCCGGCGCGGTTTCCGGGGGAAATCACTTCAACCACCAGATCAAGCGGTTTTTCCCAGTATTCTGTAGGAATCCCCGTTTCTGGCAAATTTTCCTGAGCGATATAGGCCGCGTCAAAAGTGCGAACGGTATCTGGGCTGTGGTCAATGATCATCCCCCCTTCCCCTGCCAACACAAGCCCGGGTCGCTGCTTGCGGGCATATTCACGCAGATAATAGGCAATTTCAACCACCATCATCTGGTGTTTGCCACCTGTGGGGGACACTTCACAGACCTTCCCAAACTCATCATAATACATCGGCGTTGGCACGCCCGCAATCAGTTCATACGGGCGGCCTTCGTATAGGGCGGCAAAAGTTTCTAGGGTAAGGGGTTGAGTAGCAATCGTCATGATTTTTGCCTCGTGTTCCATTGTATCACACGTTGCCGTTCAAACCGGAACGCGGCCTGAATCCCGATCCAGCCGCCTATCCCGTTCACCAGCAGGTCAAAAAGAATACTGCTGATGAGTTCTGCCTGTGTATTATCCGACCCGCCGATGATAGTCTGGGCAGTTTCCATTACTATGCCGCCTATCAGCACATAAGACCAGGCTAGAGAGGTGCTTCCACCCTGCCAGGGACCCACCAGAAACGCGACCGTTCCAAATAAAAATAGGTGTAATGTAATATGGACTATTTCAATACTGTTGAGAATGGCTATCAGACTCACAACAAAATTATCGCTGTCTTTCGTGGGGGCTGCCGGACTGAGAAGCGTATTTTCTTTTGGAATCGAAATATAACTCGCCAGGACAATCGACACGGCAAGCAGCAGCGTCGCCAGGTTTTTCCGACCTCTCATTCCCGCAGAAAAATTACCTGAATCCGCAGATTGCCCAGATACAACTCATCGCCATCCCGCAGCAGGCGTCTTTGACCCGGTGTGACCGGATACCCGTTCAGACGAGTACCGTTGTCGCTTTCTAAATCTGTCACCCAGACCCGATTATTTTCACGGGCAATCTGAATGTGTTTGCGCGACACCCCAAACTGGTTTGCATCCGGTAAATTTAACGGGATATGCTCTGCAAAGGGGTCGCGGGGGGTGTCCGGGCTGAGAGGGCGTCCTACGGTGACGGCATGGGAGAAGGAAAAAATCGTACTGGTGTCTTCATGAATCAGTTTGAGAGAAAAGCCTTCTTCAAAATCCTTATCTCCCCAGCGGGTTTGTGACAGGATATTTCGCATATCAGCTTTGCTCAAAACAAAGGTATCCTCAGCCGTGCCTTCAAAATCAAAAAAGGTATAGCCACAGTTTTCGCACGCTTCAACATCCGGCGGGTTTTCATATCCACAGTTATTACAGATTTTCATACAGTATTGTCCTTCACCTGTTTTTTACCACCTTACGGGGGGACTGGCAACTATCTTTCACAGGACGTTTATATTGGCGGGCTTGGCCTATTCCGTTTATAATTAATTTTTAACGAGAACTCAGGAGACCAAGTAATGTCATTTTTAAAACTGCCCAATACGGTAGATGCTGTTTCTAGCTGGGCATGGGAACAGTACGCGCCGTTTGTGGATGAAATGCTGGAAGTCAACCTGACTCAGGAGAATCTGGCGGACTGGTTAGCGCAGTGGACACAGTTGACATTTCTCATCGGGGATACCTATACCACCCTGCAGGTTGCCATGACGGTGAATACAGCCGATGAAGAAACCGAAAAGAAATTAAATGCCTTCCTGAGCAACATCATGGAAAAAGCGCTGGCGGTGGATAACCAGTTAAAGGAAAAATTTCTGAAAAGTGGCTTAACCGCGCCCGAAGGCTTTGAAGTTGCCCTTAAAATCATGCAGACCGACGCGGAAATTTTCCGTGAGGCGAACCTGCCCCTTTTTACTGAAGAACAAAAACTCAGCAATGAATACGACAAAATTCGCGGCGCGGAAACCTTCATCTGGGAAGGGGAAGAAAAAACCATACCGGAACACATCCCGTTTTTGCATGACCATGACCGCAGTGTGCGCGAAAAAGCATGGCGGCTGGCCCATGAGCGTATTTTGCAAGGGCGGCAGGCCATTAACGCGTTGTGGGTGAAACTGCTTACCCTCCGGCAGCAGATGGCCGAAAATGCAGGGTTTGAAAACTACCGTGATTATCGCTGGAAACAGTTCCACCGTTTTGATTACACACCCGACGACTGCCAGACCTTCCGTGATGCGATTGAATCAGTGGTCGTGCCGGCGCTGGCGCGGCTGTATGAACATCGGAAGCAGACGCTTGGGCTGGATAAACTGTGTCCCTGGGATACTAAAGTCGATTTTCGGGGCAGCATCCCTCTACGTCCGTTTGAAGATGTGCAAACGCTGGAAAGCAAAGTTGAAGCCATGTTCCACCGCGTTGACCCTGCGTTAGGGGGCTATGTTAAAACTATGCGGGATGAACACCTGCTCGATCTGGACAGCCGCAAAAATAAAGCGCCCGGTGGCTACTGCACCGATTTTCATCTGCGGAAGCGCCCGTTCATTTTTATGAACGCGGTGGGCGTGCATGATGATGTACAGACCATGCTGCATGAATCCGGCCATGCGTTCCATGTCTTTGAGGCGTCGCGGCTGCCCTACCACCAGCAAAGTGATTATCCGATTGAATTTGCAGAAGTGGCGTCCATGTCGATGGAGTTGCTGGCCGCGCCGTATCTGACCCGCGACCAGGGGGGATTTTATGACCCGAAGGAAGCCGCCCGCGCTCGTATAGAACATCTGGAAGGCATTATCTGGTTCTGGCCGTATATGGCGGTCGTGGATGGATTTCAGCATTGGGTGTATACCCATGTTGAGGCGGCCAAAGACCCGGCCAACTGTGACGCAAAATGGAACGAACTCTGGGATCGGTTTATTCCGGTGGAGGACTGGACAGGGTTAGAAGATTTTAAGGTCACGGGCTGGCATCGTAAGCTGCACATTCACACCATTCCATTTTATTACGTGGAGTATGGACTGGCGCAAATGGGCGCGGTGCAGGTCTGGCGAAATTCCCTGACCGACCAGGCCAAAGCGATTCAGGATTACCGACGGGCGCTGTCGCTGGGTTATACCGTGTCGCTGCCAGAATTATTCCAGGCAGCAGGCGCAAAATTCGCCTTCGATGCTAAAACCCTGGGCGAACTGGTGTCACTGGCCGAAAACAAAATCGCCGAACTGGAAGCGGTGCTTTAACTTTTCTCCCCTCTCCCTGCTTGCATAGGTTCAGGGGCGAACAGTAGGGGCAGGAACAAGCGAACGAAGTGAGCAATGCCTGCCCTTTCCGTAGGGGGCGGGAATCGTCCCCGCCCCTACACTTGTTTTCCCCAAACTGTCATGTGTGTCTCATGGGATGCTCACTTTTGATTCATCCAGCCCTGCTATGTTGGTAATTGGTATACCTGTAGAGGAGCAATGCCCATGCGTAAGAACCGAATCCTATGGATGTTATTTTTTACTCTCATTCTCAGTTTAACGTTTGTGTCGATAGCTAACGCCCAGACGGACGACCCCGATACCGTGATTGTACAGGACGAAGAACCTGTTGAACCTGCCGCCCTGGAAAAAGTTTCCTGGGAAGCTGTTTTTGCTGGTGCTGTTGTGGCGCTGGTATTAGAACTCACGCTGAATTTATTAGGAATCAGTATTGGCTTTTTGTCGCTTCAACCCGATTATGATGAAGAAATGGCAAGCCCCAAAGTCATTGGGATGGGGACAGCCGTTTGGGTCATTCTTAGCGGTCTGATAGCCCTTTTTGTGGGGGGATGGGTGGCCGGACGGTTAGCCAATATGCCGGATGATACTGACGGCGCGCTGCACGGCATTTTGACCGCGTGTGTCGTGACTCTGATTTCCATCGTTTTCCTGATGACCACCGTCGGCAGGCTGTTAAGCGGAATTTCTACCCTGGTCGGGCAAAGTTTGATGCTGGCAGGGCGTGCGGCTCAGGCTGTGACTTCAGGGGCAGCCGATGTCGCCCAGGCAGCCATCGGCGGGGCCGCTAAAGTGACCGCAGCAGCCGCAGGCGGCGCGGCGAATCTGGCGCAGGGGGCGGCTTCTGGTGCGGCCAATGCTGCTCAAAATGTCGGCGATATGGCGATGGATGCTGCCTATCGCATGGCAGAGGAGTCGCCAGAAGTGCGTGATGCGCTGGAATTGCAGGATTTGTCCTTTGATACCATCAAAAACGAGTTCATGTCGTTGGTGCGGCGGGCGGGAATTTCTCCCGAAGGCGCACAGTCTCAAGCCCAGGGCGTCATGCGAGATGCCAGCGCTGCGGCTCAATATGCTGCCCAGCATCCTGAAGATGCCGAACGTATGGCGAATTATTTGCTGCGGCGGGTGCTGCGGCGCGGTCAGAGTGTCGTGGAAGATACTGACCGTCAGGAAGTGGTGCGGGCGCTGGCCGAACGTGCAGGTGTCAGCGAACAGGAAGCCTATGAAACGCTGGGACGCTGGGAAAATGTCTATAATCAGGCCAAAGTGCAGACCGAACAGGCGCGTGAAATGGTCATGCAGCGTTTCCAGCAGATGCGTCAGGATGCCATGACAAAAGCGGAAGAACTTCAGCGTCAGGTCGAACAAAAAGCGGCTGAAGCTCAGCGTAAAGCCGAACAAACGGCGCGTCAGGCTGCCGAAGCCACCATGAAAGCGATTGCAGCGCTGGCTGGAACTGCCTTTGCCGGTTTGGTGTTAAGTGCTTTTGCTGCGGCGCTGGGTGGTATCATCGGTGCGCCTGAGGAAAGTGAGGTTGTCGAAACCGTGTCCCAGGTTATTTCCTGGATATTTTAAGAGTTGTGAGGGCGGGGGATACCCGCCCCTACTTCAACTTTATGCTGCTTTCAGAGGGAAAATAATCTGCGTGCGAAGTTCCTGAGGTGGGGTATCCATCGGACTGTTGAGATAAATTTCATAAGCAACGCCTGTCGGCTCGAAGTGATTGGCTCTGGCAAACTGAGTCAGGGCATCATACGCGGCTGACATTTCCATGCCATACGGTCCTGTATATACACAGGTAGCAAGTTTGCCCCCTGGAAATTCCCCCGCCTGAATCTCTCCGCGCCCGTCCAGTTTTTTGGACAACGGGAAGCCCATTTCAATATCCAAATCCTGCATATCCATGTTGTAATAGGCGACATAGGGAGCGCCAGCAGGCCGTTCACCCAAATCCGCCAGATAGTGGGCAATCGTGCCAAAAGACTGTCCGATGACCTGCTGCAAATTCTCAAGGGAGGTACGAGTCCGAATCATAAAGGTTGGCTGCGGAAGCTGATTCTTAAATTCACAATGATAAGACATGACGAGATTTCCTGATTAACTTAGATTCATTATACCGAACATCTGTTCTAAAATCAAGCGCGTTTCTAAGGAATACCATTAAACCACAACCCGACTCTTTTGTGCGAAAATCTTCC
>CAZKZS010000285.1:0-6685 GCA_964557285.1 uncultured Anaerolineae bacterium | reverse complement strand
ACGCGGTTGGATGATGAGTCAGGATAAGGGCGGCCACCATCAGGGCGGCAGTAGCAACTTTGCCGGAGGAAGGATTTTTTGCCAGCCGGATAAATCCCCAGAATACCCACGCGATGAGTGCCATCCCTATCAGTTGGGAAACATTACCCTGATCCCAGATTTCGCGGAAGCGGATAGGCGACCAGGTATAAACTGTCGCCGCCACCAGCGCGGCCGGACGGGAGGCAAACTGGCGGGCAAAAAGATACGCGCCCGGACCGCACAGCAGTACACCTGCCGCCTGTGCTGCCAGCCAGAGATGCACCGCGTTAAAGTCAAAGGTGATATACAGCGCCCCGCCGATGATGTGCCACAACGGGGTATAAAAATTGTGCAACGGATAGCCGAATCCGGCGTGCAGATGGGGCGCCCAGCGTGGATAAACACCGTTATTCAGACTCAAGCCCGCGCTGACCATCCGGTGTAAATGCAGCATCGCGTCGGCGGTGGCAGGCAGCTTACCGTTCAAAAACGGCGCTACAATGGGCAGAGTAAGCATCACCGCCGCCAGCAGCCCCCAATCCAATTTGACAAAAAAAGGTTGATTTTTCACGCCGAAAGATGATAGGGCGAAAAGCGCAAAAACGGTAGGGGTAGCGAAAAATAGACCCGCATATCCCGCTTCTTTTCTGATACACTTCCCCGCATGGGAGATTTCAACGTGATTGAATTATCCATCGTCATGCCGTGTCTGAACGAAGCGGAAACGCTGGCCGCCTGTATCCGCAAAGCGCACCAGGGGGCGGTAGGGCTGGCCTATGAAATTATCGTTGCGGACAACGGCAGTACGGACGGTTCACAGGAGATTGCCCGCCGCGAAGGGGCGCGGGTGGTGGATGTGCCTGTGCGGGGATATGGGGCGGCGCTGCGGGCAGGATTTGAGGCCGCGCAGGGAAAATATATCCTGATGGGCGACTCCGATGATAGCTACGATTTCTCCCATCTCATGCCGTTTGTTGAAAAACTGCGCGAAGGGTATCAACTGGTCATGGGAACACGCATGAAAGGGGAAATTCGCCCTGGCGCAATGCCTTTTTTGCACCAGTATGTAGGCAATCCCGTGCTGACCTTTTTAGGCAATTTGTTTTTTGGCTGCGGGCTGAGTGATTTTCACTGCGGGCTGCGTGCCTTTGACCGGCAGGCGGTGCTGAATCTGAACCTGAAAACGGACGGCATGGAGTTTGCGAGTGAAATGGTCATTAAGGCGACCCTTGCCAACTTAACCCGCACAGAAATTCCGATTACTCTGTATCCCGATGGTCGCAGCCGCCCGCCGCATCTGCGTACCTGGCGGGATGGCTGGCGGCATTTGCGAGTTCTGCTGCTTTACAGCCCGCGCTGGCTGTTTTTTTACCCCGGTATAATTTTAATTGCAGTGGGGCTAGTTGTATCGCTGATACTGCTGCCTGCTCCGGTGAACATCGGAAAAGTGGAATTTGATGTCCATACCCTGCTGATTTTTTCAACCCTGTTTGTAGCGGGGGTGCAGCTCACATTTTTAGCGGTTTTTGCCCGCCTGTATGCCTCCCGCGCCGGACTCCTCCCGCGTCGTGACTGGCTGGAAGATTTAATTGAGCGTTTTTCGCTGGAAGTTGGCCTCCTCACCGGACTTGTTTTAACGCTTTTTGGCCTGAGTTTGTTTGGCGCTGGCGCTGGAATCTGGATTCAAAATGATTTTGGTGAACTGAATTATCAGGATACCCTGCGAATCGTCATCCCCGGCACGGCCTTTCTGCTGGTCGGGTTGCAGGTGTTTTTTTACAGCTTTCTAATTTCGCTGCTGAGTATTCGGTAGTTGTCTGGTTCTATCCCTCTCTGATACCCTTAAATATGCGGGAGCTTTTCAGGTGAAGTTAGCTATGGTGACAAAATCACACACCAGCCGGGCGGTACGTTATTCGCCCGTTTTTTATGGATGGGTTATCTGGGGGGTGGCAACCCTGGGATTTATCGCCAGTTCGCCGGGGCAAAGTTTCACTACCTCCCTGTTCATTGACCAGTACATCAAAGAATTTGGACTCGGCCGGACAGGGGTTTCAACCCTGTATGGGCTTGGCACGTTTATCGCTGCCCTGAGCTTAACATGGTTCGGGCGCAAAGTTGACCAGTATGGCAATCGACTGACGAGTGTGGTGGTCAGCGTGGTCTTTGTTGTGGTTGTTTTTGCGGTGTCGCTGATTAACGGGCCGGTCACTTTGTTTTTGGAATTTATCGCGCTGCGGGCATTAGGCTATGGCGCGATTCCACTGGTAAACAGCACGGCCATTGCTCAATGGTTCTGGAAACGGCGCGGCCGGATGATGAGTCTCATGCTGGTTGTGTTTTCGGTA
Source organism: uncultured Anaerolineae bacterium (assembly GCA_964557285.1). Classification (GTDB taxonomy): domain Bacteria; phylum Chloroflexota; class Anaerolineae; order Aggregatilineales; family J027; genus SB15. The sequence continues at coordinate 4,316 of CAZKZS010000285.1, read as the reverse complement.
TTTCAGGCGCTGTTTGTCCCATTTTTGCAGGATTTAATTGCTGATTACGGCTGGCGTGAGGTGTGGGTGCTGATGGCGGGTGCGGTGGCGGTAACTCTGCTGCCTGTGTCGTGGCTGCTGATGCGGGACAGTCCAGAAGACTTTGGCCTGCTGCCAGATGGTGCAGTGCCTACCCAAACCAATTCCCTGAGCAGCGAAGATAACTGGACGCTGGCAGAAGCCCGCCGCACCTGGATTTTCTGGATTTTTATGGCGGGCCGAATCATGTCTCCGGCGTGGGGGACAGGGCTGATTATTCATCAAATGTCTTTATTCGCCGTTGTAGGACATTCGTCGGCAGTAACCGCCCAAATTTACAGCATGACTGCATTCGTCAGTGCCGGAGTCGCGCTTCTTTCCGGTGTGATGGTTGACCGGACTCTGCCCGGAAGGGTACTAGGATTTCAACTGCTTGCCCTGATTTCCGCGATGGCGCTGGCGATGGTCATGACGGAACAATGGATGCTGGTGTTTTATGCCATTTCATTTGGCTACGTGATTGGCAACGGCGCGGTGTTTGACGGGGCGGTATGGACGAATCTGTTCGGGCGGCAGCATCAGGGAACGATACGCGGATTTGTGGCTACCGGAACCATTGCCGGAACATCTGTCGGCCCGATTTTATTCGGCCTGAGCTACGATACCTTTGGTAATTATAATGCGGTGCTGGTGTTGGGAATCGCGCTGGCGACTGTGCCAATGGTGATGAGTTTTTTCACCAGTAAACCCCGCCGCAGGTGATACAATGGAAGTAGCGGTCAGCGAAAAAAACTGAACGCTGATGAGCGCACATAAGGAATCAATCATGAAAGACAAAATTGTCAAAAATTGGATGACGACTGACCCCATTACGATAGGACCGGAAGCAACCCTGCCAGAAGTTCACGACAAAATGAAAGAATACGGCATCCGGCGTCTACCTGTGGTGGATGAAGAAAATACCCTGCTTGGTATTATTTCCCTGAGCGATGTTCAAGAAGCTGAACCCTCGGACGCCAAAGCCCTGAGCATCTATGAACTAACCTACCTGCTGTCCAGGATTAAAGTGTCTCGCCTGATGAAAAAAGATGTTTTCACCGTGACGCCTGAAACCCGTATTGCCGACGCTGCCAGACTCATGATGGAAAAGAAAATCGGCGGGCTGCCTGTGGTTGAAAACGGAAAACTGGTAGGCATTATCACCGAAAGCGATATTTTCCGGCTGGTAGTCAAAGAATATACGGAGTAATCAATTTATTTCCCATCCACTGGAATGAACAGGGGGCAACAGCCCCCTGTTTTTGTATATTCAGTCTTTCCCGCCAAAACTGAACAAAAAATGAGCAGTTTTTGAACTGTAAAGTGAACAGTGGCCTCTATTATACTCCTCTGAGTGCAAATTATTGAAGGAGTTTGTTCAGATGCTACGTTTTTCAAGAGGAGTAGTAGTTCTGGTCGGTTTTGCCGCTGTGTTTGCCCTGGGGATAGCATTTGGCGCTGTTCGCCAGCCTGCCCAGGCACAGGAGGATATGACCCCGCAGCAGTATATTATTCAGGCAGGGGCGGCTGGTCCGGCCAATATTGAGGCGCTTCTTTTTGCGCCACAGTCTTTACAGGTGCATCGGGGCGATACCGTAACGTGGATGATTAACGGTTTCCACAATGTGCGGTTTGGCACAGCGCCCATTGATTTGCTCACGCCCCTGGAAATGGAGGGGCAGCCCCCCTTGCAAATTAATCCGGCGGTAGCGTTCCCCAGCATTGAAAGTGGGGCAACTTATACCGGAGGTGAAGTGGGCAGTGGGTTGCCCGTTGCAGAAGGCGCACCGCTTTTTTCGCTGGTGATGGATGTAGAACCCGGCAGCTACTCCTATTTTTGTGATGTTCACCCCGGAATGCTTGGCACAATTACCGTTGTAGAAGCGGATGTTGCCATTCCTAGCCCGATTGAAGCGGCCATGCAGGGCGGGCAGGAAATTGGCGATACAATTGGCGCAGCGATGGCCGCCCATGCAGAACTTTCTGCCAGCACCCCTATGATGAGCGAAGGTGATACGCTGCAAGTGATGGCCGGAAGTGCCGGACCGGGGCGGGCGACCATTAACCTGTTTTATCCGTTTACGGCGGTGGCGCATGTTGGGCAAACCGTGACTTTTACCGTGCCAGAAGGCAGCAATGACCCGCATACGGTGTCATGGCCGCCTCTGTATGGGCAGGAAGTCCTCCCTGTTGAGCAGGAAAACGGGCCACCTATTCTTACCCCCGGACCTGCACTGATACCCTCCACCGAAAATGGGGCAGCTATCGGCGCGGACGGGGTATTTAACAGTGGCTTTTTATTACCGGGGCAGTCGTTTAGCATCAGCTTCAGCGAACCCGGGGCGTATCCCTATGTGTGCAGCCTGCACGCCGGAATGCAGGGAACGATTGTGGTCGTGGAATAAAAAGGTTAAGCATGGATACGACGATGAGAAATAAAACCCTGCTTTCTGTGACCACACTGGTGCTGCTGGCGGGCTTATTCTGGGTCGGTCAGACCGTCGGGAAACAAATCACCAGCCCGTCAGAAGAAAAAGCCGTATCCGAAGAAAAATCTCTGGGTGGGGCAGCGGTGACGCCGCCCCGTTTGGTGCAGGATTTTACCCTGACTGATCAAACCGGAGAACCCGTCCGCTTGAGCGATTTACGTGGGAAAGTCACCCTGATGTTTTTTGGGTATACCCACTGCCCGGATGTCTGCCCGACCACCCTGTTTGATTACACGCTGGTCAAACGCGAATTGGGCAAAGACGCGGATAAGGTCGCCTTTGTTTTTATCAGCGTTGACGGTGGCCGGGATACGCCGGAAGTGCTGGCCGATTATCTGAGCCGCTTCGATTCCAGTTTTATCGGTCTGAGGGGAGATATGGAAACGCTGGAACGTATCGCGCCGGAGTATGGGCTGGTGGCGAAGGCAGATACCCACAGTCATCATGACAGCGACGACAATTACTTCGTGGAACATACCTCACCGTCGTTTCTGATTGACTCAAAGGGGTATCTGCGGACGGTCTATTTTTACGGCACAGAACCCGACGTGATAGCGGCTGGAATTCGCCAGTTCATGCCATGAAGTTCATCGTCTGTATCCTGCTGGGAAGCGTGCTGCTGGCGGCGTGTGGGTCGCTGGCGCACGCCCCCACTCCAACCCTGCCGCCCGGAAGTGATGCTCAAAACGGTAAAGTCCTGTTTAACACCTACCAGCCCGGAGCAGGGTTTCAGTGTGCAACCTGCCACAGCGCGACTTCAGAAGAACGGCTGGTTGGCCCCGGCCTGTGGAATGTGGCAAAACGGGCAGCCGCCCGCGATCAGAATCCCATTGAGTACCTGTACACGTCAATTGCGAATCCAGGGGCGTTTGTGGTGGAGGGCTACCCCGACCATCTCATGCCGCAAACCTGGAATGAAATTTACACGGAGCAGCAAATTTACGATCTAGTAGCCTATTTGCTGTCTTTACAGGACACCTAGCAGCTTGCGTAACCGCGCTGTTCAAACGTTAACGGGTCAACAGGCACATCATTAATACGGGTTTCATAGTGTAAATGAGGCCCGGTGCTGTTGCCCGTGTTGCCACTCCACGCGATGACACTGCCCGCGCCAATTTCATCACCTGCTTTCACATTAAAGTTGCTCAGATGGGCGTAGTAAGTGATAAAGGGACCATTTTCAATAATCACTAGATAGCCGTATCCAAGCGTACTCCATCCGGCAAATAACACTTCCCCGCTGTGGGTTGCCACCACGGCTGTTCCAACGGGGACACCAATATCTATCGCGTTGTGATAGTTGTGATAACGCTGAGTCAAAATGCCGCTGACGGGCATTCCAGCAGGCGCACAGCCATCTCCCGCATATTCCAGCAGCGCCGCCGACCCTGCTGCCTCAGAAATGATGTTGGCCTGCACATTATTTTCGGGTGTAGGCAGCGCCTCAAATTCTAAAGCCGTTCCCTGCGCCCCCGGCAGGTAAATTCCAACGGGCGGAATCCCCGCCGCCTGAACGGGCAAACTGTTGGGGTTGGAAAGCGGATTGTTGTTCAGCAGGGCGCTGGTGGAATACGGGTCAAGGGCGGTAAAAGGCGCAATCGGCGTGCCGGAAACATCTGCCGTAGGCAGGGGTGAAATATCCAGGCTGGATTCTTTTTCCCCTTTCCCAAACAGGAAATACGCGCCTGCTGCCGTGATTCCAATCAGAACCAGCAGCCAGAACAGAGGGGTTTTCAGCAGGCGTTTCATCAAATGAGAAAAATATCACGG
>CAZKZS010000284.1:0-6703 GCA_964557285.1 uncultured Anaerolineae bacterium | reverse complement strand
CAAGTTTAACCTTCACGCCCAGTTTAACATTTACTCCGTCGATGACGTTTACACCTTCCGTCACGCCGACGCCAACGTTTTCACCGGATGAAATCCTGGAACTGGCTGAAATTGGTACCCTGCTGGCAGCAGATACGCGCCTAACCATTTTTACATCCAATCCCTTTAATTTTATTTCAAATGTAACGCTGCCTGCTGCCACCCGAATTAAATTTTTAGGGGTTCGCACACCGCATTTTGTCAGAGTACAGGTTTTAACAGGCGATTTTGCCAATCAGGAGGGCTGGGTTGCAGAAAAGGTGGTGCTGGAAGGTACGCCATCCCTGGCCTTTGCTGTCACCAATACGTTGGCGGCTGTGCGTGCAGGGAATGGGGTGAATTTCCCCCGGCTAACTCAGCTTGAGCGAAATACCCGGGTTCCCATTCTGGGCATCAGTAATGCCGGAGAACGGTGGTATTTAATTAAACTGCCGGATGGTCGGGAGGGCTGGATAGCGCCCAGTGTGATTCGAGTAGAGGGTGACTCTTCTCTTATCCCAGGTGTAAAACCGCCTCCTCCGCCCGGCTCTTAACATCATGAAAGGAGAATGTAAACATATGTAAAAGGTCGTAAAAAACGTAATAAAGAATATAGACTCTTAATTTTGCTGCATTTTACACTCAAGTTAGTTGTTACGAATAGGAGGTACGGCGATGGATTTAGTGAGATTTGACTACAATCAAATCAAACAGTTGATTCAGAAAGCGGCAGACGAAAGTGATGTCATTAGCCAGACTACGGATCGTGTCATCACCCAGTTGGATGTGCTGCAAAACGGAGCGTGGGTGGGCGAAAACGCCCAGAAATTCTACGCGGATATGGAACAAATCCTGATTGGCTTAAACCGTCTCTCGCTGGCATTGGGTTCGCTGAGTGAGGGGTTTGAGCAGGCAGGCAGTGTTTTCCAGGCTGCCGAAGAAGAAGCCAGTTCGTTATTCAGCTAAAACCCCTGAGGAGGATACCATGGCCGAATTAAAGATGGTGTATGAAGAAGCCGAAGAAATGATTCAGGTGCTTCATGCTGCTGCTCAACAACTCGAAGAAACCATTCAAAACGTCCAGAGTATAGCCGATGCCTGTGACCAGGGGGCGCTTCAGGGCGTAGCGGGTGATGCGATTGCCAACGGGCTGCGTCAGGTACTTTGCCCTTCGATTCAGGAACTCGCTGAAATGATTATGAATGCCGCACGGTATGCTCGCGCCGAAAAAGAAGACATGATGGAAGCCGAACGTCAGGCGTCCGGGCTGTTCTAATAGGGAGAGATAAGCCATGTTTGGGATTTTTGAAGCACTCAATTTTGCCCGTAAAATTGTTGAAACCGTGACGAATACCATTATGCAGCAGTTAAGGATCGTCGAAGCAGCCGCGCAGCAGCCGATTCAGGGCTTCATGCAGGAAATCCTGGGCGGTGCGTGGGAAGGCGACGATGCAGATGCGTTCGTCGGCGAAATTCAGTCCGAAGTCCTGCCCCTGCTGGCGGAACTGCTTTCGGCCATTGGCGGCTGCAACATCAGCCTGGGCGGGGCGATTGATGCAATTGACCGCGCCGACCAGAAGGCTGCCGGAATTTTTGAAGATTTAATCGGCTCGTTCAAACTGGTGTAGCTAGGAGGACACAATGGCAACCACATATATGGATACCGAAGCCGTCCGTAAGATTGCGGGGGGTTTTGAAGATGTCAGTCAGGTGTTAAAAGCGGTTCACATGGCTCTGGAAGCCGCCATGATGATTTTGAAAGCTACCGCGTTTGTCGGGCTGGTCGGGTCGATTGCCGTAGAGCGTTACCTGGCGAATATCGCCCCGAAAGTGGAAAAACTGTCTCAAAAGTGCGGCGAATTGGGTCAGGATTTACAACGTTCCGTCGCGCTGCACGAACAGGCCAATACGGTCGGCGACTCTATCTAAAATCGAATTTTTGCGAATACGTTTACAGGGGCAAAAAGCCCCTGTATTTTTTTACCCGCCCCCGACCAGCGCCAGCACCAGTATCAGCAGCAGAAACACGACCACCATCAGAATAACCACCGGAATACTGAGTTCGGTGACGTTCACAAACCACGAATGGCGCTTGCGGGGAATATTGCCAAATACACTCGCCAACTGCTGCCCAAACTCCCCTACCGATTTTTGACGGCTGGCCGGATTTTTATCAATGGCCTGCATCACTATCTCATGGGTTTTTTGCGGGTTGGGGACATCGCGGCGGTTTAAGGGTGCGGGACTCGTCCGGCGAACCGAGTCCCGTACATCCCCATCCTTTTGCAGGCGGTATTCAAAAGCGGGCTGCCCCGCCAGCATTTCATAAGTCGTAATGCCCAGCCCATACACATCACTGGCGGCGGAAATTTCACCGCCTGTTGTCAGCAGTTCCGGCGCGGTATAGGCAGCCGGGATATGATGCGCGGCCAGTTCAAGGTGCGAGGCCTGTACCCGTTCCGGCTCTAAGAGCAGCCCTAAATCCAGCAGCGTCGGATGAGGAGTCCCCTCAGAATCAAACGTCACCAGCACAATATCAGGATTCAAATTCAGATGCAGCACATTTCCCGTTTTATGCAAAAAAGCAACGGCTTTTGCCAGCGCAATTAAAATCCAGGCGGCGTGCTGATACCAGGGCTGCGGGTTATCCAGCAGCATATCGCGCAGAAATTCGCCCTGCACATATTCAAAAACCTCATAATATTTGGTGTCGTCGCGGAAAACCGCTTTCCCATAAGCATGATCTTTTAAATTTCCCTGAGCGTAGGCAGGCAAAAGCACGGGCAAAGCGGGCTGCCCTGCGCTGGCAAAACGGGCAAGATAGGCGGCTTCCCGCTTCAGGCTTTCATCATGCCCGCGATGCGCCACTTTTAAGAGCAGTTTTTGGCCGCGCCGTTCGGCTTCGTAAATGGCGGCGGTACGAAACAGCCGCAGCAGCCGGACAATTTTTATATCCCCTAAATATTCTCCATAACTAAACACAACGGGAACATTCCCCGCCGGACAGTCTATCTGTTCACACCACAGATTCCCATCATTGGACATGCGCCCACATACGTTGCATACGTATTTCATCCGGCCATCCCTTTCTCATTTGACAGCAGCTTTTAATTTATGCCATAATCAAAAAATTAATAGTGATTAGCTCAACACTACTTTTTTGTGTACAACCTGTCAAGCGGGGTAAATCATCATGACGAGAGGTTTTATTGACCGCCCACCACGTATCCAGCCGATTCTCCCCCATGAGAAGATAAAAATTCCCAATCCGCCAGCGCTGGGGAAAGAACAACAGTCCATGCGGCAGGTCATTCTGCCTCTGATTACGATTGTCGGGTACATTGTGGTCAGTGCCTTCGGGCAGGGGCGCAATCTCCTGATGGTGATTCCGATGGGGCTGGCCGTGATTGTTTCCAGTGTGATGGCGTTCATCGAATATCGGAACAACAAACGGGAGGAAGCCGAAAAAAAAGCGACCTACGACCTGCGGCTGGCCGAAATGCGGAAAGAAATGAATACCGCGCATGACGCACAGCGCCTTTTTTACATGTACAACTATCCTGATACTGAAACCATACTTCGTATGGATGGCACGGGCAGCGACAGCCGTTCGGGGTCACGGTTGTGGGAACGGCGCAGCGCTGACGAAGATTTTGGCACGATTCGACTCGGCATCGGGGCGCGAGAATCAACGGTCATTTATGAAGTGTCGGATACCACTGACAACGAAGAAAATCCGCAAATGAAAGATGCGGAAAAACTGGCGGAAGATTCGCGGATTGTCTTTAACGTTCCCATCACGATTCCCCTATTCCAGCAAAAAATTGATGAGGCAGACAGAACCGAAGAGATGCAGCTCGCCCGACATGCGCTGGGGGTTTCGGGCAGTCCCACCGATGTTTACAGTTTCATCCGGGCGGTGCTGGCGAATTTGGTAGCTTTCCACGCGCCCATTGATGCGAATCTGCATGTGGTTGGGGTCAATCGGGCAGAAAGCCAGTGGCAGTGGGTCAAAGAACTGCCTCACTGCCCCGTCCCCAAAGTGAAAGACCAGCGCCAGTGGTTTCCACTTTGTTTTGAAGCCCCCACAGGACGGGAATTTGATAAGGAAAAAGATAAGGTTTCCCAGTTCTGGAAGCTCATTCGGCAGCAGTTAGACACCCGCCAGATGCGTTCGCAGGATGAAAAATTCAAACAGGATGTACGCCTGCCTTTCATGGTCGTGATTGTGGATATGCTTGAACCCGTCAACGGGAACTGGCTGGAAAATTCCACACTTAAGGACTTGGAATCAGAAGCGGCGGTTTCCATGATGATTCAACATGGGCTGGAACTGGGCGCGGCGATGATAGTCCTTGTACCGGAACGCCGCAAAGTCCCTACGGGCTGCACCGCCGTCATTGAAGTTTCCCGTCTGGATGATAAAACGCTGGATTTTCACTATGCGGAAGTTGGGCTGAATACCCCCCGCTACGTGGGCAAAGCCGATGTTATTCCTACCGTCACCCCCCTGACTCGTTTTGCCAGCAGCCTGGCGCAGTGGGAAGTCCGGCGCAGCTACGGCGAAGATATTCCCGGCAGCATTACCCTGTTGGAAATGTTCCGTTCGGAAACCATCGAAGACCTAAAAATCCGGCAGGAATGGTCAGAAAGCACCGTCCCCGAAAACAGCGATTGGATGGAATGTGCGCTTGGGCTGATGTCCGGTAACGAAGTCCGGCGGCTGTTTTTTTCGGCTGACCGCGACGGCGTTCACGGGATGATTGCCGGAAGCACCGGTTCGGGTAAATCCGAACTGCTCATGACCATGATTTTGAGTCTCGCCATTCGCTACGACCCTAGCATCATCAACTTTGTACTGATAGATTACAAAGGCGGCGCGGCATTTGTGCCGTTCAAAAACTTGCCCCACTGCGTTGATATTGTCACCAACTTACAGGGGGCAGCCGTTGACCGGATGTTTGCGGCCATTAACGCAGAACTGAATCGGCGGCAGGAAATCAACACCAAAAATAACGTGAAACACATTGTGCATTACCGCCAGAAAGGGATGCACCTTGACCTCACGCGCCCGCCCTATCCGCATTTGTTTATCATCATTGACGAATTTGCGGAAATGATGGCGGGCAATGCGGAATATAAAGCGCAGTTAAACAGTATCACCCGTCTGGGGCGTGCGCTTGGGGTCACGCTGATTCTGGCGGCACAGCGTCCCACAGGTGTCACCGACCAGATGCGGGCAAACATTAAATTTCGCATTTCGCTGCGTGTGGAAACGCGGGAAGAAAGTGCGGAAATGCTGCGCCGCCCCGATGCCGCGTATTTGCCACCGGGTGTGCCGGGGCGTGGCTATTTGCAGGTCGGGAACGAAAATATCGAAATGATCCAGGTGGCCTTTAGCGGGGCTGAATACGCGGGTTATAACCTGTATGATGAGGGCGAACACGTTGACCTGTCCAAATATGCGGACCGGGATGTGATCTGGCTGGATAGGCTGGCTGAACCTACCGAACCGCCCAAGCTGTTTGAAGTGCTAGTGAAGGAAATGGAACGTATTGCCCGCGTCCATTCCATCCCCCAGAAAAAACCCTGGCCGAGTCCGCTGCCAACCTACATCGGCTTAAATGACCCCATCCCCGAACCGGAATATTTGCATCCTGATGATATTTATGAACTGCGCCGCCACCTCATTCAGGACAATGACCCCCTGACTCTGAATCCGGCGGTGGCGGGATGGGACAGGGGAGCAAAACAGGCATGGGATGGCCTGAACTGGAAAGATGATGCCATGTCTGCGGTGGTTGGCATCATTGACGACCCCGGAAATGCCCGTCAGCACCTGCTAAAAATGGAACTGCGGCGCGGCCATGTAGCGCTGTTTGGGGCGTCCGGCTGGGGCAAAACGACCTTTTTACGCAGCCTGGCTTTGAGTCTGGCCGCTACCCATTCTCCCGAAGAACTGCATATCTACATTCTGGATTTTGGCGGGCGTAATCTGGAAGTGATGCGCGAACTGCCGCATGTTGGTGCGATTATCATGCCGGATGAAGAAGAACGGGTGCTGCGTCTGCTGCGAAAACTGGACAGCCTGCTGGAAGAACGGAAGCAGATTTTGAGTCAGGCGCAGGCCAGCAGTTTATTCAGTTATAACCTGACGCATACTCCCCTGCCCGCCATTCTGGTCATGATAGATAATTTCGCTGAATTTCGGGAAAATTTTGAAAATGCTATCCCCCTGCTGACCTCCCTGATCCGCGAAGGGCTGTCCAATGGGCTGCATTTTGTGGTCACGGGCGAACAAACCAACACCATCCCCGGACGCATGTTCAGCCTGTTCACCGAACGGCTCACGCTCAAGCTGGCAGATTCCAATGAATACACTACCGTTGTCGGGCGCGGTGTTCCCGGTTTGGAGGATATTACCGGACGTGGATTCATTGCCATTGACCGTACACCACTAACCTTCCAGACAGCGCTGCCTGTGAGTCTGGTAGAGGAAGAACGCACTTTAGGGGTCGATGAAACCAAACGGCTGGCCGATTTAATTGAACGGATGAAGGAAACCTGGCAGTGGTCAGAGCCAGCGCTGATGCCTTTTCCCATTGATACCCTGCGAACCTTCGTCACGCTGGAAAATCTGTTCAGTGAAATGGAAACTCTGCCTGCTTCCCCACACGCGGCCATG
>CAZKZS010000283.1:0-6740 GCA_964557285.1 uncultured Anaerolineae bacterium | reverse complement strand
TACCCACAAGTGTACTCACTGCGTCAGGAAGATGCTATTCATTTTCGCGTATGGGAATCGTAGGAGAGTATGTAAAAATGGGTTTGATATACTACTTCGGTTTTCGATAGGACGGAGCATATTTATGCGTCAATTTTACCGTTGGTTAAGAAGAGGCCTGGCTTCTTTCTTCATCCTGGCGGTGGTCGCTGGTACAGTTTATTACCTGGTTTTTGCGATTACGGGCATTGTGGATGCGTTAGAAGAACGCGACGAACTCCAGCGACGCGATAAAGTTCTGGTTAAAACAGCAACAGCGCTCGCGCCAGTGGTAGCGGCGGAATCGAATACGCTGGCGGTGCGGCCTGAAGAAACACAGAGTACACCTACGGAAACTTCTACGGCAACGAAAACCGTTCGGCCTTCCGCAACTGCTACCCCAACCGATGAGCCAACGGAAGCCGCCCAGATTCCGACCATGATTCCCACCAATACACAGCGTCCAACGCTCATTCCGACCAACACCCCGCGTCCATCAGGAACGCCCGTGCCTACCGAAACGCCCATCCCAACCAATACCCTGACTCCAACAGCGACACCGACTCTGACTTTTACGCCAACGGACTCCCCAACCCCGACTGATTCACCCACGCCGACTCTGACCTTTACACCAACCGATACCCCCACCGCAACGCCTTCTCCCACGCCGATTTATCCGTTTGAGGGAACGTATGCGACGCCATTTTTAACACCGATTGCGACGGTGCAGCCTGCCGCGCCTCTGGTGGAGGACAGCGACGACATTGTGAATATCGTCCTGCTGGGCAGCGACTCGCGGGGGGATAATGTGGGGCAAACCGACGTGATTATTCTGGTCACGGTCAACAAAGAATTGGGCAATGTCGCTATGATGCACATCCCGCGTGACTTGCTGGTGTATATTCCCGGATATACCGTTGACCGGATTAACCGTGTTTTTGGCGTCGCCTATGACATCGCGTGGGAGGACGGGCCGGCGGATTTAATGAAAGAAACCATCCTGTATAACTTTGGAATAGAGGTCGATTTTTACGCCCGTGTGAATTTTACCGATTTTGAGCAGATTATTGAGCAGCTTGGCGGGCTGGAAATTAGCGTCGATTGTCAGATTGAGGACTGGGCGCTGATTTCACCAGAACTGGATATTTACGACGAAGCCAGTTATGAACGGTATACCATGACCATCGGGCGCAAAACCCTGACCCCGTATTACGCGCTCTGGTATGCCCGCAGTCGGGTCACGACCAGCGATATTGATAGGGGACGCCGCCAGATGGAAGTGTTACGCGCGATCTGGAAACAGGCACAGAGTCAGGGAATTTTGACTCAGGTCACATCATTATGGCCGCAGGCGCTGGAAATTGTCGATACGGACATGGAACTGACCGACGTGCTGGAATTTGTGCCTCTGGCGACCACGCTGGAAATGCAAAATATCGAACGTTATAACCTGGTGCTGGACGTGCATGTGTTCAACTGGACGACGCCGGACGATGGGCGTTCGGTGCTGCTCCCTAACTGGCCGGAAATTTACAAACTGGCACAGAATTTTGTCACCCCGCCCACCGGAAACCGTCTGGAACGTGCCTCCGTGTCGATTGAAGTCATTGACAGTTCAGCTTATGGCATTGGGTTTGACCTGGTGGCTTCTGACCGTCTGGCGTGGGAAGGTTTTAATGCGGTGCCGATGGGCAAAACGACAGGTTCTATCCGTGATGTGACCCTCATCTACGATTACACAGGTGAAACCAAAGGCAGCGCGCTGGAAACCATTCTTGAAGTCATGCGCGTGGGGGCGAGTCAGGTCGTGGTTGAACCTGACCCGAACCGCACCGTTGATTATCGGATTGAGGTGGGCAAGGATTATAATTCCTGCCTCCGCAGCAGCAGTTCAGATGAAATTGCACCGGGGCCGCCCATTCCGACTCACGACCCCAATTCGGTAGGATAAACCGTGCAAATTGCCGTTGATTTAAGCCACCCTGCCCATTTCCATTTTTTCAAAAACGCGATTGAAATCTGGAAACGGCAGGGGCATGAGGTCCTGATTCTGGCGCGGGAAAAAGACCTGACTCTGCCCTTGCTGGATGAAACCGGATGGCCGTATCACTGCCTGAGTCATGCCCGTCAGGGCAAACATGGGCTGGCGGTAGAACTGCTGGAACATGGCTCAAAAGCGTGGCGGCTGCTGCGGACTCATCATTCTCAGGTGGTGGTGGCTGTATCCGGTGCATTTATCGCCTATGCCGCCCGCCTGCTGGGGATTCCACTGCTGGTTTATTATGATACTGAACACGCCAAAATCGCTAACAAAATTTCCTACCCTCTGGCGACCCGTATTTTTACCCCGCGTGCCTATCAGGGAAATTTGGGAGCAAAACACGAACGGTATAACGGTTATCAGGAACTGGCCTATCTGCATCCGAATCGCTTTCAGCCCGACCCGCAAAAACTGGCCGTAGAGGGACTTTCGCCGGATGAACCGTTTACATTTGTGCGGCTGGTGTCGTGGAAAAGCCATCATGACGCCCATGATTTTGGTGTGACGGATTTGTATGAGGTCATCCGGCGGCTGGAAGCCTATGGGCGGGTGCTGGTCAGCGCCGAGTCGCCTCTACCCGATGATCTGAAAAAATACGAACGTCGGGGCAGCTATGGCGATGTGTTTCATGTGCTGGCGTTTGCACGGCTGTTTTTTGGAGAAAGCGCAACGATGGCAAGTGAATCCGCCCAGCTAGGCGTACCGGGGATTTTCCTCTCTACTTCCAGCCGGGGCTATACCGATGAGCAGGAAAAATTGTATCAGATGGTGTTTAATTTTAATGGCGACCATGCCCGTCAGGAAGCGGCGATTGCCTGTGCTGAGAGCATCCTCTCCAATCCCGACTCCCCGGCTATTTTCCGCCAGCGCCATGCGAAAATGATGGCCGATGTCATTGACGTGACTGAACTTATCCTCGACTCCGTTGAAAAATACGCCCGCCGATGAAATTCGTATAGTCATAGGGATTAAAAATAAAGAAGTTTTTTCAAGATAAAAGTGGAAATGCAAAACTTTCAAGGTGGGGTAGAGGGGTCATGCTCCTCCACGTTGCCATATGTAGGGGCAGGGACAAGCGACCAATGGGAGCGATGCCTGCCCAAAAAAGGCGGGTCATGCTGCACTTAAGACGGTAGGGACGGGTGTCATCACCTGCCCTCCCCATCCTCTGTTGTTAAACTGCATTTACGTAGGGGCAGGGACAAGCGAACGCAGTGAGCGATACCTGCCCCCAAAAGGGCGGGTCACGCTGTGCTTAAGACCACGCCCCTACTCATACCGCAGCACTTCCATCGGAGTTTCGCTGGCGGCGGTCCATGCGGAAATGAGAGTCGCAAGCAGCGACACCACCACCGCCATCACAATCAGATACAGGGCGGGTTTCAGGCTTAGCATTTGCTGTACCGATTCCGCCTCACCCAACACGCCCACCAGCAGCACGGCGATCAGGCCAATCAGCACCCCGATGACCCCCGCCACAAACCCAATCAGCGCATTTTCAAACATGATTTGCCCCAGTACGCGGTAGCCTTTTAAACCGACGGCTTTCATAATCCCAATCTGGCGGCGGCGCTCCTGCGTATCCAGCGCAACCGTATTAGCGATAATCGCAATGCCGGATACCAGCGCTAACACCGCGACCAGAGTCGGAATCGCGGCCAGTTGGTCGAGCAGGCGCTCGATAAGCTGCACGATAAAATCCAGTTCAAGCGCCAGCACATTAGAAATCTGGGCAAATTCAATCATCGCTTCGTCCACATACGCATCTTCAATGTCAGCGACGGTAAAGATGGAATCGGGCGGCATGTAGTCCGGCACGGCCCCAATCGGAACTTGCAGGGCATCCCCGACTCCGAACTGTTCCGAATCGCGGTCAATAATGCCAATCACCGTAAACGTGATTTCAAATGGCTTTTCGCCGGAACTGGGCGACGGTTTCATCAGCCAGGTGATGGTGCTGCCTACATCCAGCCCAAGCTGATCATTAATCGAGCCGGGGAAGGGTTCACGCAGCACCATATAAGGTTTCCCGACATCTCCCGCGTTAAAGAAGCGGCCTTTTTTCATTTCAAACTGAAGCTGACTGGCACGCGGGTCAATCATCGTAAACCCGAACCCGATGCCTTCCTCATTTTCGACCTGCCCAAATTCACGGCGGTTGCCCTCCGCAGCATCTCCGCCTTCAAAACCTTCAATTTCAGGTTCTTGACCATCCACCAGCAGGATTCGCCCCGTGTAAAACTGAAACTGGGTGAAGGATTTGACCCCTTGCAGACGGCTTTCCAACCGTTTTTTCACCGTTTCCGCCGTATCCACATCGCGGGAAAGGACAAATACATTTCCGCCCGCATCGGTTTCAAGACGAGTTTCCAGCACATTGGTCACAGCGCTGGTGGTCAGCGTAATGAGTGACAGCGCCCCCACACCGACAATCAGCCCTAACATGGTGGAGGCAGTGCGCGGCTTGCGCGTGGTCAGATTCCGCAACGCCAGTTTTACATCTACGCTGCCCATATTCGGAATTTTGCCTACCAGCCAGACGACCCCATACATGACCACAAAGGCGGCCGCAAATGCCAGCGTGATAATTTCAACCACGATGATGCCTACTGAAACCGATTTGACTTCCCGCCAGAAGGGAGTCCCATCAAAAATTGCTTTGAGTAAATCGCCCGCGCCAAACCCGATAATGCTTAGCACGGCGGCCGTCACCAGCGCCAGCCCAACCAAACCCGCTATGGTGCTTCCGCGCAGCCGGAACACCACCGCACACACCGCGCCGATGGCAAAACAGACGAGTCCGGCGATAAGCAGGGTGCTGCTGCTGTCATTTTCAGGATACAGAACTGCGTACAGGCTGCTTATCAGGACAAATAACCCGCCGCCGACCAGCATCCCCAGAATCACCGCGCCGCCCCACAAAATCAACTGGCGAGCGAAGCGGGCGATTCGCAGCGCCCATGCTGGCCGTGTGATTCGGCTGGTCACGACATACAGCGCGATTCCGATGAGGACGGGCAGGCCGTAGTGGAGTAGGGGGGGTAGGGTGATGTCCGCAAAAAAGCCGACTGCTGAAAAAACAACCAGCATCAGACCCGCTACCGTACTGGAAAGAATCACCGCCCCTCTGGTCGTAATAGTAGATGCATCTTCTTCCCGCACCGGCTTCATAATGCCCTGGTTGGAAAGCATCACGCCGGAAAACAGCCCCACGATGAATCCGCCTAATCCTAACGCCGCGCTGAAGGAAAGTTCCAGCCGCCCACTCACGATGATGTTCAGCGTTAAGCCAAAAACCACAATCATCACAATAAGCGCGATCAGGGTGCGGAGCAGTCCCGCGCTGGGCAGCTTGATTTCATTGGGGCGTAAGACCGTCGCTGGCCGCACCTGTCCAGCGTTCAAAGTCGGTAAAAAGCCAAACACAAGGGTAATGATTACCCCCAGAGTCAGGCCGCTGAACCACGCTTCGGGATAAGGCCGCCATGACAGGGAGGTTCTCATGACATCTTCACCGATGCCACGCACAAAGTAGCTCAGGATAAACCCCGCGATAACGCCTATCACCCCGCCGATGAATCCCATTAACCCTGCTTCCACCATAAACAGGAGCGTTACCCGCCACGCTTTTAGTCCCAGCGTTTTAAGGACAGCAATTTCCAGCGTGCGCCGTCCAACAATCACCTGCATGGTGTTAATGATGCCAATGCCGCCAATCAAAATCGACGACAGCCCCATGACAAGAATCAAATCATTAATTAGGCCAGCGATTTCAGCATTTTGCTCTTCCAGTTCGCGGGTCGAGAGGCGCGAGACATCTTCGCCAAAGCGTGCCGCCAGGGATTCGTCAACGTCGTCCAGACTGCGCCCCAATGGTAACTTCACGTAGGCGAAATCGGGCAGCGGGTCTAATCCAATCTCCTGCGCCTGCCCTAGAGGGAAATAGATAAATCCCAAAAGCCCTGCTGGACCGTTGTTGAGCAAAACGCCGCTTTCGGTTTCGTCTGGGACCAGCGCGGAAATCACCAGCGCTTCTTCTGAACCCCCTATCCGCACCCTGTCGCCCACCTGAATCTCATTATCCCGCGCCGCCCGTTCGGAAATCACAATGCTGCGTTCCCCTGCTTGTAAAAATTCCTTCAGAGGTCGAACTTCCGGCTGGCTGCTGTACACTGCACCATAAAAAGGCCATTTTTCCGGCTCTATCAGCAGTGCCAACACCGTAAAAGGCCGCCCAAAGGTGTTATCTTCTTTAACGGGCAGAAGTTGAACGAAATTCATGGACGAAGCAAATTGAATGTCTACATTTTCTTCTGCCGCCCACTCCCGCAGTGCCGTGACTCCCGCCTCTGTAAAAACATATTCCCCCTGCACAGAACGGTCGTAATAACGGGGATTAAAGTTGTCGTTGGCAGCAATCCGAATATCGCCGCGATTAATTTCGGCCAGATTGGTCGTCAGTTCGTCGCCGATCATCAACGCCAGCGAACGCAGCGCCACCACTGCCGCCACGCCTGTTGCAATGCAAAACACTGCAAATGCGGTGCGCGACCCGTTGCGGCGTAAATCTCGCAGGGAATGAAGCAAATAAAACTGCCACTGTTTCATGGTCTGCTCCCGTTGCGGGCGGGTTTGTCGTTTACAATCCGCCCATCTACCAGCTCTACAACACGCTCCATGC
>CAZKZS010000282.1:0-6754 GCA_964557285.1 uncultured Anaerolineae bacterium | reverse complement strand
GATGCTGATTGACCACCCGGGACACCGTTGAGCGAGAAACCCCACTCAGGCGGGCGATGTCTTCAAGATTAAGTGCAGATAAACTATTTCGAGCCGTCATCATCCTAATTTCCTGTTTTGGGAGCGCTCCCAAAATCTACTTTCAGTATACCGCGCCCTGGAAGGCTGTCAAGGAATTCGTCAAATTTCGTTTCACAATCTGACAAATGTCACAAAAATAAACTATAATAGAGGCTATACAGTATTTTTGGGAAAAACTATGCAAAATAATTTGGTCGAATATGAAGACCCTGTTTTATATGACCTGGAAAATGCCACTTTTGACCCCGATGGCTCTTTTTACCTGACTCTTGCGCGACAGATGGGTAATCCTGTGCTTGAAATCGGGTGTGGTACGGGGCGCATCACTATTCCAATGGCGCAGCAGGGGATTCAGATAACCGGATTAGATGTCGTTCCGGCGATGCTGAATCATGCCAGAAGCAAGGCCGCTGACCCATCTATTCAGTGGGTTGAAGCCGATGCTCGCACCTTTCACCTTAGGCAAAAATTCCGTTTCATTTTTGAGTCAGGATCAGCGTTTCAACACCTGCTGGAACGTTCAGATCAGGAAGCGATGCTAGCAAGGGTACATGAGCATTTAGCCCCCGATGGGCGTTTTGTCGTCAGTTCTATTTTCCCAACTGCGGAACTGCTGGAGACGGTTGAAGAGGAGCAGGACTGGTTTTCCTACCCGAATGCACTGGGGCAGGAAGTCAAAGTATCAGGTACACAGCACTATGATGCCCTGAGCCAAGTCAAAACTGAAACTGCCTATCGACGCTGGAAAGATGCTGAAGGACAGGAAATTGTAAAAATCGCACCATTAAAGCTGCGCTACTTCTATCCGCAGGAAATGGAAGCCCTGCTGCATTACAATGGTTTTAAAATCGTGGAGCGTTACGGTCAGGTGGACTTTAGCCCTCTGACAGCGACCAGCGAGCGTATGATTTATCTTATCGAAAAAGCGCCGTAAAACCCCAGCCTTCAGGTTTGGGTATCCTCTTGTGACGCCGGGACATCGGCGTATACTAACCGAGAAACCGTAAGCCGCGTCCCTCAAAAGACATGCCGTTTCGCTTGAAGTTAGATGCCCCTGCCTTTTGGCCTGGGGAGTATGTCACGTGTGTCAGATTTGAAGTGGGGACACGGCAGCGCCGTGTCCTGCTCGTTTTACCCGAAGAATCTTTTCAGCAGGCGGCCAAAAAAGCCCTGGTTAACCTGGGTGTAATCTTTCAGCACTTTTTTAAGTTCGTTTCCGGCAACATTTTCAAGGCCGTGTTTTTTGGCAAGCGCGAGCAGTTTGCTCACATCTGCCTTATCAATCCCATCAGCGACGATGGCCTTAAATTCCTGGTCCTGAGCGATTTTTTTTGCAAACTGGATAAGTTGTTCCTGGGTCGCCATAGAAAAAACCTTTTTAATAGAGTGCTTCCACTCTACTACAGACTTCCCCACGAGACAAACCATTTTTGGGTATACTTAACTGGCTTGCGACGGAATTTATTTTGCCGCAGCTATTCATGTTAGGAGTTTTTTATGTCTCAAGAATTACGTTTTGATGGACGGGTAGCCATTGTGACGGGCGCGGGGGGCGGTCTGGGGCGTTCTCATGCGCTGCTGCTGGCGAGTCGGGGGGCAAAAGTCGTAGTGAATGACCTCGGCAGCACCATGAAAGGGGAAGGAACAAGTTCCTCGGCGGCGGATCAGGTCGTGGAAGAAATTAAAGCGATGGGCGGTGAAGCCGTTGCGAATTATGATTCCGTAGAACACGGGAGCAAAATTGTCCAGACGGCGCTGGATGCTTTTGGCAAACTGGATATTTTAATCAACAACGCCGGAATTTTACGGGATGTCAGTTTTGTTAAAATGACGGACGAGGACTGGATTAAAATTCATAATGTGCATCTGTTTGGCGCGTATAGTGTAACTCATGCGGCGTGGCCGCATCTGCGCGAAAATAATTATGGGCGCGTGGTCATGACTTCTTCCGCATCGGGCATTTATGGCAATATCGGCCAGGCGAATTATGCCGCCGCCAAGTTAGGACTGTTCGGGTTAACGCAGTCGCTGGCGCTGGAAGGCAGCAAGTATAATATTCTCGTGAACGCGATTGCACCTCTGGCTGGCTCTCGTATGACCGAAACCATCATGGCGCCGGAAGTGATTGCCGCGCTCAAACCGGAATATGTGAGTCCACTGGTGGCCTATCTGTGTCATGACTCGTTCCGCGAAACGGGCGGTTTGTATGAGGTCGGCGCGGGCTGGATGGCTAAACTGCGCTGGCAGCGGACTCAGGGAGCGTATTTGCCGACAGAAGCGGACGGATTTTCGCCGGAAGATGTGGCGGCCCGGTGGGAAAAAATCACCGATTGGACGGACGCGCAGAATCCTGCCGTGTTTGCCGATACAGTCAATTTAATTATGGAACACATTCAGACGAAATAAATTCCCTATCCTCACCCCTCTCCCGTGCAGCTTGAGGGGCGGACAGTAGGGGCAGGAACAAGCGACCAAAGGAAGCCCCTCTCCGACAATCGGAGAGGGGTTTGGGGTGAGGTTAAAAAGGGCGGGAATCGTCCCTGCCCCTACATTCATCTTTCTGTTGCCCCTGAACCCCGTGCAGCAGTGGGACGCGAACGCGGGTCAGGGGTGAGAGATAAATTCAAATCAAGGAGACATATCCCTTTTGTTTGACGAACATTCTTCTACCCCGCGCGAAGTGGGATTAACTTCCCCTTCTGTTCCTCCACCTGCTGTTCCTATCCCACGGCCGCCCGTACCTCTGGCATGGAAAACGCGGGATGTGATTCTGATGGTGCTGGCGTGCGGCCTGTGCCTCTTATTTGCTCTGACCGTCATCGAGTCGCTGTCCCGTGACCTGATGCAGGCCGACCAGCATCCCGATGTGGAATGGGTGGTGTCGTCCACAGTCGGGTCAGTTGTGTATGTGAGCGTTTTTGTCGTGGTGATGGGATTAAGCTGGCTGCGCGGCTACCGTTTGGCGGATTTAGGTTTCCGGCGCACAACGGGAAGATTGCTGGCCGGAGCAGTGGGGTTGGGGGTGATTTTCCTGCCGATTCGCCTGATTCTGGTCTTTTTTGTCCTGATTGTATTCGGCATGGATTTAAACGAGACTTCGCTGCTGGGAGAACCCACCGAATCGGATGAATTTAGCGCATGGTATCTGTTGGGGATTGTGGAAGCAATCTTGATGATCGGCATTTTTGCGCCGGTGGTGGAAGAACTCTTTTTTCGCGGGCTGCTGCACAGCTGGTTGGGACAAAAACTCCCCGCAATTCCGGCCATTGGAATCACGGGCTTTTTGTTCGGGCTGGCGCATCTCGACCCGCTGATGGTGATGAGCAACATCGTGCTTGGCTTTGTGCTGTCTGCTGCCTACCATTACAGCCAATCGTTGTGGGTGTCCATGCTGATTCATTTTGTGAATAACGGCGTGGTGATTGTCCTGTTTGGCTGTCTGATTCTGCTGGTGGTGCTGGCGGGGGCATAGGCATTACGGCTATGTCTCCTAATTTTCCAGCCGCTTTAGCCCTTCCTCTACGGACTCCGGCGGGGATTCCAGATTTTTTCCCTGCACGATGAGCATCCGGTTCACAATCCGAAGCTGGTCGGCGGGTGTGTAGCGGTTGAAGTGGACAGGCAGCTGAGTATAATCCACCAGTTCCAGCCCGTACAACATTTCTTCAAAGGTTTTTTGATACGGGATACCAAAATCAAAATGCAGCACATCCCCCGCATTAAGGGGAATAGTGACTGTGGGAATCGGGGAATCAACATCAAATTCAGAAATGACCGCCTGCCC
Source organism: uncultured Anaerolineae bacterium (assembly GCA_964557285.1). GTDB lineage: Bacteria > Chloroflexota > Anaerolineae > Aggregatilineales > J027 > SB15. The sequence continues at coordinate 2,889 of CAZKZS010000282.1, read as the reverse complement.
CGTTTCAAAATCTGGCCGGGGGTCAATAACCGCGATTCGATAGGGGTGCGAGTCTTTTTCGTGAGTGCGGTAATTTGCTAAACGGGCGAAAGTCGGCGGGGTTTCGTGCAGGTAATCCAGTTCAATGAACACCACGCCGCCGCGCAGCAGATTCAGGCGTTTTTCCCGATAAATACGAGCATCCTCCCGATTTCCCTTGTTGGACGGGGAGAGCAGTTCCAGCCATGCGACCAGCGCACCCGCCTGATGTTTTTCAGGGATAAGTTCGTAAATGCCAATACTGCCATACGGTTTCTCGCTGAGAGGGCTTTCGGCAATCAGTTCCGCAACAGGCAACACCAATGCCCCTGTGCCGCCTGGGGAAGTGAATTTTTGCATTGGGCGGTGGGGGTCAAGGTCATAAATCGCCACGTCCGATTCAGGTGTGCCGAGCGCTTCTTCCAGCCGCCGAATCTGCACGGAAGGTTCAATATCGGTAGTGTAACCCATCGGTAGCAGCTTTGCTTTAAGCGTTTTATTCAGGTCGCCGATGTGGGCGGTATGAAACGCATTCCAGCCTCCCTGTGCCTGCCATAGGCTGTGCAGATGAGCATTCAGCCCCGCATACTGGTTTTTAACCGTGTGAGTCGCCATATTCCTATTGTAGCATGGCTCAAAACGCGGCGGCGTAACCGTCTTTGCGCGGGTCACTGCCCCCCATCAGGACGCCGTTTTCAGGATTGCGGCGGATAATCTGACCCCCGCCGAACACCGCCCGCCCGATGCCTGCCACAGGCTGCACCATATGTCCCAGTTCGGCCAGCCGTGCCATCGTTTTGACCGGAATCCCTTCTTCCAGCGCTAAAATGCTGCTGCCCGTACCCTCCACCAGACAAAAACGCGGACGGTCTAAGGCATCCTGCGGATTTTCTCCATCGTCAATCATGGCGCTCAACACCTGAAAATGTCCCTGCGGCTGCATGAATCCGCCCATCACGCCAAATGTCGCCCAGAGTTCGCCATCTTTCACGGCCAATCCGGGGATAATCGTATGGTAGGGGCGTTTGCGCGGGGCAAGGACATTTGGATGGGAGGGGTCAAGACTGAAGTTGCTGCCCCGATTTTGTAAAAATACCCCCGTTCCTTTAGCGACAATACCCGTTCCCCAGCCCATATACAGGCTGTTGATAAATGAACAGCCGTTGCCTTCCCCATCCACCGCGCACAAATACACCGTATCCGAACTTCGCATCGGCAGGCCAAATGAAGGCGGCTGCATGGCACGGTCTGGCGATACCAGTTTCCGGCGTTCGGCGGCATAAGATTTATCCAGCAGCCCCGCCACTGGAACATCCGATACACGCGGGTCAGCGATATACTGGCGGGCATCGGCAAACGCCAGCCGCATGGCTTCCACCATCAGATGCAGGCGTTCCGGCGAAGGAAATTCGCTGAACTGCCAGCCTTCCGCAATGTTTAATGCCAGCAGTGCGGTTAATCCCTGTCCGTTGGGCGGACATTCGTACACGGTGATTCCGCGATAGGTGGTGGAAATGGGGGTGTCCCAGGTGGAATGATGTTCGGCCAGATCGTCCAGAGTCATTTTGCCCCCCAGCGATTGCAGGGTATTGACAATCGCTTCGGCCACTTTGCCTTTATAAAACGCATATGGCCCACCTTCCGCAATCATTTCCAGCGTGCGGGCTAAACTGGGAAGTTTTTTAAGTTCGCCGATACGCGGGGCAGGCAGGTAATCTTCGGTGTGCGGGCTGTCCCGCAAAAACGACTCGGTGCGCTGCCACGACTCGCCAAAAATGGGGGATACCGGAAAGCCTTCCCGCGCGTAATAAATCGCTTCTGCCAGCACTTCCTTCAGGGGCATCGTACCGTGCTGCTTAAGCAAATCAAACCAGCCCATGACCGTCCCCGGTACGGTGACGGCGTGCGGGCTGCGCGGCGGAATTTCGCCATTCATAGGGGTAATGTCATGCGGGGTTAGCTCAGCCGGCGCGCGTCCACTGCCGTTTAAAGCGCTCACTTTTTTAGTTTTGGCATCAAAAAACAGGGCAAAACAGTCTCCGCCGATGCCTGTGGAAGCGGGATCGGTCACATTTAGCACGGCGGCAGCCGCGACCGCCGCATCAGCCGCGTTACCTCCTTTGCGTAACATGGCGAGTCCAGCCTGTGCTGCCAGTGGATTGCTGGCCGCGACCATCCCGCGTGTCGAAAGTACCATCTGGCGGCGGGAGGTCGTGTCGTATACAGTGCGATTCATGTTGTTTCCTTTAATTTTACCAATACCCACCCCAAATCCCTCCCCTCTCCCCGCGCAGCAGTGGGAGAGGGGGCGGGGGTGAGGGATAATTTCAGACAACCTTTGATAAATAGGAAAATCTCGATAACAAAAAGGGTGTCACATCAAACGTAGAAACCGTGCCAGTCGTGATATATTCCGCGACCATCTGGCCGCCAGAGGGCGCGTGCATGACTCCTTCACCGCCCCACCCGCACGAGTTCACGTAACCTTCAATGCCTTCCACTGGCCCGATGATGGGACGTGAATCCGGTGTCAGAGGTCGGATTCCACTCCAGCCGCGTAAAATGCTGGCCTCCGCGAGAATCGGGACGCGGTGCATGGCAAAATCAATGACCTGTGGCAAAAAATCGGCGTTCAGCACGTCCGATACCTCACTGCTCTCCTCTTTTCCCATGCCGATAATTACGCCGGGGCCTTCTCTGCGGAAATACCATTCCACGCCCATATCCTCCACAAACGGCGAGTCGGCGGGAATGGCCGGAAACTCGTGCGTCATGTAAATATTGCGGCGGCGGTTGACAATGGGCAGCGTGAGGCCGACCCACTGGCCGACTTCGGCAGCGTCCGCGCCCGCCGCATTCACCACCCATCGG
>CAZKZS010000281.1:0-6764 GCA_964557285.1 uncultured Anaerolineae bacterium | reverse complement strand
GGGGCGGACAATATCTTCCCCATAGGGCATGACAAACCCGCCTAACGGAATGGCATTAATGGTAAATTCCGTTTCGCCCCAGTTAAACAGCTTAAACAGGCGCGGCGGGAATCCTAATCCAAATTCCAGCACGGTAATGCCAACGGATTTACACGCTAGAAAATGCCCAAATTCGTGAATGATAATCAGGGGAACTAAAACCACCCCAAACGCTAAGATTAGCTCAAGAAAACCCATGTCACTTCCCTAATACAAAATGAGGTGTTTTCTCACACCCGGTCAATTTTAAGTGTACACCAAACCTCTATCCAATTTGCGTTAGAACTTTCGCAGGAAATTTAATATCTGGTGATTAATAAATATGGGCTGTTCCTGCTGCGGCCAGTGACCACAGTTCGGAATCGGGACCAGAACCCCGTTGGGCAGGTATTTTTGATAATGCCGCGTCACTTTCATTGGGGCCATAAAATCATTTTCAGGCCAGAGCAGCAGCATAGGATGGGGAATGGTTAAATTATCGGGGACATTTTTTTGCAGCCAGTGGGTGACATCCCGCACATAGGCGGTAGCGGTGCGGGCGCTGCGGGCATACGCCAGGCTGAAGGTGCGGCGAATAGCATAGGGAAACTGTTCTTTTTCGTGTGCCAGCCAGAGCATAACCCGCCCCATGCCGACAATCTGGTTCGCTTTGCCAATCAACGGCGCTCCGACAAAATGCCCTAACTGCCCCAACTTGCTTAAAAACTGCATGGTTAGCCGTCCGCTGTGCTGAATCGTCGGCCAGATGTCGGGGGGAATCGCACTGATAACAACGAATTTTTTGATACGCTCCGGGTGAAGCTGTGCCAGCACATAGGCAATAAATCCGCCGTAATCATGCCCGATAATGGTGGCCTGACTCAGCCCAAACGCATCCATCAGGCCGATAATGTCCTCTGCCAGTGTGGTAGGGTCGTAGCCATGCGGCGGTTTATCTGAATAGTTAAACCCGCGCAAATCCGGCACAATGACATGATACCCTTCTTCGGCAAAACAGGGGATTTGAAACCGCCAGCTCCACCAGAATTCAGGATACCCGTGTAAGAGGATAAGCGCTTCGCCGTTGCGGGGGCCGCTGTTGACCACATGCAGTTTTACGTCGGGGCGCACCGGCACAAAATGCCCTTTGCCGTGCGGTGCTGGCAGCATGGAGATTCCTTCAACTCAAAAGTCACAAACCGCTATTATAGGGGCAGAGCAGCAAATTGGAAACCGTACCAAATCAGTGATACAGTTTGCTGTATATTCTCAAAAGGGGGATAAGTTTGCCTGCTAAGGATTTTTACCACGATACGGTAGTTCGTGCGCTTTCAACCGCAGGATGGATAGTTTCGCCTAAACAGTACAGAATTGATTTGCCTGAACGTAAACTGTGGATTGATATTTTTGCGACTCGCTCCTCAGATAGGATTACTGTAGAAATTAAAGGATTTGAAAATATTCCTTCTCCAGTTGATTATTTACAGGCAGCCCTGGGACAGTATCTTCTGTATCGCGCCATCATCCGAAGTCAGAACTCGAATATCCCTTTATATATGGCTGTGCCACAAGCTGCATTTCATGGTATTTTTGAAGAAAGTATCGGACAAATTGCGCTCAAAGAGTTGGATGTGTGGCTTATTGTATTTGATCCGATTAGGGAGAAGGTGGTGAAATGGATACCTTGAGAGATACCCTGTGCCGTGTGATGAATGAATATGCAGGTGAGGGATTCAATAGCACAGCCTATTTAACCTGGGATGCTGCTCAGCAGTTTTACGTGGTTGCCAGCATCGCAACTTTTGATAAAAAGCGGTTTGTAAGTGCTGACCTGGCAGTTCGCCTGGTTGATGAAACGATTGTGATTGAGCATGACATGAATAACAAGCCGCTGGTCGATGCCCTGGTGCAGGCAGGGGTGCCGCGAGAGAAAATTGTACTGGCTTATGCGGGGGAAAAACTTCCTGCCTAGCGGGGCTGCAAGGTGGTTTTCATCACCCGGACAGCGCCGTTTTTCAGCAGGGAATCTGTCACCCGTGCGGCATCTTCTTCTGTGACCAGGGCCAGCATATTGCCGCCCCTGCCGCCGCCGGAGAGTTTCGCGCCCATTGCGCCCGCTTCCACTGCTGTCCGGCACAGTCTATCTAAAGGCGGAGAGGAAACAGTCAGGTCGCGCAAAAGGGCATGATTTTCATTCATCAAGGGGCCTAAAACTTCAATCTGTCCGGTTTCGATGGCGGCGCGTGCCTGCCGGACAAGTTCCCCAATCCGTTCAAAAATCGGGGTGATATGTGCGGGGTCGGATTCGTACAATTTTCGCACATCCCCTACCGTGATTTTAGTAGATGCATGGATGCCCGTATCGCCGATAAGCAGGGTAAAAGGACGGGCGATAGAAAAGGTTTCTAAAGGCTGGTCGCGCACAAAATACACGGGCTGCTCGTAAACCACGACAGTGTTATCAATGCCGCTTGGTGTGCCGTGATGTAATTTTTCGACTTCATAGACAACGGCATTAAGGGCTTCCAGCGAAAGCGGTTTATTCACGGCAGCACACAACGCCCGCGCCAGCGCCGTGCTAACCGCCGCACCACTTCCTAATCCACTGCCCATAGGAATATCGGATTTAAGAGTCATGGAAAGGTTAGGCAGCGCATGAATCCCCATTTTTTCCAGTGTCAGGCGTGCCGTTACCGCTAACGGGTGAATGTTGTGACGGCTGACTCTAACGACTTCCCCTTTATTGACGGAAAAAATCTTCAGCCCGTTTCGGGTGCGTTCCGCCGACACATACGCTCGCAAATCCGATACCGGAACAGCAATGGCGGGCTGCCCATATACAACGGCATGTTCGCCAAACAGGATAATTTTTGCCGGAGCAGACGTTTTAATCATCATACGACGTAAAACAGAATCAGAATTAGACCAATCCAGCCGACCATCGCCAGTTGCAGGGGGCGGTCCACAAACAGGACTTCGGTCGGGTCGCTGCCCTGTTCTCTGACATGCAGCACAAATAGATAGCGGAACAGGCCATAGTACACAAATGGCACAGTCAGCAGCATATATTCCTGCCGCACCAGCACGGTTTCGGCTTCCGTCGCGTAGAGTGTATAAGCGATAGCGGTGCTGGAAATGACCAGCCGCAGCATGTCGTCCAGCAGAGGCAGGGTGTAATCTTTATACGATTTCCGCACGTTTTCCGCGTTGTCCCCCAGCATGACCAGTTCCTGCCGTCGTTTGCCAATCGCCAGAAACAGCGACAGCAGTCCGGCACAGGCATACAGCCAGGGCGAAAAATTCTGCACCTCAATGACCACGACTCCGGCCAGCACCCGCAGCACGAATCCCGCCGCAATGGCAAACACATCAATAATCACAAGGGCTTTCAGCCAGTAGCTGTAAACAATGTGCAGGGCGAGATAAAGCACCAGAATGAACGCCAGCATGGGGCTGTAGGCCAGCGCGACTCCGATAGCAATAGTGGGAAAAATGACGGCCGCCGCCGCCGCAACCTGAACGGGCAAACGGCCAGAGGCGATAGGACGATTTTTCTTTTTGGGGTGCAGCCGATCTTTTTCTACATCTACAATGTCATTAATCAGGTAAATCGTGCTGGCGGCCAGACACAGCAGCACAAACGCCAGAATCACCCGCCACAGCGAGTCGCCGTCGGTGAGTTTTTTGTCAAATACAATGCCTGCGAAAACAAAGCCATTTTTTGCCCACTGCCGGGGACGCATATTTTGCAGGAGCGCATAGGCAACCATAACTGCTCCAGTTGTTGAGACAAACGGGCATTATAGCATAGGCGGCGGCGACTATGAATTTAGAATTAACCTGCTAGAATTTCTTTTAGAGGAAATTCACAATGGCGACACGAACAAAACCTATCACGGCGGCCGACCTGGCCGATATGGAATCCCGGAAGCTCATCCGGGAAGTCGTGAATGGGCAGTGGGTCGAATCGGAAGCCCCTATGACAGGCAAACGTCACGGACGTATTGAAGCCATGCTTATTTTTTTGCTGATGAGTCACATTTTGCCGCGTAAACTGGGACGTGTTTACCCTGGTGATACAACTTTTGTGATTGAAGGCACACCGGACAATATCCAAACGATTCGAATGCCGGATGTGTCCTTTGTGGCGGCAGGGCGGGAGGATGAGTTAAATCCTGATGAGGTTCATTATCTTGCACCGGATTTGGCTATTGAGATTATTTCCCCTTCTGAACGTTATCATGAAATTCGTGCCAAACTGGACGATTATTTCCGGTCAGGGGTGCGGCAGGTGTGGCAGGTTGTACCGGAACGTCAGGAAGTGGTCGTGAATTTCCCCGATGGCACGGCCAGAACCTATTTGGCTGACCAGAGGATTCCGGGCGGAGATATTTTGCCGGAATTGGCCTTAGCTGTAGCTGATATTTTTATGGACTAGCTGCATGAAAGCACGACTCGATGTGCTGGTACATGAACGTGGACTCGCTCCCAGCCGCGAACTTGCCCGCCGTTATATTATGGCGGGGGAGGTACGGGTCGATGGGCAGATCATGGATAAACCCGGCGCTCAGGTCAGCACCGAAGCGGAACTTGAAGTGCAGGGCGCGGCACGATTCGTCAGTCGGGGCGGGGATAAGTTGGAAGGGGCGTTTCAGGTTTTTGATTTAAATGTCGAAGGCAAAATCTGTGCCGATGTGGGCGCGTGTACAGGCGGCTTCACCGACTGCCTGTTGCAGCATGGCGCGGCGAAGGTCTACGCGATTGATGTCGGCTACGGTCAGCTTGCCATGAAATTGCAACAGGATGCGCGTGTTGTGGTCATGGAACGCACCAACGCCCGCTATATCGAAAAACTGGATACCCCCATCAGCTTTGTCACAATAGATGCCTCCTTTATCTCCCTGAAAATTTTGCTGCCCGTCATCAAAAACTGGCTTGCTCCACAGGCGCAGGTGGTCGCGCTGATTAAACCCCAGTTTGAAGCCGGAAAATCGGATGTTGGCAAGGGGGGCGTGGTTAAAGACCCTAAGGTACACCGCCGTGTACTGGAAGAAGTGCTGTCTTTTGCCCAGCAGATTGGGTTTACGGTGCGTGGGGTCGCGCTTAGCCCTCTGACCGGCCCCAAAGGAAATATTGAATTTCTCGGCTGGCTGTCCGCAGGAGAGGAAACTGAGGGAATTGATATAGAGGCAGCGATTCAGGCGGTAACTACCTGACTCCGTAGGGACACAGCACGCCGTGTCCCTACATAAATCCTCGCCTATGAAATTAACCCGGCTGTCCTTCAAGGATAACCGGACCGGCCTTGACCACTTCATCAGGCGCTTCCGACGCAAATTTCTTGAAGTTGGTCACAAAACGTTTGGCAAGCTGACGGTAGCGATTCCAGTAGTCCTCCTCACTCGGCCACGATTTCGCCGGATACAGGATGTCTTCCGGCACATCCGGGCAGGTGGTCGGCACGAAGAAGCCAAATACCGGATCTTCGTAATAGTCTACATCCAGCAGTTTGCCCGTCAGCGCGGCATTCAGCAGGGTACGGGTATATCGGATGCTAATCCGTTTTCCAATCCCATACGGCCCGCCAATCCAGCCCGTGTTAATCAGCCAGCAGTTCACGCCATAGCGCAAAATTTTCTGCCTGAGCAGTTCCGCGTAATCCATCGGATGATGCACCATAAACGGAGCGCCAAAACACGCGCTGAAGGTGATTTCCGGTTCTGCTCCTAAGCCAACTTCTGTCCCACCGACTTTTGACGTGTAGCCGGAAATAAAGTGATACATAGCCTGTTCCGGTGTCAGACGGGCAATAGGCGGCATGACCCCCTGCGCGTCGCAGGTCAAAAAGATGAGGTTCTGGGGATGGCCGCCGCGTTTTTCCAGCACCGCATTGTCAATAAATTCCAGAGGATAAGAGGCGCGGGTGTTTTCGGTGATGCTGGCATCGTTTAAATCAATCAGGCGGGTCGCTGGATCGTAGATGACATTTTCCAGAATCGTCCCAAAACGGCGGGTGCAGGCGTAAATCTGCGGTTCGGCAGAGGCGGAAAGCTGAATCACTTTGGCGTAACAGCCATTTTCAAAGTTAAAAACGCCGTCGTCGCTCCATCCATGTTCATCATCCCCAATGAGGCCACGTGACGGGTCGGCGGAAAGGGTCGTTTTCCCTGTACCGGATAGCCCGAAGAAAATCGCGGTGCTGCCATCATCCCCCATATTAGCGGAACAATGCATCGGCATTACCCCCTTAAGCGGCAGCAAATAATTCATGACGGTGAAAATCGACTTTTTGATTTCGCCACTGTAGGCGGATTCGCCAATGATGCCGAGTCGCTGAGCAAAATTCAGCGCGATAAACGTGCTGCTGCGTGTGCCGTCGATAGCTTCAAATGCCTGGAATGATGGCACACACACAATCGTAAATTCCGGCACATGCTGGCGATAGGCTTCTTTGTTTTCCAGAGGGATAAACATATTGCGGGCAAACAGGCTGTGCCAGGCGTACTCCGTCACAATGCGGATAGGCAGACGGTAATCCGGGTCGGCGCCGGCGTACCCATCCTGCACAAATAAATCCCGCCCCTGAAGGAACCCCTGCATCCTACCAAACAATTCGTTAAATTTGTCCTGACTCATCGGGCGATTATATTCGCCCCACCAGACATGCTCCTCGCTGTCTGGTTCGCGCACCACATATTTATCCTGAGCAGAACGGGCGGTATGTTTGCCGGATTTCAGCACAATTG
>CAZKZS010000280.1:0-6773 GCA_964557285.1 uncultured Anaerolineae bacterium | reverse complement strand
GTGCTGGTGTGACTGAAATACAATCCACTGTCCATCCGGCGACCAGTCCGGGTTACGATTTTGGTAACGAAGGGAAGTCAGTTGTTCCTGATTCTGCCCGTCGCTGCGGATACGGTAAATATTCCAGTCATAGGCGTTTTGCTGCCCGCCAAAAGCAATCCACTGTCCATCCGGCGACCAGGTGGGCGGGCTGAAGGTCGCCACCATGATGTCACGGGTAAGCTGCTGGCGGCCTGTGCCATCCACCCGTATTTTATGAAGCTGGAAACCAAAACTGCTGTCATTGGAAACAAAAGCCAGCCACTGTCCATCCGGCGACCAGGCAGGATAATAATTATGCCGCGCTCCCTGAGTCAGGGCATGGGGCTGGCTTCCATCCGGTCGCATGAGATAAATGTTGTAACCGCTTGCCTGGTCGAACACCACAAACGCGATCCATGTCCCGTCCGGCGACCAGCTGAGTTGTGATTTTTGTCCCTGCGGCGAAGCCAGTTTAACAAGTCCTGTGCCGTCGCTGTTCGCGCGGTAAATATTAAACCCATCCTGAAAAACGACGGTTTGGCCGTCCGGCGACCAGGCCATCGAGCCGTACACAGGAATCGGTTTTTGGATGCTGGCGGGTTTCCGGCCATCGTGACGGGTGCGATGCACAAATACCCGTGACTCATTTTTTAAAAATCCAATCCACTGTCCATCGGAGGTCCAGAGGGGAGGAAAGCTGGTATATCCAATGGCAGAAATCCGCCGGAAATCCTCCCCATTGGCGTTCATGCGGTAGAGGTAGCCATCGTCGGAAACAAAAACCAGCCAGGGCAGGGCTTCCGAATTTTGCTGGCGCAGCACAGTGTATAGGCTGGTGAGCAGCAGCAGAATCAGGCCAAAAAATCCAACGAATCGACGCATTTAATTTTTTTGAGTCTGTCTATTGGTCTGATTTTAGCAGCACTTTCCCAATATTTTGTCGATTTTGCAAATGGTCATGGGCGCGGGCGGCTTCCTCAAGCGCATAAATCCGATCAATCTTGACACTGAGTTTGCCTGCCTGATGCCACGTCAGAATTTCCTCAAACCAGGGACGCATCCGGTCAACTTCATCCCACATGCGCCCCAGATTCACGCCAATCAGTCCCTTGTTTTCGTTAATCAGCCGGACGTGGTTAATGGTGAGCCAGGGGACACCAAGCGCCCATTTGAGGACGGTCCACACATTCCGGCGCTGGCCGGAAATCATACCTGCCTGCCCGCACATCACGAGTCGTCCGGTAGCGGCCAGTGTCCGGTAACTTTTCATCCAGTGAGCGCCGCCGATGGGGTCAAGCACCAGTTCTACCCCCTTACCGTTGGTCAGTTTGTGAATTTCAGATACAAAATCGGTGTTTGTATAATCTATACAAGCGGACACACCCAGGCTGTATAAAGCCTCATGTTTGTGGGCGGAGGCCGTGCCGTAGACGGTTGCCCCAAGCAGTTTCGCCATCTGTACCGCCATCCAGCCGACTCCGCCCGCCGCGCCATGTACCAGAACCGTATTGCCAGGGCGAACGCTGCCCATCACCACCAGCATTTGATAGGCGGTGAGGGTGTTTAAGGGGAGGGCGGCGGCTTCATCAGCGCTGAGATTTTTTGGAAGGCGGAATACCTGGGAAAGGGGTACACAGGCGACGCTGCTATATCCACCAAAACGAGTCAGCGCGGCAGCAGGTACGTTTAACCAGTCAGAATCAATGCCTTCTCCCACCGCATCTACCAGACCCGCAACTTCGTACCCCGGCACAAAAGGCGGTTTGGGTGCGTCGGGATACACCCCGATTCGCGCTACCACGTCCGCAAAATTGACGCCGATACTTTCCACCCGAATCCGCACTTCTCCTGCATTGGGCATGGGGTCAGGGGCGTCGCGCAGTTCTAATACGTCTGCCGCCCCGTGTTTAGGAATCCAGATTTGTTTCATTGGGTGTCCAATATAGGTATTCCATTTCTTTGACGGTTTTTTCGACGGCTTCGCGCCCCAACAGCTTTTCCACCATATACAGCGACATATCAATGCCTGCCGAAATGCCGCCGGAAGTGACAATTTTGCCGTTGTCCACAAACCGCTGGTCTTTCACAATGACCGTTTTGGGAGCAATCGCCTGAAATTCATCAAAAGTGGTGTGATGTGTGGTCGAAGGCAGCCCGTCCAGCAGGCCAATTTTTCCTAAGAGCATTGCGCCCGTGCAAACGGACAGGACATGCTCACAGTTTTCCTGCGTGTTTTGAATCCAGTTGAGTACGGTTTCATTTTTCAGCAGGGGGCGCGTACCAATACCTCCTGGCACAATCAAAATATCCGGCTGCGGGCAGTCATCGAGCGTATAGGTCGCGTTGATACTCAGGCCGCCGCGTGCCTTAACGATGTTTTTTTCCGCGACGGTAAATACTTCAAAAACATTCTGTTTTAATTCTTCGCTGGTGACGCTAAAAACCTCAAACGGACCGGTGAAGTCCAGCACTTCAACATTATCAAAAATGAGAATGGCAACCTTGCGGGTCATCTTATAGGCTTCCTGTTTTCGGCAAAGTATATCGCATTGAACCGCAACGGGCTTTTTTGCGTAACAAATACAGAACGGTATAATCCGTTCAAAGAATTTTTTGAAGGAGCGTTTGATGATTGCTGTTGAACTGGCAAAAAAAGTGCTGGCGCGGGCGCTGGAATCGGGTGGCGACCTGGCCGAAATTTACGTAGAGGACAGCACCTCACTGTCCTTAAATCTCGAAGATTCCAAAATTGAAAATGCCGTGCGGGGGGCTGACCGGGGCGCGGGGGTGCGGGTCTTTTTTGGGAATCTGGTCACGTATGCTTATACCGATGATTTGAGCGAAGAAAGTTTGATGAAGGCTGCTTCTGCTGCCGCCGCAGCCGCCAAAGGCAGCAGCAAATCCCGCGTCATTGACCTGACTTATCGTAAGAGTCCGCTTGAGTTTCCTATCCTGAGGCCGTTGGACAGCATGAGCATCGCGGAAAAAGCCCGACTCTTAAATGATGCCGATATTGCTGCACGCAGTTACAGCGCGTCCATTCATCAGGTATCCGCCAGTTACGTCGAATTAACGCGCAAATGCTGGATTTTTAATTCGGACGGCGTGCAGGTGGATGATGACCGGAGTTTTGTGGAAGTGCGTGCCAACGCTATCGCGCGGAAAAATGGCATCGTGCAGCGTGCATTTGGTGCATTTGGCGGGCGTGTGGGGCTGGAAATCCTTGACCGTTTCAGCCTGACCGAAAAAGCCAAAGAAGCGGCTGAAACAGCCGTTAAGATGCTGGATGCGCGTCCGTGTCCGGCGGGGGAGATGGCGGTGGTCATGTGCAACGGGTGGGGCGGCGTGTTGTTCCATGAGGCATGTGGACATCAACTGGAAGCCGATTTTATTACGAAGGGCAGTTCAGCGTATGCAGGCCGCATCGGGGAACGGGTGGCAAACCCGATTATTAATGCGTTTGACGATGGCACGATTCCGGGGCGGCGCGGTTCGCTCAAATTTGATGACGATGGCACACCTGCCCAGCGAACCCATCTGATTGAAAACGGCATTTTACGCGAATATATGTGGGATTTAGTGGAAGCCCGCCGCATGGGGCGCAGTTCCACAGGCAACGGACGGCGGCAGAGCTTTCGGCATCTGCCCATGCCGCGTATGACCAACACTTTTATTGATGTTGGCCCCCATGACCCGGAAGAAATCATTCGGGATACCCCAAAAGGCATCTATGTGAAACAACTGGCGGGCGGTCAGGCTGAAATCGCCAAAGGGGATTTTGTGTTTAACGCCATAGAAGCCTACCTGATTGAAGATGGCAAGTTAACTGCTCCCGTGCGCGGCGCGACCATCATGGGCAACGGGCCGGAAGTGCTGACCGAAATTGACCGGGTGGGTACAGATTTAGCGCTTGACCCCGGGCAGGGCATGTGTGGCAAATTTCAGACGGCACGGGTCAGTGTGGGGCAGCCCACCATCCGAATCCCACGTGTGACGGTGGGCGGTACAGACGAACCCACCCCCAGCACGATGTAAAAAAAGAGGAGAGGGTAAAAATGGATTATTTAAAAATCGCTCAGGAAGTGGTTGCCAGCGCCGCCGCGTCGGGTATCGAAGCCGAAGCGCTGATTACGGATGAAGTGGAAACCATCATTCAACTGGGCAACGGCGAAGTAGAAAAGCTGTCCCAATCGGCTTCCAAAGGCATGGGGGTGCGGGTGATGGATGATGGACGGGTCGGGTATGCCTATACCTCCGATTTTTCACCGGAAAGCGTTGAAAAAACATGGAAAACTGCTGTTGAACTGGCGGCCATTGGTACACCGGACGCCTACCGCACCCTGCCCGAACCGCAGTCGATTCCCGAAGAAGATTTAGAAATCTGGGATGAGCAGCTCACCAGTATAACACCGGAACAAAAAATCGAATTTTTAAAACAGGTGACACAGGCCGCGCTTGCCTTTGACAGCCGCGTTTTTATGATTCCCATGTGTGTATATCAGGATTCGATTGGGCAGGTGTATCTGGCAAATTCTAAAGGTTTTGCCGGTTCGTATGGCCGCACGGTAGCATTCAGTTATCTGATGAGTATTGCCCGTGACGGCAATGATACGGCGCAGGCATTTGGGTTAGGCGCGTCCAACTATTTCAGCGATTTAAACGCAAAAGAAATTGGGGAAGAAGCTGCCCGCCGCGCTGTGCAAATTCTGAACGGCAAACCCGTACCGACTCAGACCTGCACGGTGGTGCTTGACCCCCTGGTAGCGGGCGAACTGCTGGGTTATCTTTCCGCCGCCATGACCGCCGAAGCCATGCAAAAAGGTCGTTCGTTCCTGCTGGATAAACTGGGGCAGGAAGTCGCGTCGGATAAAGTGAGCCTGCTGGATAACGGACGTTTGAAACGTGGACTCGCTACCGCCCCCTTTGACGGGGAGGGCGTGCCAACTTCCGCGACCCGCCTGATTGACGAAGGCATTTTCCAGAATGTAATTTACGATTCCTACACGGCTAAAAAAGCGGGGGTGAAATCCACAGGCAACGCCCAGCGTGGCTCGCACCGCCAACTGCCGCAGTTAGGCGCAAGCAATTTTTACATTCAGCCGGGGCATAAAACGCAGGAAGAAATTATTTCCGAAGTGGAAAACGGCCTGTACGTCACACGCATCATGCAAACCGGAGGCATCGACCCGATTAGTGGGGACTGTTCGATGGGCGCTTACGGAGTCTGGATTCAGAATGGCAAACTCACTGATCCGGTATCCGGTGTCACAATTGCCACCACGCTGCCGGATTTCCTGAAAAATATTTCCGAAGTGGGCAGCGATTTACGCATGGTGCCAATGGCGGGCGCGATTAGCACCCCTACGATTCGCGTGGATAATGTAACTGTCGGCGGTGTTTAAGTTTGTTTCGCTCATATAAAGGCAGTTGACGGGATGAAAAAATAATACAAAAGCGTTATACTTTCACCAACCTTGATGGCTAGTCCCGCCAATCCTCACCCCCTGGCCGCGTTCGCGTCTCCGCCCAATGGTTAAGGGCGGACAAGCAACAGAGGAATGTAGGCGGGAATCACTCACGAGGTTCGCTTGTCCCTGCCCCTACTGTCCGCCCCTCAACAACATATTGGGGAAGGGCTTGGGGGACTGGCATCAAGGTCAGCCATGCAATAGGGAGGATAATTATGGAGATAAAAAAGGAACTGTCACAGGAACAACGGGAAGCACTGCTCGGAGCATTAAAAGCCCGTTTTGAAAAAAACATGAACCGCCATCAGGGGCTTGAATGGGATCAGGTACAGGCAAAGCTGGAAGCGCATCCTGAAAAACTGTGGTCACTCCATGAAATGGAAAGAACTGGCGGTGAACCGGACGTGGTGGGTCACGATGAAAAGACGGGCGAATATATTTTTTATGATTGTTCACCGGAAAGTCCTGAAGGCCGCAGAAATACCTGTTACGACGGTGAAGGGCAGGCCGCACGGGAAAAAAAAGGGGTGTATCCAGGAGGCAACGCTGTGGATATGGCAGAGGCTATGGGCATTGAGCTTTTAACGGAAGAACAATATCGCATGTTGCAGAAACTTGGAAAGTTCGATACAAAAACGTCAAGCTGGATAAAAACCCCTCCTGAGATTAGAAAATTGGGCGGCGCCCTTTTTTGTGACTGTCGCTACGGTCATGTTTTTGTGTATCACAACAGCGCACCCTCTTTTTACAGCGCCAGAGCATTCCGTGGCTCACTAAGGGTCTAAATTCCTGTCTTGCTACAGGATTTTTAAACTTAATCCTGGCTGGTTTCCAGCCAGCCCCTTGCCACCACCTCATCACTGATTTTCTGGGCGATTTGTTCATTAAAACCGCGTGTGTAGTGAACCGGATCGACCCAGATATTCCAGGTAAAATCTTCGGCCATGTGAGCTAGATTCAGGAAATTTTCTGACCAGTTTCCGGTTTCGGCTCTGGCTTTCCAGATGGGATAGCCCCAGTGGGAACGCCCCCACGCGCCCAATCCTTCCAGGGTTTTTGTCCACAGGTGATACTGCAAATCATAAGCGTATCCGGGGACGGGCTGCATCACAAACAGCGTTTTGATATTTTTTCCCTCTGCCAGTGTTTCGATTTTCCCCTTGTTCTCTATCCATGCATCAACAATGCGGGTGTTGGTTTCCACGTCATCTAGGGGCGGGGGTTCGGGTGTTGCCACGCTTTTTTCTTCGCCTGCTAGCTGGCTGTACGCCAATTCCTGTAAGG
>CAZKZS010000279.1:0-6798 GCA_964557285.1 uncultured Anaerolineae bacterium | reverse complement strand
ATTTCCCGTAAGGGGTCAAAAGGCAGTTAGCAATTGGCAATTAGTTTTTAGCTAATGACCTTGATTGCTAGTCGTGCAAATGAAGCAAAGAGAACCCTCTCCTGAGTGGTTCAAGGGCGGATGAGAAGCGGAATGTAGGGGCGGGTATCGCTCACGGCGTTCGCTTGTTCCTGCCCCTACGGTACACTATCAACCACTGAATGGGGACTAGCAATCAAGGTAAAAACCTATCTACTATAAAAGTTCTTGTAATATGTGATTTCGTAACTGCCTGAACCTTATATAGCAGGTGATTGCCCTTCTCTGCTAGCACCCACGCTCCGATTCCCGTAAAATCAAAATCGAAAGAAACCTCACGGATGGGAATGAAAAACATGCGTTGGATGCTGATTGGTATTCTGATAGTGGGGGTGGTCAGCGTGGTTTCGGCTCAGGAACCGCCGCGCCCCATCAACTACGGACAAACCGCCGAAGGGGAACTCAATGAGGTGCAGCAGGCGCAGCAGTTCCTTTTTGATGGGCAAAGCGGCGACGAAATCACGATATTGATGGCAACCACTAGCGGCGACCTGAATCCTTTTTTAACCCTTTCCACTTTTGAAGGGGATGTGCTGGCAACCGATGATGATACAGGCGGCGGCGGGGATGCGCTGATTCAATTTACCCTGCGGACAAATGGCACGTATGTCATTACGGCGTCCCGTTCACGGGCATCCGGTACAGGTGGCACAGGCAGTTATGCCCTGACTCTTTCGACAGGCGAAATCACTGCGACGGAAGAAGCCCTTATCTCTGTGCTGGAAGTAGGAGAACGGTTGCAGCCGATTGTACGCGGCGAACCCGTGCGCGGCGCATTAACCCGTGATTCGACCTTTGTGCTGTACTGGTTTGAAGGGCAAAGTGGACAGAGCATCACGATTACGCCGGATTCGGGAACACAGCTTCAGCCGCTTCTGGTGCTGTACGATGCCAGTTTCCGCGAAATTTTCCGCACTGTATCGGGCAATACTCTGTCAGCTAATTTGCCAAGTGATGGCGTGTATTTTCTAGCGGTGGCGCTGCCGGATGCTACCAGTTTAGGGGGAAACTATGCCCTGACCATGACCAGCATCGGCACGGCCAGCCAGCCGCGTGATGTGCAGCCGGGGCAAAATACCATTACCTATGGCGAAAGTGTGCGCGGTGCTATCAATGCCACTGCCCCATCGTACAGTTTTCAGTTTCGGGGGTCGGCAGGTGATAGTATCATTCTTACCATGTCCCGCGCGGGCGGTGATTTAGACAGCTATCTTTATCTCCTGGACCCCGCCGGAATCACGCTGGCAGAAGATGACAATAGCGGCGGCGTGAATGGGGATGCACGGGTAGCGGTAACTCTACCCGCCGATGGCACCTACAACATCTTAGCGACTCGTCGAGGTCAGGATGCGGGGACAACCGCAGGGACATTTTTACTGGAACTCCAATCTGATGCTGAACCCGTTCCAGTCGCTACGACCTCACCCGATGTACCCCCCAACCTGGCAGGTTTCCCTGAAATGTCCTACGGGGAAACGGTAGAAGGCGAGATTTCCGACCAGTCCGTGATAGGAGTCTACATTTTTAAGGCAGAAGCAGAAGATGAAATTTCCGTCACCATGGAAAGCACGGACGGAGCGCTTGATCCTTATCTCTTTTTGCTGGATGCGAATCAGGTGCCAATTGTGGAAGACGATGACATTATCGACGGCCAGAACCGCAACGCGCAGATTGAATACGTGATTCCTGAAGCGGGATACTATGTCATTGTAGCAACCCGCTTTGAACAGGACGCGGGAACAACTGCCGGTGCATATACCCTAACTTTGCGGCGGGCAGGTGACGAGACTTCGCTAGAACCCAACAGCGGCTCATTTGTGCAGCGTTTAGGGGCGCGGCGTCTGAATACGGGTGATACCCCCGATGGTGCTTTCCAGCCGCTTCAATTTGCTCAGGTTTACACCTTTCCGGCCTCGGCGGGTGCTGTGATTGATTTTTCGGTGACAACCGACGATAACTCCGCTGCCACTGTTATTTTGACCGATGACCGGATGCAGCCCATCGCCAGCACCGACAGCAGCACCCTGCTTGGCATTTCTGTGCCGGAAACAGGCAACTACCTGATTTTTATCGCGCCTGCCAGGGGACCAGCCGTCCCTACCAGCGTAGGGTATATTCTGGCCTTTAATGCGACAGGTAACGAATTTGCCGTTGAAGTTGAGCCGGAATCTACCGCCGAAGCGACTGCCGAAGCCACCGATGAGGCAATTGAGGAAGAAGTAACCCCTACGGACGTTCCGCCTGAACTCATAACCTATGGTGACACCGTTACAGGAACGATTGATGATGTGGTGAACAGCCTGGATTACCTGTTCACAGGTAACGAAGGGGATATTGTCCGAATCCAGATGACAACCACCTCTGGCAACCTTGACCCACTGGTGGAACTGCTGGATGAAAATGAGCTTTTGATTGATACCAATGATGATATTGTGCAGGGGGTGAATCGAAATTCGTCGCTGCAAGTCACCCTGCCCGCCGATGGACAATACATCATCCGGGCAACTCACTTTGTACCTACGGATGGTACGCCCGCCACGACAGGCGATTTTACGCTTTCCCTGACGTACATTGATCCAACCGCCGCCGGAGTAAGCCCAGTAGCCTTGCCGATTGCTGCCGGTGAAACCGTTGTCAATTCGATTACTGATGACCAATATTTGTTGTTTTATACCTTCAATGGTAAATCCGGCGACAGCGTAACCATCGAAGTGAATACGCAGAGTGGCGATCTGGATGCTGTGCTGTATTTGTATGCCTACACCAGTTCCGGCGACCCGATTGAAATCGCCCGAAACGATGACGATCCACGCGGCAACACCTTTGATCCCCTGATTGAAAATCAGGTCCTGCCGCGCACAGGGGCTTACCTGATTGCCGTAGGGCGTTTTCCAGATTCAACGACTACGGGTGATTTTGCTATGACGCTGACGATTCAGCCTGCCGGAAGCAACGAAGGGTCGGATGGCTAAAAAACGGCTGTTTCTGCTGGTGATAGCCCTGCTGTCGAGCTTTAAACTGGCATCGGCACAGGGCTTCACGCCTATTGTTTACGACCAGACCGTTTCCGGTTTTCTTTCCAGTGAAACATTCCGCCAGCTTTATATTTTTGAGGGACGGCAGGGGGAAATTATCACGATTTCCATGCACACCCTTGAAGGAGATTTAGACCCCTATCTGGTGCTGGTTGACCAGACAGGACGCGGTATTGCCTTTAGTGACGATGAGGGGGAACAAACCGCCGCCCTCATTAGCAATTTTGAACTCCCTGCCAGTGGGCAGTATTTTATTATCGCTACCCGCTTTGGTCATGAACACGGCAGCACGACGGGGACTTATGAACTTCAACTCACCCGTGAGGGGGTAAATCTCCCCGGTGGTGCATCGCTGGAATATGGAGATGTGGTCATTGGCACGATTACCGCCCAGCAGTCTCAGGTCGTGTATTATTTTTCGGGGCGGCGGGGCGAAGTCATTAACCTGCAAATGCGGCGCACCTCCGGCGATTTAGATGCTTTTATTGACCTGGCAAATCAGCAGGGACAAATTTTGCTTTCCGGTGATGACGACCCGCGCCAATCCGGTTCACTAAACGCGGCTATTTTAAATTTTACCCTGCCCGAAAACGGATTTTATATTGTGGTAGCAACCCGCTACGGGCGAGATTCGGGAACAACTTTAGGCACTTACATGCTTTCGCTTGAAAGTGTGCCGGAAGAACAGCGCGGGCTAGCCGCCTATGATGCGATTCTCCTGGATTATGGCGGTGTGGCAGCAGGCACGATCAACGCGGATATACCACAGCGATTTTATTTTTTTGAGGGACAGCGTGGTGATGTGATTACCGTCATCATGAGCCGCACCCAGGGAAATTTAAACGCCCTGCTGATTCTGTTAGATGACCAGTTGAGCCAAATCTTCACGGCTGAATACAACCCCAATGCCCGAAGTGCGGAAATTCTTAACTATACCCTGCTGAAGGACGGGAAATATTACCTGATGGTCACACGCGAAGGCTTTTCCGAAGGGCAAACCGAAGGAGATTTTGAGCTTACCCTGACTGGACGACGCGGCATTGATGGCAGCAATATGCTGGAAGTGTTTTATGGGACAGAAATGCGCGGCCTGATTGATAACAGCACGCCTTATGAAAGTTTTCTGTTTTACGGCGAACAGGGCGACGTAGTAACCATTACGATGGAGCGTACTACAGGCGACCTTGACTCGCTGCTCACGCTTTATCAGGGCAGTAAACAGATTGCTTTTGATGATGACAGTGGGGGGTCCCAAAATGCCACGATTCAGAACTTTGCCCTGCCTGAGGAGGGAATGTACCGGATTGAAGCCTCCCGCTTTGAACGGGAAACAGGTATTACCAGTGGAACGTATATTTTGCTGATTGAGAAAGAACGGTAGGGAAGAGTCCTACCGTTTTCCCTAAACAAAAATCAACGCAGCTACGACCAGCGCCACAAACAAAAAGACCGTCAGCAGCGCCATGTTCCGCAGGTCGGTCATCACATAAGCATATTCTTCTCGAAGGTCATCAATGGATACACTGGTTTTGGTTCTGACAATTGGTTTGGAGGCTTCAACTTTACGTTCGGCAGCAGACGATACAGCCGCTACCGCCCCACCGTTGCCATACAGTTCCGCACGGGCCCGTTCCAGCATATCTTCGGAAAGATTAGGACGACGCCGTTTTTTTGCCATCAGGCAGTACCTTTCAGTTGACTAATTTTGCAAAAACAACCATCCGGTGGGTATCCACACGATATGGGTGACAGGTGATCAGCGTGGCGAGGGGGGTTGTGCCGCCGAGGTCTTGTCCCAGTACCCAGACTTCCGACGGTTCAACGATCTGTTTCTCATCCACCACGTAAGTGTACCACTCGCCGTTTTCGCTTTGAATGCGGACTTCATCGCCAGCTTCCAGAAGCTGCAAATCGCGGAAAATTTCGCCATAAATATCATTGTGTCCTGTCAGCACCATATTACCCTGCTGCCCCGGCAGCCCTGAATAAGGATGATGGCCGACACCCGCTTGCAGCGAAACCCAATCATCCCCTGTTCGGATGCTAGCATCCACCCCAATGGCTGGAATCTGGATGCGGCGCGGCGCTCCTTTGATGTCAAAAATGGGCTGGATACTGGCAGGAGCATTCATCTGTTCCTGGAAATCTGCCCGGTACGGGGCGGGAACTTCATTGAAGTTAAAACTATGGCGTCCATTGGGGTCCCAGACATGCCCACCAGGAAGCACTACCGCATTAATGGAAATTAACGGCGTAGCGGTAGGTTGTACCAAACGGGACAGGAGTTCGGCTTCTGAGGTGGCGCTGATGTTGTCAGTCATTTCGATATTCTGGTTAATGGTTCGCAGCCCGCGAAGCCCCAGATATAAAATCCCCACCAGCCCGATAATCGCGGCGATTTCAATCAGCAAAAACAGGCGGGAAATCCCCTTAGGGGATTTCTGTTCCTCCCGATAGTGGGTGATGAGCGTCGGGGCAAGTTCATCCTCAAACTGTGGCGAACCTTCGGTGTATGCAACAGGTAGTTCCACTTCTGCCTGCACCATCGGCAGGGGCGCGACTTCTTCTTCAAACTGCGGCAGCGCTGCGGGTGGTTCAGGAATAGAAATGGCTGGCAGGGGTACATCTACGCGGCGTTCACTTTTGACAAAACGCTGCATCCGGGCTTCGCGTTTTTTGACAAAAAGGACGCGCTCCAATTCTTCAATGGTCAGTTCATCAACTGAACGTTTATCTCTCATAATGACTCTTACTGGCAACTGCAAATACTTCTCGTTCAAAAAACCAGCGAATGGGTGGCACATTAAACAGGATGTAGCGGGCTGCCGCAAAAATCGCATTTTCCTGGCGATACTGCGGGGGTGAATCCAGCCATACTTTTCCTACAAAGCCTGCCCGACTCAGGGTTTGTTTCATGCTCATGAGCGATTGTTCATTCACATGGACTTCCTGATTGTGTTCGACCAGAAACTGGCGGGGGTCTGCTGGATATTTTGCGCCCTGCCCCAGCAGCCGCCGTACCAGCCGCACCACGGGATAGGCGTATCGGTCATACCAGATGTTCGGCGCGGTGTGGATAATCAGGCGGCCTTCCGGTTTGAGAACCCGGTGAATTTCCAGCAGCGCTGTGTGCAGTTCCCAGGGATGTAAATGCTCCACAACGTCAAACATCAGCACCCGGTCAAACATACGGGAGGCATAGGGGATTCGTTTGGCGTCGGCCTGAACTGCTGCCACCCGTTTTTGGATGTCTGGCGCAAGTCCGGCAATTAAATGCTGAGTCATACGAACCGCCACGGGCGCATAATCAAATCCATAGGCTTCTGCTCCCAGTTCCGCGCAGTGACGCATAATTTCGCCGCGTCCACAGCCCACATCCAGCACCTTCATGCCAGTTTCAATGCCTGCCACTTCAAACGAGGCTTTCAGGCGGCGCGAAAGATGCTCCCCTTCCGATGCCAGAAACTCATCATACCCTTCGCAGGCCGAAAGGAAATATTCTTCAGTATATAAATCCGGTGAAACCGGTACACGCTGTTTTTCCATGTCGTCCATTATAATACTTTTTTTAAGCCAGTTTTTGACGAATCTTCTTAAAAAACATCTGGATTTCCTCAATACCGAGGCGGTCTGCCAGAAACAGGTAAATGATCGCGCTCACCCCGCCCGCACCAACTACTAACAC
>CAZKZS010000278.1:0-6803 GCA_964557285.1 uncultured Anaerolineae bacterium | reverse complement strand
TTCGGCTTTGAGTCCGGCTTCCAGATGTTTTGCCAGTTCAACCTCCTCCTCGTTGCATAGAAGCGGCACCCGTGCCATTTCCTTCAGATACAACCCAACGGTGTCGTCGGATGAGACATCACTTAAATCCAGATTCTCATCCTCTTCTTCGTCCTCAAGGTCATCCAGGTCAAGGTCTGCGTCGTCCTCATCGTCTGACTCCAGAAAAAATTCGTCCTCGTCGTCCATGAACAGATTATCCAGAGAATCGCCGCAGTCGTTGAAATCGTCCATCATGTCCGCGTCCATGAATGTATCGGCATCTGCAAAATTGGACATTTATCTCATTCCCCTATGACTCTATTCTTCGTTTTTAAGGAAATCGGCCAGCGCTGCCCACCGTGAGTCGATTTCATCACCCTCACAGTCACACGTCCCCTCATTTAAATTTTGCCCACAATGCGGGCATAACCCCTTACAGTCCGGCTGGCATAACACCTGACGGGGCATGTTTAAAATACTTTCTTCACGGATTAAAGGAGCAAGGTCAAGAATCCCGTCCTCACCGATTACAAACGGGTCGTCCCGATTGCTAATCTCGAAAATTTCTTCTACTTCAAGCGGGTAGGTCAGCACGACATCGGTTAAACATCGGCTGCACTCGCCGATAATCGTGCATTCAAACTCACCCTGAACGAGAATTCCTTCCGAAGTACGGGTTAAGCGCAGCAGGCCGGTTAGTTTTTCCAGAATGACATCTTCGGCGACCCGGACCCGTTCAGGAATATTGATGGGAACTTCGCGGCTGAACCCAGCGCCTTCGGCGATAATGAAACCCACGTTAAGTTTGAGGACGCGAGAACTGAGGTATTTATTCGAGGAATGTGCGTGCATAAGGCTGACCCCTTTGCAATTGTGAAAAATTAATGAACATCTATGGGTATCTTCGCAGAACTACCCATGATACGTCCCCCATTTTTTAGTTCACTGGTGCGACCTACCGGATTTCTCGCCGTGAGGAGAGCAAGTTCTTATCATGTTCTAACAATTTTTATTCTAGGGGGTTAAAAAGTTTGTGTCAATATTTGTCACAACTTGTATACGCAAATCAAACCATATCTTTATGCTATTTTTACAGTTGGTATGTTGCGGCGGTAGAATACGAGAAAATTGTGAAGAAATTATGCGATGCCAACGATTGAAACTTCTCAAGGAATCTTATTTTATGCTGAGAGCAATCTAAGCCTGCCGCTTATTTTGATTCATGGATCGGCCAGCAGTCATCTGGGATGGCCTGCGGAACTGCGTCGTTTCCCCAGCCGACGGGTGTTCACGATTGACCTGCCGGGGCATGGACGGGCGATAGGAACAGGCTATGCCACCATCCCGGGGTATGCAAAGGCAGTGGCCGCGCTGATGGACGACCTTTCGATTTCCAGAGCTGTGCTGGTCGGTCACAGCATGGGCGGCGCTATTGCGCTGCATATGGGCTGGCAGATGCCGGAACGGGTGGGCGGGCTGGTTCTGATTGGCACCGGCGCTTCCCTGCCCGTGAACACTTTCATTCTGGAAAATATGCTAAAAGATAAACAGGCCGTCATCGAAAAAATTAACCAGTGGTCCTGGGCGCGGGCAGCCGACCCGCATATGCAGCAGTTAGGGTTAAAGGCGCTCGAAGAAACCCCCGCAGAAATTATCTATAACGACTATACTGCCTGCAATCAATTTGATATGCGGGAAGCCCTATCCGATATTCAAATACCCGCGCTGGTGATTGGCGGCACTCTTGATAAAATGACTCCTCCGGCCTACAGTGAATTTCTGGCGGAAAAACT
Source organism: uncultured Anaerolineae bacterium (assembly GCA_964557285.1). Lineage (GTDB taxonomy): Bacteria > Chloroflexota > Anaerolineae > Aggregatilineales > J027 > SB15. Next base: position 4,989 of record CAZKZS010000278.1, on the reverse strand, counting down.
GCCCCGGGCGACTCTCCGATGGGTAGAGGGCGGCGGACACTGGATGATGCTGGAACAATCAGCGCAGGTCGCAAAATTGATAGGGGAATGGCTGCATGACCACCAAATCTGAGTTAACTGTCTGGGAAGCAAACAAGCGGCGGATCGCCGCCAGGGGGAATCGCTCCCATCTGCGGGTGTTTAAAGTGGACGCGCCCGTGACGATTTTTGTACGTGCAACCAAGTGTAAAGTGACTGTGCAGTATCATGAGCTTGAGCAGGTTGAACTCCACGCCCATTTGTATAACGCTTTTGGCCTTCAGTTTGTTACGGAGCAGGATGACGCGGGCGTGTATATTGTCGCCAAACGGCGGCGTTTTCTGGGCTGGATTTCGCGGGCGGAATTTGTGCTGCGTGTGCCAGCTTATGCAAATCTGGCCTTTAACGTTACGCCGGGGACAGTGCAGCTTGAGCATGTCAACGGCGTGGTGAATATTTCTCCCCTGACGCGCCCGATTCCGATGAGCCTACCACAAATCCCAAGCGGCAGTTAAAATAAGTAACGATAGGATGGAGGTAGAGGGATGGCGATTCGAGAAATTATCACGCCGGAGAATGAAATTCTGCGGAAAAAGGCGCACAAAGTCAGCAATTTTAAAGACCCGAAACTGCAAACGCTGATTGATGATATGGTGGAAACCATGTTAGACGCGCCGGGGGTGGGGTTGGCCGCGCCTCAGGTGGCGGTTAGCCAGCGCGTGATTGTGGTGCGCCTGTCGGACGATGAAGAGTCCAAAAAAGAATATGGGGATGAGGCGGGCGTGCTATATACGCTGATTAACCCGGAAATCGCCCGTGCCTCAAAGGAAATGGTGGAAGGGGTGGAAGCGTGCCTGTCTATTCCCGGTTACTTTGGCACGGTTGACCGCCATGAAAGTGTGACTATCAAAGGGTATGACCGTGAAGGCAAGGAAGTGCGGGTGAAGGCCAAAGGCTGGCTGGCACGGGTGTTCCAGCACGAAATCGACCATCTGGACGGGATACTGTACATTGACCGGGCAAACAAAGTCTGGCGGTCTGAAGAAATGGATGAAGAAGTTCCTCAGGAATAACTAGGGGCGGTTGAAGGTACGCTGGATGACCACCCGATAAGAAATTAACGTTCCCGCGCCGTCACAGCTTACGGCTTCCAGTCGGCGCGACGGTTCTCCCTCATTCAAAACCCCTACTGTGTAGACTTCGCCCGCTTCCATTTCAAAATCGGCATATTCATCCCCACGTTCCGGTTTGAGTCCGGTATAAAAAATCTGGTGCTGTTGAGCGTTGTCCCACGTGACCTGAATGGGTGTTCCGGCGATGCCCAAGCCGCTGGTATCTCGCACGTAAACTTCAATAAGACCACTGATGGCCGGATCGCAGAACTGCTCAACATAGGCTTCGCGGAAGGCGGAATTTTCCCGTTCTACGGGAGTCTGAGTCGGAAGCGGCGTATTAATGGGCAGGGGTTCAATATCGGGGGTAGGGGTTTTGGTTGCCACAGGGGTAATGGTGGCGGTAGGGGTGATAGAAGGAGTCGGGATGACAATCGTGATGGGAACAGCCGTGTTAGAAAAGGAAACATCACAGGCGGCCACGACCCCCTGCGATTCGTAAATCGCCCGCAGATTACGCACCACTTCAAAATCGGTCAGGCTGTCCACCTGCCCCGAACGAATCAGGGAACAGGTCGTTTCAGCCGCCAATTGAAAGGGGTCGCGGTCAGGTTCAACTTCTAGCAGGCGAAACACCAAACGTTCCAGATTTTTTGAGGCGGCATATTCCTGGGCGGCAGCAGCCACATATATTTGTTTATCCTCAAGGCGTAAATCGGCAGGGTCGGCGTTGGTTACTACCAGTGGGTCGATGATGCGGGTATACACCAGCCCGATTCCTAAACCCAGCAGCAGCCCCAGCAACACACCTACCCAGGAAATACTGCGACGCTCAGGAAGCGGTTCTAAAAATTCGGAGTCGGTCATTGCAAAAACTGGTCACAGACCGTCCCGGGGCGGTCCGCATAGCCGGGAATCTGGCGTCCAAACCCCGCCGAAAGGGAAGCCAGCACACAGATTTTTTCCAGTTCTGCGCCTTCGGTGCGGAAACGTTCGGTGACTTCCTGCACCCATGCGGGGATGTTATCAATTTGTGTGCCGCTAGAACAGTTGTCGCTGTTGCTGGAACGGAGGGGCAGCAGACGATTCAGGGCAGCGCTGCGGGCTTCATCGCTGCCTGCACTTTGCTGGGTTTTGAGGTCGGCCTGGTATGCGCGGGCGACCATCAGGGTATATTCTTCTTTCGCGCCGTCTGAAAGCTGGCACATAAAGCTGTTTTCCGTATCCACAGGGAACTGCTCCCAGCCCAGGTATACCCCGATGCTGATTCCAACTATCAGCGCCACCAGCATCGAACCTACAAATCGTCGCATCGTAGAAAGTGTGATATACTGCCCATGATAAAAAAACCGGGTGAGATTATCCTATCTCCCCGGTGGAATTTGCAAGTGCCGGAGGTGGGAATCGAACCCACACGGGTATCACCCCACACGATTTTGAGTCGTGCGCGTCTGCCAGTTCCGCCACTCCGGCCTGAACTACGGTGGGGATTATAAGGGTATTCCAGGGTGTCGTCAATGGTCCTACACACCAGCATCCATAAAGCACAACAGGGGGATGTCGAAGCTTTTAATCAGCTTGTCCTCTCCTACCAGGACTACGTATATACCGCCACTTACCGCATTATGGGCGACCCTGCTGCTGCCGATGACATGACCCAGGAAGCGTTTGTCACGGCGTTCCGTAAACTGGCCCAATTTCAGGGAGGCAATTTTAAAGCCTGGCTGGTGCGGATTGCCATCAACGCCTGTTACGATGAACTGCGCCGCACCAAACGGCGTCCCACCGAATCCATTGACGATGACGATTATGATATAGAAGCCAACCCCAAGCTGGTGAGCAAGGCCGATACGCCCGAAACCTATGCTCAGCGCTCCGAACTGCGTTCCGCCATTGAGGACTGTTTTGACCGACTCAGTGAAGAACACCGGTTAATCGTTACCCTATCGGATGTGGAAGAATACAGTTATGAGGAAATCGCCAGCATGGTTAAGATTTCTTTAGGCACGGTGAAATCACGCATTAGCCGGGCGAGAATGCGGCTGCGGGACTGCTTAAAAAACAAAGGGGAACTTTTGCCGTCAATCTATCGTCAGGATAATGTAAGTTAATCAGATGTGGGTGTGATGGATACAAAGGATGTGGAGCAACTTTCTGCCTATCTGGATGATGAATTAACGGCAGACGAACGACTCCAGTTTGAACAGCGATTACAAACCGACCGTCAGTTGCAGGCAGAATTAGAAGAACTGCGGCAGACCGTCGCGCTTATCCGGCAGATGCCGCTTCTGAAAGCACCCCGCAATTACACCCTGAATCCGGCGGCATTTCAGCAGCGCAAGCGCCCGTTTATTTACCAGATTCGGCCTGTACTGGCGATAGCGGCGGCGCTGGTGATGGTTTTTGGCGCAGTATTTTTCTTTCTGAGTTTGCAGCAGGGTAGTGATACCGACAGCCAAACCGGAGAAATCGCGGTTGCCCCGACGACTCGCCTTGAAAAAAGCAGCCCGCAGCCGACTTTTATGGCGCAATCTACAGAAGTGGCCTTTGCTGCTCCGACGGCAACCCCTCTGCCGACGATGCTGCCCCCGCAGGTGGCTGATGAGATGAATCGTGAAGCAGACGATGAGGCTGAGGCAGAATCGGGAGTGCTTTTAGAAGAAGCGGAATCTGTTGGCGAAGCAGCGGCCTCAGAATTTATACCGCCCACAACGCCTCCCATGCCTGCGCCAGGGGCAGTAGAGCCGACGGTTGACCCACTTTCTATTCCCAGTGGCGGCGGAGGTGTGGTACAGGAAACGCCGCTTGAAACCTACGATTATGCAGCTGAAAGTGCGGCTCTCGCTCCGCAGCAGGGGCAGTTCTCAAGCCTTATGCAGCAGATTGAGTTTTTTATCCAGCAGTTTATTCATTTCCTCAAGCAGCTTTTATGAGCCGCCTTCCCAATTTTTGTCCCATGTGCGGCGCCCGTCTGGATGAAAGCCTCAAATTCGGGGCGGTGCGGCGGGTGTGTCCGGTCTGCGATTACGTGCATTTCAGCGACCCCAAAGTAGCGGTTGTGACCTTTGTAACGCAGGAAAATCGGGTGCTGCTGGTCAAGCGGGGAGTCGAGCCAGAAGAAGGCAAATGGGCGCTGCCTGCGGGATATGTGGATTATGGCGAAAACCCGCGTGATACGGCGGTGCGTGAAACCCGGGAAGAAACGGGGTTAACGATTGAAATTGAGGCGCTGTTTGACGTGATGTTTTACCAGGGACACAACGCGGTGATTGTGATTATCTATGAAGGCAAAGCGACTGCGGGGCAGCTTCAGGCCGGAGATGATGCGGTAGAAGCCGGATGGTTTGCGCCTTCCGAACTGCCGGAACTGGCCTTTGAAAGCACCCGCGCCGTGATCAGCCGATGGCTGGAACGGTTTTAACGACCCAGCCACAGGGAAAGCCGCGTCCTTACCCCGCCCATTGTGATTACCCTGTCGCCGCGCACCAGCCCTTCCACGATGCCGTTGGCCGCTTCTTCAGGATTTTCTGTTGGGACCTGCAGCACCAGCGTGACCTGAATCCCCGTGCCGTGCAGTTCCCGCCGCAGCCCTTCCGTAAAAGCGGCCAGACCACTTTTGGTCGCGTTATAGGTGCTGAACATGGGGGCAGCCATCTGGGAAGCCATATTCACAATGTAACCTTCGCGCCGGACTAACATGTGCGGCAGGACTTCTCTGGTCAACTGCATGGCTGCGTGAAGATTCACCTCCACCATCTGCCGGATGCTGGCCGCCTCCTGCTGCTGAAGATAACCGCCGTGTGTAAAGGCGGCGTTATTCACCAGCACGTCAATCTGCCCAAAGGCGGACAGGGTGGTC
>CAZKZS010000277.1:0-6822 GCA_964557285.1 uncultured Anaerolineae bacterium | reverse complement strand
GATTTGATCATTGAGTTCCAACTGAACTGTATCTTCCTTCAACTGTCCCCCCTTGACCAGCGACCCTCGCCACCGCAAATTAGACGACAGGGAAGCGGTTTCAAACACCCGTGCCATCTGCATATAGGTGTTTTCCGAATTGACCAGCACATCAATTTTGCACATCTGGGTTAAATCACCCGCCGCCAGATACACTTTGCACTCGTCTGCGCTTATGTCTGGAAGGGTATATACGCGGTAATACTGGCTATCAGGAGTAAATTTTTCTTTGAAGCCAGGTTTTTCTTCGCCCTGTTTTGCCAGTTTGATGAGGTTTTCTTCTCGTTTTTTACGAGTCAGGGCAATATTGACCTCAATTTGCTCAAGAAGTTTTTGGTATTCATGCGCTTCGGCAGTTTTAAATTCTATATACTGGACATTATCCATGCCTAACACATTGAGGACATCGCTGACATCAAAATCACCGCGTATCAAAACCGGAAGAATACTTACCCCGACGCGAGAGGCAATTTCAACTTCGCGCCTGATGGCTTTTGATTCTTTGACGGGTTCAGAAAGCAATAAAAGCACCACATCCTGAATGGGAATCTGCTCAAAAAAAATCTGGTCGTCCCATCTCGCGCCAGCGATCAGATTTTGTTTATCCAGCCATACCTCATACTCATCAAGCTGGAGTTTGTCTGTTAGGAAATGGGCTGTTTGAGATAACCCGTTATCTTTACCAGTTTTGTAGCTGATAAACAGCTTGCCTTTGCTCATCCACTTTTCCCTTAAGATTAACAGTGTTTATTATATCACCCTTTTTTTCACCTTATTGCAAATCGCGCAAATCCTTACCCCCTTATCCCCCTCCATCAAGTAGTTCAGAGGCGGGGACTGGCAATCAAGGTTCTTTTCTTCAATTTATTGCGGGTCGTTCATATCCACTTTTTCATACACATCAGAGAGCAGCAGGATACATTGGATAGAAGGCAGCGTGATTTTTGACTCAAGCTGGTGAGCCTCCGAAAGCAGCCATTGGTTTTGTTCCTGCCGTAAATAATGTTCAATATGCGGCTTATCCTGTGCGATGAGGATATATTCTTGCAGGGAGTCCAGGGTGCGGTAGTGCTGAAATTTTTTACCTCTATCGTAACTTTCGGTGGAAGGGGACAGCACTTCAATAATTACTGTTGGATTAAGCAGGGTATCCCGGTGATCATCTTCAAATTGAGGTGTACCGCAAACAATACTTATATCGGGATAGGTGTAAAGCGTGGTGCGGCTTATCTTTATCCGCATATTACTTGGATATACAAAACATGGCCTTTGACGAAGTTGAGTATGCAAACTGGCGTAAGTATTTCCAGCGACAAGATTGTGATTGGCAGTTGCCCCTGCCATTGCAAAAATTTCACCGTTGAAATATTCGTGTTTCTGTTCGCTGGCACGTTCAAACTCAAGATACGATTCGGGCGTCCAATTTTTTTGAGGAATCGCAGACACAACACACCTCCAATGTATCAAATTGTAGCACATGAGATTCCCATGAGATTTTGGCACAGGCCAAAAAAATCAGTGTATAACTATGCTAGAGTCAACAGACATGTGTGTGAAAGAAAAGGGGAAATGTCTGAAAGAATTCTGGTGATTGAGGACGAGGAACGAATCGCAGAATTTATTGAGCGCGGCCTGTTGTTTGAAGGCTACCGTGTGGATGTGGCGCATGATGGGCAAAGCGGACTGTCTATCGCCCGCGAAACCCCGCCAGATCTTGCCATTGTGGACTGGATGCTGCCGGGCATGGAAGGGATTCAGGTATGCGAACGACTGCGGGCAGCTACCCAGATTCCGATTATTATGCTCACGGCCAAAGGCGAGGTCAGTGACCGTGTACGGGGGCTGGATGCAGGTGCTGATGATTACATCGTCAAGCCCTTTGCCTTTGAGGAACTGCTGGCACGGATTCGCGCCCTGTTCCGACACAGCACCCCCAACTCGCGGCCGGAAGTCCTGACTTTTGCGGATTTAGCCCTTGATACAGGGACACATCGGGCAACGCGCGGCGGGCGTTTAATTGACCTGACCGCCAAAGAATATGAACTGTTGGAATTATTCATGCGACACCCGCGTCAGGTGCTGACGCGCGAAGTCATTTTTGACCGTGTGTGGAGTTATGATTTCGGGGGCGAAAGTAATATCATCGAAGTCTATATTCGCTACCTCCGTCAAAAAACCGAGATGGAAGGCGAACCCCGTTTGCTTCATACGGTACGTGGTTTCGGTTACGTGCTTCGGGAAGAAGAATAGCAGCAGTTTTTCGACAATTGTATGACTTTTCGGTTGAGACTCATCCTGTATTATTCGAGTCTGCTGGTAGGGATTTTGCTCCTATTTGGCGGAGCAGTTTTTGCTACCCTTCAGTGGGCGATGCTTAATCAGGTGGATATTACCCTTGATAAAGTCGTTGATGATGTCCTGAGCGAAACCCAAAGCACCATCGAGACCGACACCAACGGCCAGCCTCAGATGACTGCCTATGTTCCCCGGTTAGATGCGTTCCGCACGCCGGGTGTTTTTGTCCAAATCTGGGAGGTCAATGAGGGGCTTGAACTGGTGAGTTCCTCCCCTAATCTGAGCAGTCACAACAAAGCGCTTGACCAGAAAACCCTGCTGACTTCTCAAGAAGTTCGTTCCGAAGTGACTATTAATGGGGTGCATCTGCGGGTTGTAACCCGTCCGGTCATTGTTGAGGGGCAGCACGTCGCCAGTATTCAGGCGGCTTCCTCACTCTCCACTATCGAAACAGCTTCAGACCGCCTGGCGATTATTATGGTCGGCTGCGGCCTCATTGCGCTGCTTATTTCGCTTATGCTAGGTGATTTGATGGCGCGGCGTGTGTTACGTCCAGTCAGCGCAATTGCGAATACTGCCCGCACCATCGCCCAGACCGAAGATTTAAGCCAGCGTATCCCTTACAATCGTCCTGACGAACTGGGCAGCATGGTTATGACCTTTAACGAAACGCTGGATCGGCTTCAAAAGCTGTTTGAGTCGCAGGGACGATTTTTATCGGATGTCTCCCATGAATTTCGCACGCCTTTAACCACCATTCGCGGCAATATTGACCTGATACGGCGCTACGGAAACGATGCTCATTCGCTGGAAGTGATTGAAGAAGAAGTAAAACATATGTCCGTTCTGGTAGCGGATTTATTGATGTTGGCGAAGGCCGATGCAGGACAGATTCCTTTTACCTTTGATCGTCTGGATTTAAGCCGTTTTGTGGTGAAGGATATTTACGCCCATGCCCAAAAAATAGCCCAGAATACCCATCAGGTGGAGCTTGGGCATGTAGAGGAAGATGTATCGATTCAAGCAGATGTGAATCATCTGCGTCAGCTGTTCAGTCATCTTATAACCAACGCGGTGCGTTATACCCCTGCCGGTGGGATGATCCGAATCTGGTTGACCAGCAGCTTTAATCAGGCTCATGTCCATATTGCGGATACAGGGATTGGGATACCCGCCGAAGACCTACCCCACATTTTTGAACGGTTTTATCGGGTGGATAAAGCCCGTTCACGGGCGGCAGGTGGCACCGGATTGGGGCTGTCGATTGCTCAGTGGATTGCAGAAACGCACGGCGGCAAAATCGTCGTCAACAGCAGCGTTGGACAGGGGACAACTTTTACTATCAGCCTGCCGATTCCTGACAGCCTGGCGCGGACTCAGATCAGTGAGGAATCACAGCGCCGCATGGCGGTTTAAAGGGAAGTGATGGTCTTAGCGATTTTTAAATGGCCGGGGAACAGCGGCAAAAATTCGGTAAATTCCTTATATTTCCCATTCTGGTAATCATTTAAATACCGCTTCAGCACGCTGACTACCCCCGGCAGTATCGTGACCCCTTTGGCTTTTTTCTCAACGAGGATATAGGCTTCTGCTTCTTTTTTACTCAGGCGGGTTTCCAGAAACAGCACCACCACGCCGGACACAAACAGCCAGGTAAACTGTTCCCCCCAGGTCGGGTAACGGACTTTAAATTCGTCGCTCACAGGCAGGTCCTTCTGGGTGACAGGATCAACCGCTTTGGCGTTCTGACGCAGATAAGCCAGCATCAGCAGCCGCACATATTCCGCCAGCGAACTGCTAAAGACATGGGCTTTGTCCTCTGTAAAAGGCCAGGGCGGGTTATCACCCCACGCGATTCGTGGTGGTACGGCGCAAATGAGTTCATTTTCCATACGCACCCCTACCGCCGTTTCACTGGGGTAGGAAATGTTGGGCATCACCACCAACTGCTCTGGTACTTCTCCAAAAAAAGGTTTTAAGAAACCATAAAAATCTACATCTTTAAAAACGCTAATGGCTTCAATCTGGGCTTTTTCCCACTGACCGGCTTCCCCATCCCATAATCGTTGAAGCTGGCTGGTTTGATACAGGTCACGCATATTTTGAGTCCATTGGGGCGGAATCCAGGGCGGGATTTCGGCTGCTTTTAAATCCGGCCACGACAACCGCAAAATATAGGTATACAGGGCTTCCAGAGGGGCTTTTTTATCCATCAACAACTGCGTTTGCACCACTGCTGGATGCGTTTTGTATTCTTGCAGCCATTTGGTCGTGTTTCGGGCGTGGGCATGGGGACGGTGGCCGATTCGCTGCTGCGCTTTTTCCGGGTAGGTGGTCACACCCAGAATCGCAGACATCAGCCGAATACGGTCATCAATGCGAACAAGAACAGATTTATTTGCCATCAGTCACCTCTGGAACAACTGAATTGTACCGCACCGTATGATTAAACCCCACCATTTTTTAGAACTGTATTACGCCATGCTTTCCCCGCCATCCACATGAATCGCTTGGCCGGTGATGTAGGAGGCAGCATCGGAACACAGGAACAGCACGACGCTGGCGACTTCTTCCGGTTTGCCCAATCGTTTTTGCGGAATGGCCGTTATATCCTCAACGGGTGAATCATCCTCAATATTGGCCGGACAAATCGCATTGACCCGAATCCCATAGGCGGCCAGTTCGCGGGCGGATTCTTTGGTGAGGCCGATAATGCCCGCTTTGCTGGCGGTGTAAGCGGCGCTTTCCGGTCGGGCGAGGCTGTGTCCGGCGGTGCTGGCAACCTGCACGATGACACCGCCGCCTTCGTCTGCCATGACTCGTCCAGCCAGTTGAGTTACAAAAAAAGTCCCGTTTAAATTGACATCCAGCACCCGCCGCCAGTCCCATTCGTCCAGTTTAATGAATGTGCTGCGTTTTTCGACCCCTGCCGCGTTGACCACAATGTCAATCCGGCCAAAGGCATCCCGCATGGCTTCAATCATCGGGCCCACCAGCAGTTTGTTGGATATGTCCGCGTGCCAGCCGACGGCTTTACCGCCCTGACCGTTAATTTCATCGGCAATATTTTGGGCGCGGTCAGGGTTAATGTCGTTGCAAAACACCCATGCACCCGCCCGGGCCAGCGCCAGCGCCGCCGCCTGTCCAACTCCCGCCCCTGCCCCTGTGATTAAGGCACGTTTTCCCGTTAAATCTACCTTGAAGTTGCTCATGTATTGTATTCTATCAAGAGCGTGTGTCCGATAGGAATAAGAAATCTATGCGGTGGTTAAAATGGGTGCTTGGGATTGTGGGGATTCTTGTGTTGGGCGGCTGTGGATATATTGGCCTGATTCTGTACAGTGACCGACTCAGTGACAGCAACAAATATATCCGGCGCTGGGTCGACCACCCCGATTCACGCCCCGAACTGCGAACCGACCGCCAGCCCTGCGGGGATGCGCCGTTTATCCTGCCTTCAGATGGGTTTATCGGGCTGTTGTGGAATGACCCCGCTGCCCCTTACAATGTTTTTAATCGGCACACGGGCATTGATATTTTTGGGGATGGTAAAGAAGGTGAAGTTCCCGTTTATGCAGTTTATGAAGGTTATTTGTCGCGCTTATCCGACTGGCTTTCGACGGTTATTATTGAACATGATGACCCCCTGAACCCCGGCCAGACCATTTTTACCTATTACACCCATATGGCGTCTGGTGACGGCAAAACCTCCTATGTGCTTGACCAATTTCCGCCGGGTACGGAACGAGTCTGGGTAAAGCAGGGGATGCTGCTTGGCTATCAGGGGACGTACAGTGGACGCAGTTTTCCGATTGCGCTGCATGTGCATCTGAGCATTGTGAAAAGCGACGCCAACGGCAGTTTTTTGAATGAATCACAGGTTGGCAATACCCTTGACCCCTCTCCTTATTTTGGTCTGCCTCTCAAACATGAGGACGGAATAGGCCGCCCTATTCGCTGCGTTCAATAAGAGAGTAAGATTAGAACAGCTAACCTAAAAACACCCTGGAAAGCTTTATTGAGGAATGTCTCGATCAGGCTAACCGACCCTAGAAGGTAGCTTGCAGAGCTTTAGAAATCAGGATGAACAAGATTGCCTTTAGGCTTTCTCTCACACCTTGATACAAAATATTGGAAGGTTAATAGTGAGACTAAACGTTAATTTGAGGGACTTTTCTAATTTATCTTATTATTTCATTTCACCTATGCCTCTTGCTGTTTGCGTTAATAGAGTTCAGCATGACTTAAAGCATCCTATTTGGGGACAACCCCCTTTAAGGGTACAACGTAGTGTTAATATAAAAACTATCAACAAAGATACATACGTATTTGATTTCTCAATCCATTACGTAAAAACTGTAGGTTATTTAGAGAGAAAAACAGAGCATGAAACTCTAGTTTATGGTATTACTTTTGTAACCTCACAAGGTCAAGTTCTGTTTTGGAGTTTTTTTATGCTTCTCTCATCAATGACAATTCCCTATTTCT
>CAZKZS010000276.1:0-6833 GCA_964557285.1 uncultured Anaerolineae bacterium | reverse complement strand
GAAGATTTATCCGGCCTGCTGCATAACGCCGGAACGATGCACTTTGGTGCTGATGGCATGTTATACATTGTGGTTGGGGACAACGCGGTGCTGGGAAATTCTCAGAGTTTAAGCACCCAGCTTGGCAAAATGCTGCGGATTAATCCTGCTGGCTACCCGAATATCATCCCGCCAGACAACCCCTTTGTGGGCGTGCCGGGGGCAAAAGAAACCATCTGGGCTTACGGGCTGCGGAATCCATTTAAATTTGCGGTGCAGCCCGGCACAGGCACGATCTTCATTAATGATGTCGGTGGGTCGCAGTATGAAGAAATTAACCGGGGCATTGCGGGGGCCAATTACGGCTGGCACACCAGCGAAGGTCCGAACGTCAAACCCGGCCAGACTGCCCCGATTTACTACTACGCCCATTCAGGCGCAGTGGAGGACAGCGGCTGTGCCATCACCGGAGGCGCATTTTACAACCCGCCCAATGTCCAGTTCCCTGAGTCCTACGTGGGCGATTACTTTTTTACGGATTTCTGCAACAACTGGATTAAAAGTTACGATGTGGCTACCGGAATCGCCACCACTTTTATCACCAACACACTTGGCACGGGAATCGTCGATTTGCAAATTGGGCCGGATGGCGCGTTGTATTATCTGACTCGGAATGCGGACGGCATCTATCGGGTAGAATATTCCACTTCAGCACCGCCCGCCATTACGCAGCACCCACAAAATCAGACCGTGACCGTTGGACAGTCGGCCAGTTTTACCTGTGGTGCTTCTGGTACACCGCCCCTCAGTTATCAATGGCAGCGCAACAGCGTGAATATTTCGGGAGCAAGCTCAAGCACGTACACACTTGCTTCGGCTGCCCTTTCAGACAACAACGCGATGTTCCGATGCATTGTGACAAACAATTTCGGCAACGCGACCAGCAACGCCGCACGGCTGACCGTTACGGAAAACACTCCGCCCGTAGCAACGATCACTTCCCCCGCGCATAATACGCTTTATAGCGGCGGGCAAAGTTTTACTTATTCTGGCACAGGTACAGATGGAGAAGATGGCAATTTGCCCGCCAGCGCCTTCACCTGGCGGATTGATTTGCATCACGACGCCCACACCCATCCCTTTTTAACCTCTACCAGTGGGATTACCGGAGGCACATTTACCATTCCGACCTCCGGCGAAACCAGCGATAACGTCTGGTATCGGATTCATTTGACGGTGCGCGATTCGGGCGGCCTGACTCATTCCGTGTTTCATGATATTGTGCCGCGCAAAGTGACCCTCACCATTCAAACCAACCCCTCAGGCTTACAGGTTAATGTGGACGGCAACAACCTGACCACACCCGCTTCCTTCCTGAGTGTGGTGGGCATTGAGCGCACCCTGACCGCCACTTCTCCGCAAACTTTGAACGGGACAAGTTATACCTTCCAGTCGTGGTCAGATGGGGGGTCGTCCGCGCATACCATTTTTACGCCGACAGTGAATACAACCTATACAGCAACTTTTGCAGCCGATTCCACAGAACCGGAAATCGAAGTCGCTCAGGGAACAACGCCTATCACAGATGGCACAACCACCGCGTTTAATTTTGGCTCAACCCCACAGGGAACGGCCATTACTCGCACCTTTACCATTCGGAACATTGGCAGCGCCAGTTTGAATGTATCCGCGCTGAGTCTGCCTGCCGGATTCTCGCTGGTCGGAGCGTTCCCCTCCACGATTGCCGCCTCTGGCAACGCGACCTTTGATGTGCGGTGTAATGCGGCCACCACAGGCACATTTAGCGGCACGCTGCAATTTACCAACAACGACTCGAATGAAAATCCGTTTAACTTCCCGATTTCCTGCACGGTGAATCCGGTAGGGGCAACCCCCGAAATTTCAGTTTCCACCGTTGGCGCGACCATCAGCGACGGCATGACCACGCCGCTTAACTTTGGTACAACACCGCAGGGAACACCTATCACCCGTGTGTTCACCATTCGCAACACGGGCAGCGCCACGCTGAATCTGTCAAATCTGATGCTGCCTGCTGGATTTATTCGGGTCGGCACGTTCCCGGATGCAGTGGCGGCTGGCAGCACGGGACGCATGGACATTCGTTGTACGGCCACCAGCGCCGGAACATTTAGCGGTACCCTGCAATTTACCAACAACGACACTGATGAAAATCCGTTTGACTTCCCGATTTCCTGTACGGTCACGCCTGCCGGAACCGTCCCTGAAATTGAAGTCACTCAGGGGTCAACCGCCATTACAGATGGCACAACCACCGCGTTTAATTTTGGCTCAACCCCACAGGGAACGGCCATTACCCGCACCTTTACCATCCGAAATATCGGCACGGCCAACCTGAACGTATCATCGCTGAGCCTGCCCGCCGGATTCTCGCTGGTTGGAGCGTTCCCGACCACGATTGCCGCCTCCAGCAGCGCGACCTTTGATGTCCAGTGTGAGGCGACCAGCGCGGGAACGTTTAGCGGTACGCTGCAATTTACCAACAACGACTCGAATGAAAATCCGTTTAACTTCCCGATTAGCTGCACCGTCACCGGAGTTGAAACTGCGCCCGAAATCGAAGTCACTCAGGGGTCAACGGCTATTACGGATGGCACAGCCAGCGTATTCAACTTCGGAACCACCACTCAAGGAACGGCCATTACCCGCACCTTTACGATTGGCAATATTGGCAATGCCAGCCTGAACGTGTCATCGCTGAGCCTGCCCGCCGGATTCTCACTGGTTGGGGCGTTCCCGACCACGATTGCCGCCTCTGGCAGCGCCACCTTTGACGTGCGGTGTGATGCGACCACCACAGGCACATTTAGCGGCACGCTGCAATTTACCAACAACGACGCCGACGAAAATCCATTTAACTTCCCGATTACCTGCACGGTGAATCCGGTAGGGGCAGCTCCTGAAATTTCGGTGTCTGTGGTCGGCGCACAGATTAGCGACGGCATGACCACGCCGCTTGATTTTGGCACGACGCCGCAGGGAACACCCATCACCCGCGTGTTCACCATTCGCAACACGGGCAACGCCGCGCTGAATCTGTCGACTCTGGTGCTGCCTAATGGTTTCGTGCAGATTGGCACGTTCCCATCCACGGTTGCTGCCGGAGGTGCAGGACGGATGGATATTCGGTGTACGGCCACCAACGCCGGAACCTTTAGCGGCATGGTGCAGTTTGATACCAATGACGCCGATGAAAATCCGTTTAACTTTCCGGTGAGTTGTACCGTAACGCCGGTTGACCCCGCCCCCGAAATTTCGGTATCGCGGCTTGGCACACTGATTCCCGACGGCGGGACGACTCCGTATAGTTTTGGCACGACTTCACAGGGAACGCCTGTCACCCATGTGTTCACGCTCCGTAATTCGGGGACGGCCACGTTGACCCTCTCGAATCTGACCCTGCCGGAAGGCTTTATCCGCGTGGGTACATTCCCGAACTCTATCGCGGCCAACAGTACCGGACGGATGGATATTCGGTGTACGGCCACCAGCGCCGGAACGTTTAGCGGCACACTGCAATTCGACACCAATGATGCCGATGAAAATCCGTACAACTTCCCCATTACCTGTACCGTGACGGGCAGCGCAACCACACTGCAAGGTGGTGCGCCGCTTGCCAGCGCGGGCCCCGATGAAACCTATATTGATGCTGACGGCGACGGTGTAGAAGCCTTCCCATTGGACGGGTCGGGCAGCCGTGACAGCGACGGAACGATTGTCCGCTACGTGTGGACGCTTAACGGCGCGGTGCTTTCCACTGAAGTTAAACCCGTGCTGACTCTGCCCATCGGTGTCCATGAACTAACCCTGACGGTGACGGATAACGCTGGAAATACCCATTCTGATACGGTCAAAATTACGGTTCAGGGTGCTGCTGCCTGTACCATGACCGTGCAGGGCGTTAGCGATGGACAAACCCTCTCAGGGACGGTCTATGTGCAGGCGACCTTTAGTGGCTCGACGCTGCCGACCCGTGTGGATTTCACGCTCACTGGGCCGGATGGCAGCACCTATACCCACAGCGAACTGGATTCCCCCTATTACTTCCTGGGGGATGATAACGGCACCCCGCATGGCTGGAACACGGCCATCTATCCGGCAGGAAATTATCTACTGACCGTCAAAAGCTATCAGGGGCAGGTGGTTTGCAGTGTGAAGACCTTCCGCCTGAACATCCGATAATACCATAAATCGTAGGGGCGGGCATCGGTGCTTTTGCACCTTGTTCCCGCCCTGTTAGCGTCTGGAAAAAGGGCAGGAATCGCGCCCGATGGTCGCTTGTCCCTGCCCCTACCTCCTAACCGCTAATCGCCTCTTGCCGCCAGACGGTTTCCCCTGTATTGTAGCAGGCAGGAGGGAAAAATGATGGTTCAATTCCTTGTGGGAGCGGGGCTGCTGCTGGCAGGAGTCGGGGCTGGTTTTCGGGTCAGACCCAAAAGTTATGCCGTACCAGCACCAAAAACTCCGCATTACAGCACAGTCAACATCCCCTCAGATTTACCCGCGCCCGTATCCCGATATGCTGAAGCCGTATTTGGCACGGAGATTCCTGTCATTAAATCTGCCCTACTCATCGGACGGGTTGATTTGCGGTTGGGCCGGATTCCCATGCGGGGGCGGTTTAAAATTTATCATGAGGCGGGCAGCAGTTATTATCACCTGATTGAAGTGACGTGGTTTGGCTTCCCCATCATGACGGTCAATGAACGCTATCACAACGGCGAAGCGATTCTGGCATTACCTGTTGGCCGCGTGGAAAACAACCCCAA
Organism: uncultured Anaerolineae bacterium; assembly: GCA_964557285.1. GTDB lineage: Bacteria > Chloroflexota > Anaerolineae > Aggregatilineales > J027 > SB15. The sequence continues at coordinate 2,046 of CAZKZS010000276.1, read as the reverse complement.
AGTGAACGACTCCGCCAATCTGGGGCTGTGGGCGGAATCGCTGGCGTGGCTGCCTTCGATTTTGTTTACCGATGACCGTGTTCAATGGGAATCGGTAGATGACCACACGGCGCGGCTGATAGTTCCGAACTCAGAAGTAGCCTTCACCGTCTGCTTTGACCCCTATACTGGGCTTTTTGCCGAAGCAACCACGCTGCGCTATCGGGATAAAAATGATAACAACCGCCTGCGCTGGACGAATCGTGTGACCCGATGGAGCGAGATGAACGGGATTCAAATCCCGCTGGTGGCCGAAACGCAGTGGGGTGACGAAAAACCCTGGGCAGTCTGGCATACGGAAGCCGTGATTTATAATCTGGATGTTTCCGCCCGTCTGAATCAGTTCGGCGGGGAATATGTGGACTAACCCGCCGCTTTTTTTACGTAGCGTCTTTAGGGAGCGATTTTCTTTCCGTCACTAAATCATATCCAAGTGATTGACTGACTTCCCGTGCCTGTCGTCCTATCATCACAGCCATATCCCACACAATATTCATGGCTTCTTTGATAGGCATGACCTCCTGCCCATTGAGTTTATCGGTGGAAAGTTTTTCGGCTAACCGCGTATAAATCAGCGCATATTCGCCAAAATGGTCACGCGGATTTTCCTTTTTGTCGATTTGTAATTCGCCGCGTAGTTGAGCAGTGGTTCTCTGCCACAACCCCAGATAGAGTTTGTCTGTCGCCTGAGCATAAAGCAGTGCTGGAGCATTAACCACGGCTGCCTGGAGCGCCTCTACAAACTTTTTGCGGGTTACGATGCCTTCTACTCGCGCTTCAATCCAGCTTTCGGGTTTGCCCAATTGACGATATTTGTCTACTGCACGGTCAAGCGAACGGAAGATGCCTATCTCAGGGTCTTCGGTTTCATCCAGCCGTTCCGCGCCAACCTGAGCAAGCCAGCGTTTCATGGGTTCAGCTTTGGGGGATGGAATGGACTGAATAAGACGCAAAATCTGCTCGGTATTCATGACATCGGTCAAATATCGTTTACCGTCTGCGGCGGTCAATTTGAGTTGCTTACATTTTGTAAGGTTCTCATTGCCTTCTTTCCGCAGACGATTCTTGAGGACGTAATAGTAATTTTGTGATTTTTTTAAATCTGCATCAATTAACACCGCGATGACATCAACGACGCAGTAGTACCACTCCTCTTCATGCCATTGTTTTCGGATACGGCTTCCATCTATCTGATCTGTGGGAATAAGGTTGCCCATTTTTTCTCCAAGTTCTCTAAAAAGCTAAGTTCACTTATATTTTAAGATAACTTACAAAAATTGCAAATATTGGGCTGACTTGTAGGGGCGTGACCCGCCCACCACGCGGTAGGGACACGGCAGTGCCGTGTCCCTACATAATATTAAGAATGGGATAGGAAGAAAATACGTGAATTTACGCATATTCCGGCACGACGGTGGTAAAGGTCATCTTTTCACCGTCAAAGTCCACGGCCACATGGTCGCCGTCCTGTACCTGCCCTTCCAGAATGTACAGCGCCAGCGCATCGGATAAATCACGCTGAATAGCCCGTTTTAACGGACGCGCCCCAAACACCGGATCGTAACCGCGTTTTGCCAGTTCTTCGCGGGCGGCCTGGCTGATGCTCAGAGAGATATTGCGCTGTGCCATCAGTTTTTCCAGCCGTTCCAGTTGAATATCCACAATCTGGAGGATATGTTCCTGAGTCAGGCTGTGGAAGATGATGACATCATCCAGACGGTTCAGAAATTCGGGACGGAATACCCGGTCAAGCTCACTCATGATCGTATTCCGCAGCACATCCGAATCCGCGCTCTCGCCCGCCTGTTTAATCAACTGGCTGCCCACATTGCTCGTCAGGATAATGACCGTATTGGTGAAGTTCACCGTGCGCCCCTGCCCATCGGTCAGGCGGCCTTCGTCAAACACCTGCAAAAAGATGTTAAATACGTCGGTATGGGCTTTTTCAATTTCATCAAACAGCACCACGGAATACGGACGGCGGCGCACCGCTTCGGTCAGCTGACC
>CAZKZS010000275.1:0-6908 GCA_964557285.1 uncultured Anaerolineae bacterium | reverse complement strand
CCATTTTTATGCCGCTTACATTTGTGGCAGGTATTTACGGCATGAATTTTAATACGGAAAAATCGCCCTGGAACATGCCCGAACTCAACTGGTATTACGGGTATCCATTTGCGCTGGGGCTGATGGCAATTTTTGTAGTGATGATGCTGATGTATTTTCGCTGGCGGAAGTGGCTCTAGCATGACAAACGCGCTTGTAACTCCCTCCAATGCTCTGCATGACCTGTCGCAAATTTTTTACGCGGCGGCCAAAGATGGTGCTAAACGGATCATCGGCAATTTGCGGCTGGATGCTATCCGGTTTGAACACAGCCTGAATGAGCGTTTCTGGGCGTATCTGGAAGTGGGGCTTGACCAGCAGCAGGTTGGGGAAATCATGCCCATGAAAATTACAGCTATTGCGTTTACCGACCGGGGCGAAACGGCCAATGAAGTGGTCATCGGGGCCGATATGGCGTGTTTTATACGCTATGATTTGCCGGGGCTGCGCTGGGCAAAAGGATTTCTGGGGCATAGCAAAATGGTACAGGTCACAGGCTGGCGCGATGACCGGATTCCGCAGATTGGCATAGCATCCGAAGAAGCGTATGACCGCATGATTCAGGAATGTGTTGCAATGGGCAACATTACCGATGAAAGTTACCTTTTTTTCTTTTCACCGGAATCCGTTACCGTAGAAAAAGCCTCCAATCTATTAGGAGATTTGGGTGAAATTTATCCCAAAAAACCCTGGCAGGATATTCATCAATTTCGTACTGAGCCGCCTGTCGATATTGCGCGATTTTACGCGGCACTGGCGGGCTGCCAGTTGGGGGATACGCTGCTGGATAAACCCGTCCGGGATTATGGCACAGTATTGGATTTAGTAGCCTCTCGCGGGATTCAAACCGTACTGCTATTGATGATCGGTACTGTAGTACCACAAAAGCCGATTCGCCGCGATTCCCCGGAATTGGATGCGCTGGTTGCCCCTGTTCCTGAAACCTACTGGCTGTGGTCTGACCTCCTGCAAACCCTGATAAACCGTTAAAATGAACCTATGAGCGATAACTTTGAAACACCCCGGTTCATTGACGATGATGAACCCGAAAGTACACCACCGCCCTATGTGCCGGAGTTTTTGACGCCGCGCAGTTATCCTTCTATCGACAGCATCCCCGACGGGACTCAGACAACGGCATCTAGCCCTCCTGTTGAAGAAGAAATGGTTGCTCCAAAAGTGGAGGAACAACCAAAGTCTGATTCAAAACGAACGCCCATCGGTGCGGAAAATCAGCCCAAAGCGCCGCCGCCCGAAGAACAATCCACGTTTGTGAATCCGGCGCTGGCACGGGTGACAGCCGCCCGTCCCCGCCCGCAACCGCGTGAAGCGGGTGAAGTCTGGTTGGCTTTCCGCACGATTGTGATTGTGGTGTTTGCGGCGCTGATTGTAGCCTTCATTTTTAGCTACTGGACACCGGAAAGTTTTCTCTCTGATGAATTTAGAGGCGAACTGCAAGCGGTAAATTCCACGCGCGGCGGCGCAACTGCCCTGCCTTCTCCCCTGCCAACCTTTAGTTCGGTGCAAAGAATCGGCATTATCACCGGACACAGCGGCCCGCCCCTGAATCCGGCCTTTGAAGTTGACCCCGGCGCTATCTGTGACGATAACAATGACGGCAACCCCGAACTGACAGAACTCAGCATCAATACGGCAGTGGCGCAGCGTCTGGCTGCGTTGCTGGTGCAAGAAGGTTTTGAAATCGACATGCTGGAAGAATGGGATGACCGGATTGATAATTATCGTGGGGCAGCACTGGTATCTATCCACACCAACACCTGCGAAAATCTGGGGTTTGGCGCTAACGGATTTAACGTGCAGGCCAGCAGCAACGCGGCGATTCGTGACCGGGATGAACTTCTGGTGAATTGTTTAGCCCAAACCTATGCAGCGGCCACGGGGCTTCCCCGTCATTTTGGCACATCCCCCGACCTGGTAGATTATCATGTATTTCGTGAGGTTTCGATTGATACCCCAACGGTGATTGTGGAACTGGGATTCATGTTTGCAGACCGTCAAACGCTGGTCGAAAGGCCGGATGACATGGCGCGCGGAATCGCCGAAGGGGTGCTGTGTTTTCTTAAACCGGAGCAGTCCCGTGTAACACCCACGCCGTCTATTACAGGAGGGTAAAAAGTGGCTGAAAAAATACTGATCATGTACTCTCGTGCGCGCCCCTGCCCTTTTGTCACCACTGCGCGTCGGGTTCTGGATGATTTAGAAATCACCTATCAGGAAATCAGGATTGATGAGGATGAGGCAGCCTATGAACGGGTCGTGAAATGGACCGGTTTCGCTTCTGTGCCTACCCTGATTGTTGCTGAGCCAGGAAAACTCCTCCCTCTCGAAAATCCTGCCCCTCTGGAAAGGGGAGAAAGCCCGCGTGGAATCAATCGTGGCTCGATGATTACCGAACCCAGTGATTCGCAACTGCGGGCATGGCTCAAACAGCACGGGTTTATCTAAGCAGACGGCAGGCGGTTTCTGCCAGAGTCGCCGCACCAATGTAAAGCACACTTTCATCAATGTTAAAAATTGGGCTGTGGTGGGGACGGTGCTGGTCGCCTATTTTTGCCCCCAGGAAGAACATCGCGCCAGGGGCTTTTTGAATCATATAGGCAAAATCTTCCGCACCCATGGCAGGCTCGGCGGGTTTAACGGCCTCCTCTCCCATCGAATCCATCACCACCTGTCGGATCATATCGGCAATCTCAGGATGGTTATTCAGCGACGGGTAGCCGCGTTTGATGGTCAGGGTGTAGTCGCCGCCCATCGCCCGCACGATGCTGAAGGCTTTATCCAGTTCGTCATGCAGAAACTGGCGGGTTTCTTCGTTGTAACTCCGAATCGTGCCTTCTAATTTGACCTCGGCAGGGATGACATTATGAGCGTTGCCCCCATGAATACTGCCAATGGTAATCACGGCAGGCTCAATCGGCTTCACACGCCGCGAAACGATTCCCTGAATGGCACTAACGACCTGCGCCTGAAGAAAAATTGGGTCAATGCCGGTGTGCGGGGAAGCCCCATGACAGCCGACTCCGGTAATGGTAGCGATGAATCTATCGGCGGCGGCCATCAGATAACCCGAACCAATTTCGATTTTTCCGGCGGGGTCTTCGCTGGCAACATGCAGCGCAATGACCGCATCCAGCCCTTCCAACGCCCCATCTTCGATCATACGGGTCGCACCGCTTTTGCCTTCGGAATCCTGTTTTTCCTCACAGGGTTGGAACAGTAGACGGATTTCTCCGGCGGGGCGGTCTGGCATCTCGTTTAACATTTTTGCCACACCCAGCAGAATCGCGGTGTGGGCATCATGCCCGCAGGCGTGCATCACGCCGGGCGTCTGTGAAGCATAAGGCAGGTCATTTTCTTCATGAATCGGCAGGGCATCCATATCGGCGCGGATACCAACAGCAGGTCTGCCTTCGCCCAACCGGGCAACTACGCCCGTTTTGCCGACGCCAACTTCGACTTCAATGCCCATCTGACGCAGAGTATCCGCCACCAGACGCGAAGTACGAATTTCTTCAAATCCCAGTTCCGGGTGTTGATGAATGTCACGCCGCCACGCGATAATCTGATCTTCAATGGCGCGTGCTTTTTCCATAAAATCCACAGGAATATTCCTTTTTTGCCTATTATATCCACCTATCGGCTGCCCTGAAAACCCGCGATAAAACTGTAGGGGTAAGGGGCTTCTGGTTCGCTGATTTGGGTGAGTCGGGTCATCTGTTCGGCATCTAATGTCCAGCCTACTGCACCCAGGTTATCCTTTAGATGTTCCATTTTACGCGCTCCAATGATGGGGGCGGTGACGGCGGGGCGCTGCAAGAGCCAGTTTAAGGCCACCTGTGCCGGAGATTTTTCAGTTTCCTGCGCCACTTCCAGCAGCACATCAATCACTGACCAGGTGCGCTCATTGGCGTAAGCACTCCATGCTTCACTCCATCCATGTTGTGTAGCGGCTTCGATTCGGGTATTTTCCGGCGGTTTTTCCATGCCACGATGGTACTTGCCACTCAGCCAGCCGCCGCGCAGGGGACTCCAGGGGATGACGCCAATGCCTTCATTTTCACAAACAGGAATCAATTCCCATTCCAACGTGCGATCCAGCAGATTATAAAGCGGCTGCAAACAGCTAAAAAATTCCCATCCGTGCTGGCGGCTCACATCTACCGCTTTTTGAAGCTGCCATCCGGCATAGTTACTCACACCCAGATAACGCACTTTGCCACTTTGCACCAGCCCATTGAGCGTGCTGAGCGTTTCTTCTAAGGGTGTGCCTCTATCCCAGCCGTGAATCTGATACAAATCAATGTAGTCTGTTCCCAGACGGCGCAAACTGGATTCTACGCCGTTAAGAATATGATGCCGGCTTAACCCAATGTCATTCGGGCCGCTGCCCATCCCAAAACGGACTTTGGTCGCAATGATAAACTGGTCGCGGGGTTTATTTTTTAACCAGCGCCCCACAATTTCTTCGGATTTTCCCTGAGAATACACGTCGGCGGTATCAATAAAATTGCCACCCTGTTCCGCGAAATACTCCAGCATCGGATAGCTGTCTTTTTCGCTGGTTTCGCGGCCAAAAGTCATCGCACCCAGGCACAACTCACTAACTTTTAAGCCTGTGCGCCCCATGTACCGATATTCCATTTTTTAACTCCTATGATTTAGCTTCGTGACCGTCCGGGCATGACCCGCCCAAGCCGTTCGGATTCTTCCGGTGTTAAGGGATTCAGAAAAACTAAAACCAGGGGATAGGCTATCAGAGAAACAAACACGGCTGCCAGAGGACTAACATTCCACAGCAGCACCATGACCACCAGCATCACAACACCAGCCAGCGTAGGCCGCCATAAAATCTGCATAAACGGGATACTGCCTAAATCACCCCGAATCAAACGATAAAATCCAATCAACAGCGCCAGTTCGCTTAAAATTGTAATTACGGCGGCAGCGCGGTAGCTGTATTCCGGTAGAAAAATGAGGTTGGACACAATATTAAAACTCACGGCGGCGATAAATGCCCAGGTAATCAAACGTTGACGGTCAAGCGCGATTAACACATACTGCGTCAGGCTGTTAATCCACCCCACCAGAATCGACCAGATCATAATTTGCAGGGCGATTCCGCCATCCGGCAAAAATTCTGCCCCGCCTAAAAATCCAATTAAAGCCGGAGCAATAAAGGTCGTGACAATGGCAACGGGCAGTGCCACCAGATATAGAGATTTAAAGCCAAAAATGGTATTGCGGCGCAGCGCAGCTTTATCCTCATGGGCCTGCCGTGACATGAGGGGCAGCAGCGCCATCGTCAAAAAGGCAGGGATAATATTCAGCGCATCCAGCCATTTATAAGCGGTGCTGTAAATCCCTACCGTTTCGACCCCGTTAATGGCTTCCATCAAAATCACGTCACTTTTGAAAAAAATGGTCGCCAGCAGGTGATTGAGCATCAGCGGCCATGATTCGTACATCATGCCCTGCATGAAGGCGGGTGAAAGATACCATAAAGGTGCTGCCGCTTCCGGTTTTATCAATGGCCGTGCCAGATAAAGCATCAGGATAAGGGTAATGAGGTTGGTCACAATGCTTGCGCCTGCCAATCCGACCACCCCCCAGCCCATCAGCAGCGCCCCCAGCCCGAAAGAGACTTTGGCAAGCGTGCTTACCGTCGTCAGCGCGGCAGGATATTCGGCTTTTTCAAAGGCATAAAACAGGGCGCTGAGTCCGGTACTGAGGCTGTTGGGAATCAGGCCGATATACAGCAGCACAATGGCTATAATGGCGGTTTCATCCAGCGCGGGGGAAACGGTCTGGTTGCGAATCAGCAAAAACACGGCCAGTACCGGAATCCCGATGCCAGCCAGCCCTAGCCGCAGGGCGGTGGTGTTTAAAAGATAATTTCGCGCCTGGGACCGATTGCGGGATACATCACGGGTGAGCAGGGTATTCAGCCCAAAATTGGTCAGAATATCAAACCAGCCAAAAATGACAATCGCGTAATAATAAATGCCCGCGCCTTCTGGCCCCAAAATACGGAGCATGATGAAGGCAAAGGCAAAATCAATGCCGCGATTGAACAAATTAAGGATAATCGGTGCAAGGCTGTTTTTGATGACGCGGCGGGCAGAATCCGAATCGGCGGTTTCGCTGACAAAGGTCGTCCACAGCCACAGCAGCGCCAGAAAAATCACGACCATGCCGCTAATAAAGGAGGCAAACACGCCCAGTTGAAAACTCTGCGGGCTGTAGCGGAATCGTACTGTCCAGCTACCGGATTCAAGCTGCACCCCCCGGACATTTTCTAAAACCCGTTTTACCTCAACTTCTTTTTCCTCATCCTCATCTGTTCCCATCGGGCGCACAAATGCCCGCCAACCGGAACTGTAGGTGTCGCTGAGGATAAGCCAGCTTTTTTCCTGTGTTTCTATATCGACAAAAACCGTTGAACTTTCGTAACGGGTGATTCGGGCTGGAATCAATGGGGAATCGGGTAAGGTGTCAAAAGTGGGCTGTTCACCCGCGATTCCATAGGCACGCGGCAGCGCATTTTTATTTTCGTAAATGCGTGTTCCCGCGCTTTCATACACCAGTTCCAGCCCCACCTCATCCAGCGACTCGACCCCAAATTCTTCCTGTGGTCGGATAATCCAGTCCGTGATGATGTACCGCACATTGAGCGCGTTCAGACGTATATCCAGAAGTGCCTGCGGCTGGTCATAGGGAATAGGGGCAATCCGGTTAAAATCAATTTCCCCCTGCGGCACGATACGGCGCATGTAGTCGGCATACTGTTTGCTGAACAGGCTGTCGTAACCGCGCACATCCTGCAAGCCATACCGCCAGCCGGAATTGGC
>CAZKZS010000274.1:0-6920 GCA_964557285.1 uncultured Anaerolineae bacterium | reverse complement strand
AATACGCCCATTCGCCGCTGGCAACGGCAGCAATTCCTCCAACCAGCAGCGCCGTTCCAAGCAGGACAGCATACCAGCGATTGGTTTGCCACAGGTAAATTACTTTCGGTTTCGGTTGAATTCCAGCTTTACCCACAATTAAGGGCTGACTCTGTGTGGCAGCCTGTAATTCCAGTTCTTCTTTCGAGGGAATCTTGGCTTCTGCCTGCGGTGGACGCTCTTCAATGAGGAAGGCTTGCACCGCAGCATGAGCGACTTTTCTCAGCGCATCATCTCGTTCTCTAAAGCTCACTGCCCGAAGCTCTTCAAGCGCCAGGTGATGAAGTGGATCGTTCTTATCCTGATATTGCAGCAGTGCCTCTATCCCGGCCTTGCGCTCCAGGGCAATTTCGCTTTCCAGTCGGGTCATGATGTCATCTGGCAGTTGAAGGGGTGGTTCAAGCTGCAAATCTTCCATCAAGGTGTCCAGCCCGACCGCATAATTTTCCTCATTGGTAAAATCCAGGGGAAGAATTCCTGTTAACTGGGGTGGCAGGGTTTCAATTTGGGTGAGGCGCAGCGCCAGCCGCTGCAACCGATTTTCACTGGCGTATTCCAGTGCTCCCAAAAACCGTTCATTCGCCAGCGCATCAGGCGACAGCACCGCTACAAAATGGGTCGCTTGTCTGAGTTTTGCGAAAGCGACCTCGTCCGAGATTCCGCCGCTGTCGTACCAGTTTTCAATCCCCGCCTGCTGCAAATCACTGCTCAAGCGCGAAGCGAATACCCCGTCTTCCGGAGCGTGAGCAAGATATACAAAAGCCATCCAAATACTCCTAAGTTTAAATTAGGTTAAGATAACTAGTAATATTTTCTTCTATGCTATCATAGAGACATGAAAGTCGTTAGCGTTTTACCTGTTTTTGTGTTTAATAACTATAGCAGGGCATGATGTTTAACCATTGTAAATTAATAAAATGCTCATTAGAATGGACAAAACTATCCGATCGGGGCGTTCGGATGGCAAGCAAAAAAATAATATCTTTGAAAGTACAGGAAAATATTTTTGCCTGCTTCACCGTATCCCCCTTATTTTAAAGAACGAGGCGGCAGGGCTTATCGCGCCTATGCTTGCCCGCTAGAGGATTAATTATGTCGGCCTACCTGATTGTTGATGTAGACGATATTATTGAGTATTTGGAAGCGCAAAATGCTTCATTAAATTTACCCGAAGCGGCAGCGACGCTCCGCCTGACGGCGGCACTCGCCTCCGGTCTGGGTAATCCTAATGACCTGAACGCCATTGCAGTGGCCGATTGGAATCGCCACAACCGCGCTAATAAAGATGGCATTAATGTGCAGCAGGTCTTTGCAGCCAACAGTTACGACCTGTTTAATGTGGTTGAACGTCGTTTTATGGTAGATGCGCTGCTGGCACATTATTTCCCAATTGATTCGGATTCCACTATTGATGAATTGATTCTGGTAAGTTCCAAACCCGAATTTGGGCAGCTCACCCGACGGGTGAATCTGGGCCCGCAGGCGCGAGTCCGCTTCTGGGCAGATGTCACCCCCGCAGCCGAAAAAGGGGTTATCTTTCAGCCGCTAGAGTCTATTTTAGGCGTGCAGAGCAAAACGCTGGCGCTGTACATCGACTTTGAAAATATCACCATCAGCCTGAATGAACAGGGATACATTGTTGATCTCGATATTCTGCTGAACGCTTTTAAACGTCAGGCGGAACGGCACGGACAGGTCGTACATATTGCGGCCTACGCGCCCTGGGGACAGCGCGGCAGCCTGCCCCCGATTCTGGATGCTCAGGGGCGTGAGATTTCTGATGAAGTTCCCAGCCGTTTAGCGCTCGCCAGCATTGATCCGGTGTTCAGCCTGCCAGGGAAAAACAGCGCCGATTTGCGAATCGCAAAAGATGTGCTGGCAAAAAGCACCGGCCCCAACAGTCCCGACATTATTATCATCGCCAGTGGGGACCGCGATTTTAACGACATTTACAATACCCTGCGTGCCAGAGGCAAACAGGTACTGGTCTGGGGGGTGCGTGGTAGCACCAGCCGGATTCTCGAAAACAATATCGCTATCCACTTAGAGTATATTGACGACTTTGTACCTCTGCGTCGGCACAAAGACCTGCTTGGCATTTATACGGAAGCCATCACCGATCCGGAAATTGAGCCGGATGTGCGTCCTTCCCAGTGGGATAGCGTGGTGCTGCAATTTGACTATCTCAAAGCCAACTACCCAGAGATACCTATCACCTACGATACGCTGTCTCAACGTCTGGTAGAGGTGCATGTCGCTGTCAATGCTGAGCGTGCCAAAGATTTGTTGGAGCAGGCTGTGAACATCGGGATTCTGCGTGAAAGCCGCACCAGCAGCGCTCTTACCCTTGAACCCGACCATCCAATTGTCTCCCGCACCCGCCGGATTCGTGACCACATTGTGTACCGGGTCAGCAATACGCTAGCGGTGCGTCAGTGGGATTACGTGAATTACGGATTCCTGCTCAAAGGAATTGCGATGGATGAAGAACTCGTTGGGCCGGGCATTAATGTGGATGACAACTGGCGCTCCGAATGGATTGACTTTTTTGTACGGGAAGGCATTCTGGTGCGCGAACTGATACCCCACCGCCACAACCCGGACGATTTAGTCCCTGTCATTCGTGTCCCTGATCTTCCAGTGGGTGTGAATTTTAAGCCACCTGTGGTTGAAGTCAGTGACGAGGTGATTGAGGCCATGATTCAACGAATCATCGTCAGTGTGGAACAATTCACCAGTTTCCGTAAGTTTGCGTGGTGTCCTCTGGGCAGCCTGCATAAACGGCTGCGCCCGTATGATGTGGGTGCGGCCTTTCAGAAAGCAGTAGAAACGCTGGAAGAACGCGGCGGCCTGTTTGTGAGAGAGTATCCTAACCCGCAAAGTGATTTTATGACTAAGGGTGTTTCCCTGAATCTGGACTCAGCTTACGTGAAACAGGTGCTGGAACAGCGCAACGACTTCATCACAACCCTGCTCAACTTATACGAAAAAAGAATCCCGATTACCATGGATGCCATCCAGCAGGTGACAGGCATGGGCGACGATGATCTTGAACTCTGGGTGTCGATTATGGAACTGGAAAATGTGCTGAATCCCGTTCCGGGGCATCAGAATTTGTACAGCCTGTTCCGTACTCATCACACGGTGAGTCTGGTGGCAAAAGATCAGACGCCCAGCGCGACGGAAAGTGCATTCTGGGAAAGCGAATAAACACGTTTTCCGCATAAGAAAAACGTTAAAGTCTCAATTTGAGAGTATCGAATCTGCCCCTGAAGTGTTATAAAAAAGTGGCAAATCCCTGTTTTGTTTTTTATTGCCAATATCACTCATGCCCATCAGAATGGGCATTGGGAATTTACGCACAGAAAGGTGAGATAACGTTGCGAGTCAAAGATGAGAAGTTCGGGCTGATTGTAGATTTTGAGGACATTCGCAAAAATATCTACAAAGTCTATGACCATATCTACCCTGAATACAACCTGCTGGCTGCCACCCGTGTTGCTACGGAATATGCAGAGGATGACCCCAGCGTTTCCATTACGATTGGCGCGAGCGCCCTGGCCTACAGCATTCTGGTTGCTGCCGAGGAGTACGAACTGGCGGCTCAGTTAAAAGATAAAATTTTCACCCTGGGCTGGACGGAGGAACACTGCGGGTCTGACCTGCTCAGTATCCGTACTCAGGCAACTCCTATGTCGGATGATCCGAATGAGCGTCACTTCCATATCAAAGGCTCAAAATGGCTGATTAATTGTTCCTTTCACGCCGATTATCACCTGATTCTGGCAAAGGTTGACCCGGAACAGGACGGACCGCGTTCCCTGTCTTTTTTCCTCGTCCCCCAGAGCAGTTGCAAAAATTGGGAACGTCTGGAAACCCATGTGCTGCGCGGTATGGTGCTGACCAAATTTGACATTGACGGCCCGGGGATTCAGGTGGGAAAACTGGGGCATGGGTTATCCATTATTCAACGGATGGCGCTGCCAAGCAAATATCAATGCACCAGTATGGGGGTACGGATGCTGCACGGGTCGCTGCCAGCAGCGATTGAATGGCTTGGGGAAAAGCGGATCTTTGGCAATAATCCGCTTCAATTTAGCAACGTATTCCGTCAGATGTATGACCTCACCTTAAAAGCAGCCCTGTATGATTTCATGTTTTTCCGGGCCGCCGCGCTGAATGAAAACGGATTCCTGCAATTTCATGGCACAACCTTAAAATCCTTCCTCCTGCTGCGGATTAACGAAGTCCTTTCCAAAAATCTACTTATCACGGGTTCAAAAGGATTTGTCGCGCAGTCGGTCATTGGTCGGGATGCAATTGATTCCTTTGTACTGCCTGTTTTTGATGGGCATTACACCATCAACACGCTCATGACCGCCAAACATGCAGACCGCTATCTGAACGCGCAGCTTTATATGGATATGGAGGAGCAACTTCAGCGCCTGAGCGAAAACCTGTACGAAGAACGTCCTGGCTCAGAAATTGAGGCACATCCGAAAGAAGTCCGTAAACCGCCCTTTTTTAACTATGCGGGTTATCTGAATCAATTTGGTGTGCCACTGCCGATAGATTGGGAAGACCTCATCCAGAAATGCCGCGATTTAATTGATGAAATTGAAATGCTCGGCCTGGGCAGCGAACCGGAATATCGTTACAAAACGGGGGAATTGATTCACTGGCTGGAATCGGTACAGGCAGCCTGTGAATTGTGGAAAATCACCCGCGAAAACAACTATCTGAATACGATTGTGATTCAGTACAACGGCGTCGTCAACCACGTTAACACCATTATTTCAGAAGGCGGCCTATCTACGGAATTTATGCTGCCCGCCCGCCAGATTCCTATTTCGGGCGATACCAGCGATCCGGTAGCCTTCCTGAAGCGGCTGCTAAATGTACGTTCGATGGTGCAGCGTATCCCCGCCATGTCCGCCGGAGATTAAACTATGTCAGGGGCGGGGTTTCATAATCCGCCCCTTTAGAAAATTTAGCGGGCAAGCAAACCAATTTCATTCCGCTTGACCAGAAAATCATCCCGCGTATCAATCTGTTCGCGCAGGCGGCGGAAAGAACGTTCCAGCATGTCAAACGGTAATTCACTCAGGTTTTCGTAAGCTAACTGCGTGAGGGCGTGAATCGCTACTTCGCGGATAAACGCACCGGGGTAGCCGATCAGTTCACTGGCAATCACTCCATGTTCATCCCGCCACATTTCCCCTAAATACTGCCGCAGGAGTTTTTCTGCATTATCCAGATTGCGGGCTTCCGGCACTATAAAAATACAGTCAAGACGACCCGGCCGCTTTAAAATCCGTTCATCAATCGCTTCTGGATAGTTGGTCGTCGCAATCAGCAGCGAACCCCGGTCATTGATAGAGGATTCAGCACCGTCCAGCACATTCAACACCAGCGCCTTTTCCTCCTCATGCAGATAGGCATCAATTTCTTCCAGCAGAATCAGAGTCGGCAGCTTGGAGCTGGAGGCTACATCCAGCGCGTGTTCAATTTTCCAGAATTTCGCCCCCTCGCGGTCAGCGCTGGAAACATAGATTACCAGATATTTACGCGCGATCGCCCATTTTGCCAGCGCGGAACACAGCATCGTTTTGCCTGTCCCCGGTACGCCCGCCAGCAGCAGTTTGCGGAAGGGTTTTAACTTCAGGCGTTTGTAAATATCAATGCCTTTGGTGAAAAAGGATTCTATATCATTCAAAATGTCGTGTTTTAAGTCAGAGGGCAGCACAATATCTTCCCACTGTGTCGTAGGGACAAACGCGGCTGAACGTCCGCCGATAATGATCACTTTAGAAGTAGGTTCGAGAGCGCTGGCAAGACGGTCACATTCATTAGCAAAGGCCGCCCACATTTTGAGCAGGGGTTCAGGCACAGCTGCCAGACACACGATTTGAAAGCTGTAACCTTCATCTGAAGAAAACGCGGCAACTGATAGCACCTCAACCTGTTCCAGAGTTTTGGTGTTCACAAATTTGAGCAGAAAAGCACCACTTTGGGCGCTCAGAGCGCCAGAGTCGGTCTGTTTGCTAACCCGAACCACCACTGGACAGGAAATTTCTTCGTACCCTGTAAATCGATACTGTTTATCCAGCGTGAGTCGGCGGCTGAACTTGGACAACACCTGACCGTTGGTTGTGGAAGCTGATGTCCACAGATTCATCAACTTCTGGTCAGGGAAACGCGGCAGCCAGTCGGTTTCTATCCACTGCCCCAGAACATCGACTTTGAGTGTGCCACTTGGTTTTTCATCACCACAACATAATATCGACATAGTACCTTCGTCGGATTCACTTTTGCCTGTTAATCAACTATCCTATTGGAAAATGGCGTGTGGGGTCATCATGCAATTCCAGTGTACCCTACGCACTAAATAAAGTCAATAAGGATTTTTTAAGGGTCAAAAAAGCTCAATAGGTTTTGTCTATTGCCCGAACCTTCTGTCCTGCTAGAATTGCCAGCACATCAACAAGAGATTCTCGTTACATGAAATTATCGGATTTGCTCAGCGCACTGCCGTTTGGATTCCCGCCGCCGGATACCGACCCGGACATCACCGCCCCTGTAACTGAAGATTCACGGAAAGTCCAACCGGGCGGGGTGTTTGTGGCACGGCGGGGGCGCGGGGTAGATGGACACCAATACATTAACCAGGCTATCCAGGCAGGCGCGGCAGCCATCATTGGCGAAGAACCGACTTTAAAACTCCCTGCTGCGTATGTGTATGTGAAAGATGCGGGGCAGGCATTAGGGCATCTAGCGTCAGCCTATTATGGGTATCCTTCGCGGGCGCTGGTGGTCATTGGCGTTACCGGAACAGATGGCAAAACCACCACCTCCAATGTGGCGTACCACATTTTAAAAAC
>CAZKZS010000273.1:0-6980 GCA_964557285.1 uncultured Anaerolineae bacterium | reverse complement strand
CAACTGGTTGCGCTGCTCAATCATCCGATCGTCGGTTTTGCCCTGACCATGCGAACCCACCGCAGCCCGGATGACCATGCCCTGCCCTGGCTGGATGCGATTGGGGATTTAGACATTTCCAATCACGATCCGGCGGGCGAGTGGCTCTATGGTATTGATTTTGTTGTGGATGCGAATTATCGCCGTCGGGGAATCGGTTCAAAGCTGTACCAGGCACGGTTTAACCTGGTCAAACAGTTCAATTTGCGCGGATTTTACGCGGGCGGGATGCTGCTTGGTTATCAACAGTATCGCCATCAGATGAGCATCCGGCAGTATGCGGAAAAAGTCAAACAGGGAGAAATTTATGACCCTACCGTGACCATGCAGATGAAACGCGGATTTCATCCCTATCGTCTGATTGAAAATTATTCCCGCTATCCTGCCGCCGGAGATGCGGCCATGCTGATTGTCTGGAACAATCCACAGCATCGGGAAATTCCTATGTGATTCTCACTTGAAATTCGGGGCAGTTTCCGCTAATTTAATAACAGGGTTCAGCCTCTCTGAACCTTGTTTTTTTGTCCGCCGCAATTGGGAGAACTGTATAGAAAGATGCCCCGAATCCGACTTCTGGAAGTTGGTGGGACTCCCTATCAAATGGGATACCAGCATGGTAAAGCCTTTCAAAAGGCTATCTGCGAACTGGCAGAAGAACGTATTCGCCTGAGCTGCGACGAAACCTGGACAGGCCGCACGCTCCCCCGTGAACACATCCTCAAACTGGCACAAACCTGCGTAGACGAACATTATCTCTATGCGCCTGAACTCATGCAGGAATTAGAAGGTATAGCCGACGCGACAGGTTTAAGCCTGCCGGAACTGGTCATTGCCAACGGGTTCACGGATTTTGTTGATGTGGTTTACAACGCCGAAGAATCGGTGTCGGCTGTGCCTGCCCGTGTGGGAAATGAATGTACCACCTTCATGGTGAGCCGCGAAGTCTCCGCCGAAGGTCACAGTTTCTTGGGGCAAACCTGGGATATGCACGAAACAGCGACGCCGCATGTTCTTCTAATACGCGGACGCCCCCGGCATGATCCTGCCTTTCTGATGTTTACCCTGACTGGATGTGTGGGCATGATTGGCATGAACGAAGCCGGCATCAGCATCGGGATTAACAATTTATTGGGGGCAGATGGGCAGCCGGGGGTCACATGGCCGTTTGTCTGCCGCAAAGTGCTGACGCAAACTACCCTTGACGATGCGCTGAACTGCCTGCTGTCGGCAAAACTGGCGGGCGCTCATAACTATTTGCTAGCCGACAGTACCGGACGCGGTTACAACGTGGAGGCCATGAGTACCACACTGCATATTGACGAGCTTCAGGATGGAGTCATCGTCCATGCCAATCGCTGTCATGCCGACAGCACGCAGGCCGTTCAGCGCCCTCTGGATGAAGATTTGCAGGTGGATTCTCTGATTCGTACCCGCCGCGCTGCCGAGATTTTGCAGCAGCGTCCCGTCACCCCCGACCACCTTATGGCCTTAACCCGTGACCGCAGCGACGGAACATACAGCATCTGTTCAGTTTCAGAGCCACCCTACTATTCGGAAACCTGCGGCGCGGTGATTATGCGGCCTGCTACCCGTGAATTCTGGGGCGTGTGGGGGCTGCCCATTGCTAACGACTACGAATGTTTTCGGGTTTAGCGATATTGATAATGCAGGGGAGTTCACTCCCCTGCTGCCAGTTTCCCCTTGCTAAAAATGAACAATTGTTCTATCATTGAAACATGATAATTCAACTTCGATAAGATTATTTCTCCCGCAAGATGCGAAAAATTTAATAGCGTGGTTAAATCAGGTAGAGAGACTTCTTACGAAGGTCGTTTGAGAATTTTGAAGGATTAAAGCCCATGACGTTCTGCGAGGTTATATTGGTTGGAAATATCGGGAAAGACGGGGAACTGTCTTATACCCAGCAGGGACGTGCTGTATGCAGTTTTAGCCTGGCGACTAACCGGAACTGGGTCGATCGGAACACCAATGAACGCCACGATGAAACGACATGGTGGCGGGTGGCAATCTGGGGGCCGCGTGCCGAGTCACTGCATCAGTACCTCACCAAAGGTAAAAAAGTGCTGGTCGTTGCTGATCGCGTGCAGGCCAGAGCGTATATGGGAAGTGATGGGCAACCAAAGGCTTCGCTGGAAGTGACCGCAAGGGATATTCAATTTGTAGGCGGTGCGGCAGGTGCAGGTTCACCGCAATACAGCGACGCCGATTATCCCTATGGAAGCGGTGCGGGCGCAAATGAGTACGGTGGCACTCAGGACGTAGACGATATTCCTTTCTAAGCCATTCGCGTGCATAATGTTGAGATAAGCCGCTTCGGGCAGAAGTGGCTTATTTTTGCTGTCAACGTTAAGCTATGCTGAAAGAAAGGCTTTCTATGCAGAAGGGCAACCGGATTCAAATTGAAATTCCTGCGAACTTACGGGCTGTGTACTCGAACTTCGCGCTGATTATTCACACCACATCCGAATTTTTTGTAGACTTCGCTCAGATTCTCCCCGGCATCCCCAAAACCCAGGTGCATACACGGGTGGTCATGTCGCCCACTCATGCCAAACTCCTGTATAAGGCGCTTGGGGAAAATCTGGAACAGTATGAAGCTAAGTATGGGGCAATTGAAGTGCCGCCAACTTTAGCCGACCAGCTTTTTGGTGGGCTAAAACCTCCGGAAGTGAGCCAGGGCAACGGTGATTCCACCAATGAGTGAACTGGATCGCATCGGCGACTCTATTGTTGCGTATTTTGAAATTAAAAATGAGGTACGGGAAAACGCGCTGAGTACAGCCCGCCAACTTACCCGCCAGTGTGCTAATACCATTCGCTCCATTCATCGCATGGACTGGGAAGAAGCAAAAGTCCTGTTAGGGGAAACCCGCCTTACCGCACAGGCACTTCATCAACTGCTCCAAAATCATCCTGACCTGTATCACACCGGCTATACTCAGGATGCGTTTAAAGAGTATGTGGAAGCCCAGTTGATGTATGCATTTGTGCGCGGTGAAGGGATTCCTACCCCCGAATCACTGGATATTATCCCAAGCACCTATATCAACGGCATGGCAGAAGCAGCCACCGAACTCCGGCGGCACATTCTGGATTTGATTCGGCAGGGAAATACGGAAAAAGCCGAACAACTACTCGATGTGATGGATACGGTGTACACGCTTTTGATTACGATGGATTTTTCCGACGCGATTACCGGAGGACTGCGCCGCCGCACGGATGTGGTTCGCAGTGTCGCCCAAAGCACCCGTGCCGATGTCACCCTGAGTTTGCGCCAGCAGCGTCTTGAACAGGCGATTGAAGCCCTGCTACAGAAATTAACGGAACAACCGTGAATCGAAAGACCCCGCCGCCTCTCATTACCGCCAGCGAGATCGCCCGACATGTGTACTGCGCGCGGGCGCTGTTTTATGACCGCAGCAATCCTGAGGTGCAGACTCCTAATGGGCAGCTCTGGCGCTGGCTTAAAAATCCCTGGCGCGCCGGGGTCTTACTGCTTTCGCTATCGGTGCTTTTTGCGGCCACGCTGCGAATTGACATTACCCTGATAGCGGCTGTTGTCAGCATTTTTTTGTTTTTTCTGGTGCGTTACATTTACCGCCGGATGCGTGAACCGGATAAAGACATCCTGTTTCACGGTATTAAGGCTCACCGCAACCGGAAAACACTGGTCGCAAAGGAGTTTGGGCTGGTCGGCAAACCGGATTATTTGCTGGATATTGAAGGCTATAAAATTCCTGTGCTGGCAAAAGACATGCCAGGACCGGAAACCCCTTATGAAGCGCACATCATGGAACTGGTCGCGTTTGGTATGATTGTGGCCGAAAATGAACCCCGTCATCCTCTTTACGGGGTGATTCGGTATGCAGATGGACGCACCTTTGAAGTGGATTTTGATGAAGATGCTATCGAAGTGCTGTCCGGCATCATGGATGAAATTGAGGCCAACCGCGAAAAAACCGACGTTCCCCGCAGCCATGAGGAACGACGGCGCTGTTATGCCTGCCGCTACCGGAACAAATGCGACCAGAGTTTGTTTGTGTGAGTGCGGCAGTCACCCATTTTTTGATAAAATAAGGTGATTTATATTCATGGAGTGAGCAATTTACCATGCCCACAGCACCCTGTTTGCATGTCAAAGAAGGCGACCGGTCGGGGTCGCAAATTGACCTGAACACCTTTCCTTTTACCATTGGCCGCGCCCGCGAATGTCATTTTGTGATTGATTCGCCGGATGTGTCCCGTCTGCATGTGGAATTTGGTTTTGACCATCAGCAGGTTTACATCATGGATATGGGCAGCACCAACGGCACGTATCTGAATCACCATCCTTTAGAACCGCGCAAGCAGGCCAAACTGCGGGCAGGGGATGAAATTAATATTGGGAATGTCATGACCTTTATTTTTGATGACCCGGCCACAACCGCCCAGATAGCTGAGGTCAAACTGCCCATTCCGGGTTTACGGTTGGATGATTCGGCGGCACAGGTGTATATCAACGGCGAACGGCTTGATCCGCCGCTAAGCCCAAGCCAATTTACCCTGTTGGCACTGCTGGTCAACAATGAAGATGCGGTCGTCACCCGTGAAGATATACGGAAATATGTGTGGGGCATGGATTACGAAGTCAATGATCAGACGATTGATGCGTTGGTCAGCCGTCTGCGGAAACGCCTGCTAGAAGTGGACCCGGAGCATGACTATCTCATTACCCGTCGTGGGTTCGGGTTGATGTTCCGTAATAAACGCATCGGGGGAAAGTAAGCCTGGCGTTGCTTATTAATAGGTGGGGCGTCATGTACGAGGTCCTGACCAAAGTTATGATAAAGGCATAAGGGTTGAAGTTCCCCCCTTCAACCGATTGGGTTGCTCCCCCCGAAAGCAAAGAGATGGTACGTTGTGCCACTCTTGCTTTTTTTTTGCCAGAATTGTGTAGAATTGCAACATTCATAATTTTGACGATGGTGTGATGTCTTTAATTACAGCAAACAATCTCAGCAAAGCTTTCGGCGCCGATGAAATTTTTGATGATATTTCCGTTATCATCCCACAGGGTGCAAAAATCGCGCTGGTCGGCCCCAATGGGGCGGGCAAAACCACACTCATAAATGTTTTGATGGGAAATGAGCCGCCTTCCGAAGGCACAGTTCAGATAGCCAGAGGAGTACGGATTGGGTATCTGCCACAGCGCCCCGAACTTCAAGGCCAGCATACGGTTCACGATGAAATGCTGACTGTTTTTGCCGATCTGCGTCAGCAGGAAGCCGAACTCGCAGCAATGGCAGCGCAGCTTGCCGATGCAGATTCGGAACTCCTGGAACGTTACGGGCGCAAACTGGCCGCGTTTGAAGAAGCAGGCGGTTATACCTATGAAACCCGTATTGAACAGGTATTACAGGGGCTTGGATTTTTAAAAGAAACCTATCATCAACCTTTAAATCAACTTTCGGGGGGACAAACGACTCGGGCGCTGCTGGCGCGGCTGCTGCTGGAAAAACCGGATTTGCTGGTGCTGGATGAACCCACCAATCACCTGGATATTAACGCGATTGAATGGCTGGAAAACTTTTTAAATGCCTTTTCCGGCGCGATTCTGATGGTTTCCCATGACCGCTATTTTATGGATAAGGTAGTGGATCATGTGTGGGAACTTGATTGGGGCGGGCTGGAAACCTATCGCGGCAACTACAGCCACTATTTGCAGCAGCGCGAAGAACGATATGAACGCCGCCTCAAAGAATATGAAGCGCAGCAGGCATTTATCGCCAAAGAACAGGATTACATCCAGCGTAACATTGCCGGACAGAATACCAGCCAGGCCAAAGGCCGTCTGCGTCGGCTGGAACGGCTGATGCGTGGCACAGACCGTCGGGGGCGCGAACTGGAAACCACCTGGCTTAAAAAACGTCCGCCCCAACGCCGTACTTTTAAAATCAACTTGCAAGCCAGTGTACGAACCGGCGATAAGGTGCTGATAACGGAAAAACTGGCGGTTGGTTATGACAGGCCACTTTTTATCGTACCGGATTTTACCCTGTATCGGGGAGAAGTAGCGGCGCTAATTGGACCGAATGGGGCGGGCAAAACAACCTTTCTCAAAACGATTCTGGGGAAACTTCCTCCTTTAAGCGGAGAAGTCACCTGGGGCGCTCAGGTCAAAATAGGTTACTTCGCGCAGGCACATGAGGATTTAAAACCAGACAACACCCTGCTGGATGAAATTTTGAGTATCAAAGATATGCTGCTGAGCGAAACCCGTAATTATCTGGCGACCTATCTTTTTACTGGAGATGATGTTTTTCGCAAGGTGAGTACCCTTTCCGGTGGGGAACGCGGACGGCTGGCGCTGGCAAAACTTGCCCTTTCCGATTCCAACGTCCTGCTGCTGGACGAACCCACCAACCATCTCGATATTCCCTCTCAGGAAATGCTTCAGGATGTGCTTGCCAATTTTAACGGCACGATTTTGATGGTCAGCCATGACCGCTATCTGATTGACGCGCTGGCTTCGCAAATCTGGGCGGTAGAAGTAGGAAAAGTGACGATTTTTGAAGGCACATACGCCGACTATGTTGCCCGCCGGACTCAGGAACAGGCAGAGAAAAAAGCCCGTAAGGACTCCGAAAGACCAAAAACCGAAAACAGCCGGATACGCGGCCTGACTCCCTATCAGCGCGACAAACGGGTGCAGGAACTCGAGAGCCTTATCCATGCTTTGCAGGATGAAATTGCAGTGATTATGCAGGCGATGGAAGCGGCGAGTCTGTCCGGTAATGTGGCAGATGTGACCCGCCTCAGCACCGACTATAACGCAAAGGAAGCAGAACTAAATCAGACACTGGAAGAATGGGCAGACCTGGCAGAGTAGTACAATCAATTTTTCCTCTTGGCTTATATTTGCTCTTCGGGCGGTTTCATGG
>CAZKZS010000272.1:0-7003 GCA_964557285.1 uncultured Anaerolineae bacterium | reverse complement strand
GCAACAGGCAATTGCTCACCTGCGCCGCCTGCGGGAAGAACACCAGTTGTAAGGTAGGGACACGGCATTGCCGTGTCCCTACTGTAAGCCCTCTCCGAAAATCGGAGAGGGGTTTGGGGTGAGGATAAAAAGGACGGGAATCAAACATCCATGCCCTCTTGTCCCCGCCCTTACGATACGGTGGCTGAATCCCTGAGAATCGGATGAGTGTTGGCTGCTGGAACTGGTCGACTCCGAAAAACGTCTTTAATATGTTCAAAGGATAAATCATGAAACGATGGGTTGCGCTCCTCGTACTGATTTTTTGCATTGCGGGGAGTCCCGCACTGGCACAAGATACGGTTGTTATTCAGGGGGACGGCGGCGAACTCAACCGCGAAGGGATTCAGAAGGCGGCTGAACCATTACTCGCACGCGGGGCGACAGTGGTGATTTATTTTGTAAAAACAGGCGGCCAGGCGGATTTTTATGCCCGACTCGATGAGGCAGGGTATACCCGTAACAACGGAGCATTTGTACAGGATAAAAATCTGGTGGCAGTGTATGTGTCGCTGGAACGGTACAGCGAAATTCTGGTCGGGGATACCTGGGCGGATGAACTGGCCAGCAGCGACCTGGAAGCCATCCGGCAAAATGTGCTGAATCCCTCTTTGCGAGAGGCACAGTATTCAACCGCGCTGACCCATGCCCTGAACGCGCTTGAGCAGGGAATCGCCAATCCGAATTATACCTCTGCGCCTGCGTTCACCTTTGACGAAGGCACAGAAGAAGATACAGGTGGCATTCCGACAGGTCTAGTTGTGATAGGAGTGATTATTTTTATCGTGGTCATGATGTACTTGCAGTATCGGTATCCCGAATATTTCCCTCAGAACAGCAATGATGACGATGATCATCACTGGGGGGGTAGCTCACGGCACAGCAGTGGCAGCCGACGAAGCGGCGGCAGTAGTCGCGGCAGTTCTGGACGGGGAAGCCGAAGCGGGGGCGGCTGGTAATGTGGGTAAACTACGTAGAAAATCGAGAGTTGCACACCATTACCGGAGAAGTGCGGCTCAAGGAACGGGTCTACAGCCCACAGTTGAATAATCACCGCGATATTCTGGTGTATCTGCCGCCATCCTATGCAGAATCTTCGCGCCGTTATCCCGTGATTTACATGCACGATGGGCAAAATCTGTTTGACGATGCCACCAGTTTCGCGGGGGAGTGGGGTGTGGATGAAGCGCTGCATGATTTGAGTCAGGAAGGGCTGGAAGCAATCGTCGTTGGGATTCCAAATCTGGGCAGGCAGCGCGTTCGGGAATATAACCCCTTTGATAACCGGAAATTTGGGACCGGACGGGGCGATTTATATCTGCGCTTCATTGTGGAAACCCTTAAACCGGACATTGACCGCAGTTTCCGCACCCTTCCAGACCGCGCCCATACCGGCATAGTCGGGTCGTCAATGGGCGGCCTCATCAGCCTGTATGCGTTTTTCCGGTATTCCACCGTATTCGGTTTTGCTGGAGCGCTGAGTCCTGCCTTCTGGATTGCCGCGCAGGAAATGACGGATTTAATCGAGCAGGCGGCCTATTTACCGGGGAAAATTTATCTGGATATGGGGCATCACGAAATGACACGTAAAACCGGCTACCTGCCGATTGTGCCGCGTATGGCTGCCCGATTGAAGGAAAAAGGATTTGAGTTGCGGTATGTGGAGGATGAACACGGACGGCATACGGAAGCCGACTGGCGGCGGCGTCTGCCGGACGCGCTGCGCTTTTTGCTCTCCTAGCGGTACAAACTCCCGATGCTCGAGAGGATCAGCAGGCACAGCCCCAGGATAAGCAGGGGTCGTGCCTGCCAGTTTTTTTCTATCACTGCCGACCAGACAGGGGATACATCGTCACCCGTATAAAAAGTTAAACGTTGCTTTTCCGAACCGTCTGGCCGCATTTTATAAATATCCAGTCCGCCGTTTTGCTCCACTGTATAAAGAATCCACTGTCCATCTGGCGACCACGCGGCGGGAAATTCGCTGCCCGAATAGGCAGTCAGTCGTTCTCGCTGTGTTCCATCGAGTCGCATCCGG
The DNA here is from genome assembly GCA_964557285.1 of uncultured Anaerolineae bacterium. Classification (GTDB taxonomy): domain Bacteria; phylum Chloroflexota; class Anaerolineae; order Aggregatilineales; family J027; genus SB15. Next base: position 4,926 of record CAZKZS010000272.1, on the reverse strand, counting down.
TGAATGTCGTTCAATGTTCCAGTCGTGCTGGAGCCAAAAACAATCCACTGGCCGTCCGGTGAAATCATCGGGTTGTAGCTGATGGCCGCACTGTCAGTCAGGTTTTGCAGGTGCTGGCCGCTGGTATCCACGCGGAAAATATCCCAGTAGCCATTCGCGCCGCCAAATACAATCCATTCCCCGTCCGGCGACCAGAGAGGAAACGAGGAATAACTGGCGGTACTGGTTAGGAGTCGCTGATTCTGGCCGTTGATGTCCATCGTCCACAATTCATCATGGGTGCTTTGAGATGAACGGTACACAATTTGTTTTCCGTCTGGCGACCAGGAGGGTATGGCATCGGGGCGCGTGTTATCAGTCAGCTTTTGTTTACCCGTCCCATCTGGACGAATCCGAAAAACATCCTCATCTCCATCTTCATTGGCGGTATACAGCAGCCACGCCCCGTTGGGCGACCAGCGCGGCACAGCCGTAGGGGTGATATTATGCACGACCGCGAAAGGTCGTGATGCCCCCATGCGAATGGTATAGAGGGTCGTGTCGTTTTGTCCATCCCACAGGGTATACGCCAGAATCGGCAGGGTAGGCGACCATGCAGGATAACTTTCTGTACCGGAGGTGTTTGTCAGGCGGCGTACCTGTGACCCGTCCGACAGCATCCGGTACAAATCCCACTCCCCATTTCGATAAGACATAAACGCAATAAAACGAGAGGAAGTGGGCTGCTGGCGGGGAATCTGTAAAATGGCGGTTGTCAGTAGCAAAATTGCTCCGCACAGCGATAGGAGGATGACTAAAAACAGGCGCATACCCCCGATTTTAGCGAATCAGGGTATCAATCACAGGGGCGAGTTCCGACACGGATACCGGCCCGTCATAGCGGGCGGCCACGATTCCATCGGCACCCACCAGATACGTCCAGGGTTCATAATTCAGCCCCCATTCGACCATCGCTGGAACATAGGTTGCCGTAGACAGGTCATAAATTTCCACATGCACCACGTTCAGTGTATCGCCGTATTTTTCTGCAAGCGGGTCAATCGTATGGTCAACCACTGGCGTACAGATACGGTTGCTGCACAACCCCGGCGACGCAAACACTATCAGACTCGGTTTGCCACTGGTAACAGCCTGTGCGACGGTCTGCTGGTAGAAGGCTTCATTGGGGGTTATATCACTGGTGATTTTGGAAAGCGAGGTTTCCTGATTCACCACCCGTGTCTCAGAGTGAGGGGCGGGCATCCCCGCTACAATACTGGATACCGAGTCTTCAACTTTGACCCACAGTTTCAGGCGGGCGGTTTGTCCGGTGCGGGTTTTGAGGTCGGCTTCCAGAGTCCAGAAACCAGCCCCGTTAAATTCAGGATACACGACCCAATACGGCACATCGTAGTCGCTGTAATTGACCGCGTTTCCTTCCCAGACGAGATGATTTTGTGGGTCATAGGCGCGAATAAAAATCGACTCCAGATCGTTGTACCACGCCGCCCCTTTCCAGACGGTCAGCACAACGCGGTTTTCCTGCATCGTTACATTGGCGCTGGTGGTGACAAGCGATAGGTCGGTGACAGGAGAAGGCGTTTTTTCCGGTTTTTCCTGCCCACACGCCGCCAGCAGCCCGACGAATAGAATCAAAAATAAGGTGATTTTTCGCATAGATTGACCTGAAAACCCTCCCAAACCTTAGTAGGGACACGGCAGTGCCGTGTCCCCACCACCTGGGGGGCCGCGTGACCCGCCCTGCGTGAAAAATTAATGCGACATTTCGGCCTGACGGTCTTCAATCGGCACAGTCAGAGTGATGTCGCCCGCTTTTTCAAAGGTGAGCGTGACATCCAGCGTATTGCCCGCGTCCAGCGTTTCGGATAGGTTAATCAGCATGATATGCAGGCTGCCGGGTTTCAACTGCACCATCCCGCCCGCCGGAATGGGAAGTCCACCTTCTACCGGAAACATGCTCATTACACCGTCCGCGCTCATGGTCATGTCGTGAATTTCAACAGCTTCCGCCACCGCAACACTGCCGCCAACCAGCGTATCGCCCTCTTCGGTAAAGTTAAAAATGGTGGCGTAAATGGCGCTGTTGGGAGCAACCGAAGGCCGCGCCCATGCATTAACGACCTTAATTCCGGTACATTCGCCCAGCATGTAAACAGCGGGTTTTTCATGTTCCATGTCCATCGGTTCGGCGGTTGCTTGCATCCCGCCGTGTCCCGCCATGCCAGCCTCTTCGGTGGCGTTCATCATCATGTCCTCTACTATTTCCTTGACCATTACGGAAACGGTCATCGGACCAGCCGTTTCAAATTCAAGGGTCAGGTCAAAGGATTCCCCTGCCACCAAATCCTGAGTCAGGTTAATCAACATGATGTGCAGGCCGCCGGGTTGCAGGTCAACCGCATGACCCGCCATCAGGGGCAGCCCTTCCGGTAAGGGAGTCATGGACATGACGCCGCTATCATCGACAGCACTTTCGTGAATTTCAACTACTTCCGCGACCTCCGTACTGGCGGACACCAGCCGATCATCCGTATCGGTGAGATTCGCCAGTGTGCCAAAAACGGCGCTGTTACCCGCCACCTGAAGTGATGCCCGCGCCCAGACATTGCCAAAAACCAGCGCGTTACAGGTATCGGTGTCCTGGGCGGCGGCTGTACCCAGCAGACCCACTACCAGAATCAGGACAATAAACATTTGACGCATTACTTTTTCTCTCCTGTTAGCATTTGTATATCGTGAACAATATCTTCAACCGGTGTGTCGTAAGCATAACGGGCGATGACGCCGCCCTCTTTGCCAATCAGGTACGATGAGGCGGTATGGTCAATCAGGTAGCCGAGAGCCGAGTCAACCTCGCGTTTGGCTGCGACCACACCGAATTGAGTCAAAATTGTGGGGAGCGCTTCGGGTTCAGCCCGCAGGCCGATAAAATCCTCATGAAAGGCCGCCGTGTACACGGTCAGTTTATCCATTGTGTCGCGCTCCGGATCAACGGTCAGAAACAGGATTTCCAGGTCCCCTTTGGGCGCGTTGAGGGTGCGGTAAACCTGCGTAAAATCGGCCATCGCTGCCGGACAAAAATCTGGACAGCTCATATAGCCAAAATACATCAGCCGCAGTTTGCCATCATGGGCATGAAAGGTGTAATCTTCGCCTGTGGTCGAAGCTACCGTAAAATCCTCAATGTCCAGAGGTGGGTCAATCACCGAACCGCGCAGAGCAGGCTGCTGGTCGTCCTCCGGTTTTTCCTCATCCTTAGCGACGTAGGTCAGCAGAAAAGCGACCAGCGCAAGAGGAATGAGTCCGGCGATGAGGGTTGCAATCCAGTTTTTCATGACAGTCCCTTTAGGGTACGAATGTAGAGGATGATACTGGCAATCTGGCTGTCCTGTAAATTTGGCATTCCGGCACGCGGCGGCATGGCAACCCCACTGGTGTTATCAGGGTGGTCGATGGGGCGTCCCTGAATGATGAAGGCCAGCAGGTCGGTGTTGCTGCGGCTGCGAACAAATTCACTGTCCCGCAGACTCGGCCCCAGGCCGGAAATCCCTGCCGCGTCCGGCCCGTGACAGGCGACACAGGCAACACTATACAAAATCTGGCCTTCCTGTACGGAGGCTTCTGCGAAAGATACCGTAACAGTGGGAGTCGGGGCAGGTTTGGGGGATGTGGATTCTTTCTGGCTGCACGCTGCCAGCATCAAAACCAGCAGCGCCAGAAGTAGTGTCGTTCTCATCTCTCTCCCTTTGTGATAATTTTAACAAATTTAGGGGTTAGCAGAACAGGGCTTTTAAAAAATCCCAATTTTTGAACTCATTTATAAAATTTATGAATTCTCCCATAGAATAATAATGTAGGGATTTTTATTGAGGTTATTCTTGAATAATCAACAGTCAGTATTTATTAGTTATAGTTCTCGTAATACTAAATTTGCTTTGAAACTTGCCACTGATTTGCAAGCACATGGAATCCAGGTATGGCTCGATAAATGGAATATCACAGGGCGTGCGCCCTTTCGGGAAGAAATTGATGGGGGGATTCAATCCAGTAATTATTTTTTGTTTATTATTTCGCCGCACTCTCTTGAACGTACCTGTGTTGCATTACAAGAATTAGATTACGCCCTCTTGCATCACAAAAAACTTATTTTTGTCATGGCTCGTTCAGTAAATTACAAAAAAATGTCTTTCCGAATCAACCCGGGAACCAATCAAATTCATAATTTTGTCGAATTGGGGTATGAAGAAGGATTAAAACGTGTTCTACGTGTCTTTGAAGTGGAGATACAGCCTGCTCAAGCCAAAACGTTTTTACCTCATCGCCTTTTTTATGCCTTCCTCATCCTTTTAGGGATACTGGTTGCGGGACTGGGAAGCCAGATTTTTTTTAATAACCCTGAGCAAGCAGAGGTTTTAAGTAGGACGACTATTTTTCCGACCCCAACCTATATGTCACTTTCCATGCCATCTCCACAGCCGACCACCCATAAACCCAACCTTATTCTTTTTAGGGAGGAGGATGCGCTTTTTATATATGTGCCTGCTGATGATCCAATTTCTTTGGAGGAGGTCATATTCGTCGTTTCTAGCCAGAACAAATCCTATTCTCTGAAAGACTTCCGGGCTTTTCAAGGACTCGATTTCTCGGACATCCGGCAACCCCTGTGCTTTGTCCTTCAACCTGGTGATTCCCGTGCGTCTTTTCCGATGGTATGTTTAGAGGATGTATCTCTACACATTGAAAACATAAGCGCTGCTGATGTATTTTGGTTTGATGTGACCACAGGGCAGCACCTACTTATCACCCTTATGAAAAAAGATCAGGTAATTGGGGTTTGTCCCGCCGCTAACAGCATGTGTGAGTTTTCACTTTTTGAAGATTAGGAGTAAAGGTTATGTTTTTATTGAGAGCCATTTGTTTATTAAG
>CAZKZS010000271.1:0-7013 GCA_964557285.1 uncultured Anaerolineae bacterium | reverse complement strand
AATGCAGCGCAGCAGGGTACTTTTGCCCGACCCACTGGGGCCAATCACCGTCACTACCTCACCGACTTTAATTTCAATGGATACCCCCTTCAGGGCATGAAATTTGCCGCGGGAGGTGTTAAAAAATTTGTGTATATTTTCAATGACAATAATTAGTTCACTCATTTGAAAAATCCTCTCAGGGCAGTTTGAAGCGTCTTTCGATATAACGTACCATCATCGAAAGCAGCAGCGTGAGTAAAACATAGAGCAGGGACACCATGATGTATACCGGAATCGGCTGGAAGGTGCGCGTCACATATAAACGTCCCAGTTGCAGCAAATCGGGCAGCGCCAGTACCGAAATCAGCGCCGAGTCCTTGAGCAAGGCAATAAAATCGTTGCCCAACGGGGGCAGCACGACTCGAATCGCCTGCGGTAGAATGACATGCCGCATGGCTTGAGGATAACTCATGCCCAGACTGCGGGCAGCTTCCATCTGGCCGCGCCCCACTGATTGAATCCCCGCGCGGAAAACTTCCGCCAGAAATGCGCCATACCCAATTGCCAGTCCTAACACGGCTTCAGAGAGAAAACTTTCCTCCCCCAGGACTGCGACTTCAATATCATTTAGAAGGTCATAAAAACCGCCCAAACTAAATTCAAAAAGTCCTATATCAATTGGTTTCATATCTCGAATAGTTGGCCCGATGACAAAGGCAAAAAACAGCAACAGTACCAGCAGGGGCGTCCCGCGAATGAGTTCTACGTAAAACGTGGACAGGTGGTAAATCACGGGATTGGATGACACACGCATCAGCCCGACAAACAGGCCAATCAGTAACGCCAGCCCATAGGCCACAAATGTCACCAGTAGAGTTAGCCAGATGCCCGCATTACAGCCGCGAATATTATTCAAGGCACAGCCCAGAGGCGCTCGTCGGGTTGCCTCAACTTTTTCAGGGTCGAGTTCCACAAAAACGGGTGCAACCGTTTGAATGGTGATGCCTTTGTCCGTGTCTTCGATAACCCGTCCGGCTACTACACTGTCTTTTTCTTTCACCGTGATAAAACACGCGCCTTCGTCCTCCACACGGCAGTTTTCTGGCGAACGGACTTCTTCTTCCTGAATCAGGTCTGCCTTTAGGATTTCCACTGCTGTTGTCTGGCCTTCAGGAATAATGCTGACCGAACGGTTGGTTTCCAGCGATAGTTCACCCGCCGTCACTGCCCCCTGCTGCTGGACGATTGTGCCTTCAAAATCCTGACAGCGTGGATTGGCATCCCGGTCACATTCCACGATACTGGTTTCCACGCTGAGGATTCGGTCACGGGGGATAAATACTTTTTGCTCGTCAACCGTGCGTATTTTAAGATTCTCGCCTTCGCTGGAGACTTCCGTGCCAATCACACGCTCTCGAAATTGGGCGGTGGTGTACACACCGCCAAAGCAGGTTTCTTCTTCTGTACATTCCCGTGTTTCAACATTGGAAAGGCGGTTGGGACGCACGGTTTCTACATAGTTATCAGGATGCAAAATGACCGCATCCTCGCGTAGTAGAAGCCCCTGGTTTAGCACGTAAGGCAGTTCAAAGGTGACAATTTCTCCGCTTAAATCCTGACAGTCCGGCTGCAAAATGTGGTTACATTGGAGCGTGCCTTCTTCGCGGCTGGTGATGCTTGACGGGTCAATAATCGTGCTTGTGCCATCCGGGAAATTTACTACGGTGAATAACCCTCCCTCTGGACTTAGCACCCCGCGTTTTTCCATTGTTCCTACCGGAGTTTCCCCTTCTTCAGCAGGGGCGCGGAAGGTCACAAGTTCGCCAAACTGGTCAATACAATCCGGGTTGGCCTGTCGGTCACAGATAAGCCGACCCTCAGCGCGGCTTTCTACGTCTGCCACGTCAATATCTACACGAGAATCATCTGGCAGGCGTAGCGTCAGCGTTTCCTGAATCACCTGGACTTCGGTATCAACTTCATAAACCACATCAAATTTGTCCTTGGTGGTTGCAGAGGGGCGGTCAATGAGGGCATCCAGAATATCTTGATATTGGTCAGAGGTTGAAATACGAATAAAGGCATAAATAAATAATATGGTTAGCAAAACTGCCCACCAGGGCAGCGTCCGCAGTGCCAACAGGCGCGATGAACGAGTATTAACCTGTTGTTCCGTTGAAAGAGGAGTTTTATCAGTCATAAGTTTTATCAGCAATTTTAGATAACATAAAGGCGCTGGTGCTTCCAGCGCCTTCAAGATTAACCCCCTAAAGAGGGTTTATCAACTATTCGGCAGCAGCCGGACAAATTTGCCAGTTGCCTTCGTCATTCTGTACAAGCCGGATGGATTGGATGCCCAGTTGAGTCAGCAGCAGCGACGCAGGCAGTTCGCCGATATTCAGCACCAGATTTCCACCTGGTACCACTTCAACGACGCCTTCTTCTACTTCGGTGACTTCAAAGGTCAGTCCAGAAGCATCCTGAAGGTCAATACCTTCAAAAGCCGCCAGTTCTTCGGCAGTGGTCGGGACAATCGAGCTAACCGCCGCATCCTCACACACGTAAGTCAGTATCTCTTCCGGTGTGGTAGCAGACAGCAGGGTTGCAATATGCCCCACAATCACCGAACCCGGGTCAGTGGGGTCAACTTCGACCATGACCGCTTCGCCGCCGGCTGTTTCTTCGGGCATAAAATCGTCGGGCGGTTCAACACCGAACCATTCCATGTAAATTTCAGCGTATGTGCCATCGGCAATGATATTTGCCAGAGACACATTGATTGCATCCAGCACGTCGGTACGTTCGGGGTTCACGGCAATGCCATAAAATTCATCAGTCAGGGGTTCGCCTATAATCACCGCATTTAAATCTGGATTGTTGGCGATAATGTCCGCGCTGGTGGGGCCATCGTTGATAATGGCATCAATTTCCCCTTCGCCCATCGCCTGGAACGCCAGGGTAACTTCATCAAAGCGCACCACTTCCACCCCTTCGAGTTCGCTGGCGAATTCATCACCCGTTGTTCCCAACTGTACACCCACGCGCAGCCCTACGAGGTCATCCACGGTAGAGACAGTTTCAGCGCTGGCGGCGGGAACGGCGATAACCTGGCCTGCGTTAAAGTATGGGTCGCTAAAATCAATAATTTCTTCGCGTTCTTCGGTAATCGTGGCGGCGGATACTACCGCGTCAAATTCGCCCTGTGACAGCGCCGTGAAAATGCCATCCCATTTGGTATTGACAAATTCAACTTCAAATCCGGCATCTTCCGCAATTGCATTCATCAGGTCAATATCAAAACCGACAATATTTCCATCTTCATCAACACTTTCAAAAGGCGGGTATTCGGCGTTTGTCCCCACCGTAATCGTCCCGATTTCTTCCTGCGCGGCGGCAGGGAGAATCGTGACCACGGAAAGAATTAGCGCCATTACCAGCGTGAGTTTGAGTAATTTACTCCGCATGTCTAATCATTCTCCTTGTGTACTTAGCTTAGACTCGCTCTATATTAACGATTCCCACAGGATTTAGACAACTTTTCTCGTTAAAGGTACTATAAGGGTTATGCTGATCGAACTCAAAGAAAAAGTCGTTTTTGTAACGGGTTCAGCGCACCGTGTTGGAAAAGCAATTGCGCTGGAATTTGCCCGTCAGGGCGCGAATCTGGTCGTCCATCACAGCAGTTCGGATGAGGCCGCCGCGCGGACTGCCGCCGAAATTCGAGCTTTGGGGGTGGAAGTGCTGGTTATCAAAGGGGATTACTCCAAATATGAGGCAGTAGCAGCTAATTTTGAGGAGATTCAATCGCGTTTTGGGCGCGTGGATGTGATGGTCAACAGCGCCAGCATTTTTGAAAGCACTCCTCTGTTGGATATTTCCCCTGAAGAATGGCAAAAAGTCATGGATATTAATGTTAGCAATGCGCTCTGGTGTACCCAGCACGCAGGGCGGCTGATGGTCAAAAATCATGTCGCTGGCTGCATTATTAATATTGCTGACAACAGTGGTCGCCGCCCCTGGAAAAATCGCCCTCATCATAGTATTTCTAAAGCGGCCATTATCATGCTAACCGAAGTTACCGCGCGGGCGCTGGCGCAATACCAGATTCGTGCCAACTGCATCGTGCCGGGGCCAGTCCTGCCCTCACCAGGCATGAGTGAGGAATACTGGCAAAAAGTGGAGGCGCGGCTGCCCCTCAAACGCTCAGGCAGTCCGGAGGATGTAGCGCGGGCAGCCGTATTTTTAGCAGCCAATGATTTTATTACGGGCGCTGTCCTGAGTGTGGACGGCGGCGAATATTTAGGAGATGCAACGAATGATTAAAGAACAGCTTAAAAATCATCTGATAACGTGCCGTGAAAAATTAATGCACACCCTGGAAACTATCGAAGGGGAGCAGTGGCAGGTACAGGTGCAATCCGAAGGGGAGCAGTGGTCGGTGCTGCAAATGGTACGCCACCTGCAAGATGCCCATCGCGGCCTGACCGGACAGGTCAAACGTATCGCCGCCGGAGAACGCAACTTACCCCCCGATTTTGATATTGACCGATGGAACGCAGGCGCACAACGTAAGGCCGCCGAAATGTCGCCAGAAACCGCCCTCGAAAATCTCAAAACCAGCCATCAAACCCTGCTGGAAGTGCTTGAGGGGCTGCAAGAGGAAGATTTTACCCGAGAAGGCTACCACGCAAATTACAAAAAAATGATGCCTCTGGATGAATTTATCACCATCATTGGCAGCCACGAAGTGCAGCACGGGGAAGAAATCGCGCAGGCCCTGGGGAAAAATTAAACCTGCACTTCCGTTTCATGGAGGAAATCTAAAAGTGCCTGTCCGGTGATAAAGACCCGCCGCATCCCGTCCGGCTGGCTGACTCGAATCTGGCCGGCGGTTATCAGCCGCTTGATGGTGCTTAAACTTACATTGAGGACTTCAGCCGCTTCCTGACGGGAATAAATTCGATTGGGCTGGATGGGGTCGCGGTGCTGGCAAATGGAATCCTGCTGGGCGTGTCCGGTATCCAGAAGCGCCTGTCCGGTGATAAAGACCCGCCGCATATCAAACGGCTGGCTCACCCGCAGCTGGCCGGAAGTGATCATACGTTTTACGGTACTCAAACTCACATTCAGGATTTCAGTCGCTTCCTCACGGGAATAGACCCGTGTCGGCGGGATAAGCTGGTCTTGGGTCATTTAATCTCCGGTATCTAACGGATGTTCGGCTGCCCACCGTTCAAGAATGGCCGTATAGGGCAGGTGATTGGCCGGATTAAACAGGTAATGCGGGGTGTGATACCACATTTCTAACCAGCGCTGAACCACCTCCTTGCGGTTAAAGTTGGCACACCAGAACTGCCCCGGCCTGCCATAGCGAAATTCGATATGAATATGCGGGGCGGCGGCATCTCCACTGTGCCCCAGAAGGCCGATTTGTACATTCGAGTCCACGATCTGCCCCACATGCACCCGAATTTCCCGCACATGAGCATATAAACTGTAAAAAGACACTTCCTCATTATAAGGGTGTTCGATAATCACCACTGCCCCGAATCCCGCATTGTGTTCCGGCCTGGCAGAGCGAATCTGTCCCCAGCGCCCCTCGGCTTCCGCCCAACATGCCGCACAGGGATTCACCACTGTAACAACGCCCGGCCCCACTGGATAAATGGGCTGGTTGATGCCATCAAAATAATGCTGCGGATAATTGTAATCCATGCCAAAATGCGGGCCGTCGCGGGTCGGGTCTTGATAGTCCCCGCCCGGCGGCACAAAACGCGGCTCGTCAATGGGGAAACGGCCAAACGCAGCCAGCGGGTCAATTTCTGTCCCTGTTTCCACCACCGACCACCCTGCCGCCGGATTCGGCTGCGTAATGATGGGCGGGTCGCCCAGTTCATCAGGACATTTTTCTTTGTAACAATCGGGAGGAATAAAATCAAAGGCTGTCGTCAGAAACGCAAACAGAAAGGGGATAAAAAAAGCACCTTTATAATTCACCAGTTCTAACCGCTAAAAACTAATTGCTGACCAGCGCTCCCGGCGGGACTCGAACCCACGACGCACGGTTTAGGAAACCGACGCTCTATCCTCTGAGCTACGGGAGCAATAGATGTAGTTTAACGGGGGGATTTTTTTGTGGCAAGGTCATATCTCTGAATTATCTGCTGTCCTCTGACTCAAACCATGCCCATGTTTTACGTCGCGCAATATCATTAATGACATGCCACTGAACCCCAAAATCATCTGCAATACGCCAAAAATCTTCCCGTTTTTTAATACGGATTCTGACTTCACGTACCTGATCAGGGTTTAACTTTGCTTTTGTGATATTGCCTTTGATACGGCCTTTTCGTTCATAGTCGGGGTCATAATTATTAATTGCCCTGTCAATCTGCGCCTGCCGCCGCGAACCCATTAATGGACGCAGTTTTTGCATCCATTCTACGGCTCTGGCACGGTCTAACGCTGCAAAATAGGCAGTTTTCCACTGGCCTCGTTCATATCGGTAACATTTTGTACTCCATATGTTGGCTACTCTTGCAACTATATCTTCATCTGTCATCCATAATTTTACTGTTGACCGGTTAGGTTGTTGAGGGCTTCCTACTAAAAAAGTTCCTTCACCTTCAAGTAGTCCCGCTAACCAGTATAATTCCGCCTCGCTGTTCCTCTCTGGAATAGTAAGCTGTAAAAAAGGTTCGGTTTCCCAATCAGAGAGGTCTAACATTTTTTGAATTTGCTGCTGCCGCCTTTCCCCCATGACTGGAAATATGGTCATCATTGTGCGAATTGCGCTTTTACCTCGAATAGTAAGTTTGAATAGCTCACTGCGGTTTTCTGTCCTAGCTCCGCGTGGTTGTATGTAACCTATCCCGACCAGGCGTCCTGCCCTTAAAAGGACATCAGTATCGCGCATTTCAATGTTGACCCGAAATCTTCTCGGCTCTGATGCTGGTGGTTTGGACACGCTGCCCTCCCCTTCGTACAATCCTGCAAACCAGTACCATTCATTTTCACGGACAATCACGGAA
>CAZKZS010000270.1:0-7068 GCA_964557285.1 uncultured Anaerolineae bacterium | reverse complement strand
TGGATTTTGACGAGGAAACCATGACCGCGATTGACCTGGAAACCAATGAGGAACTGTGGCGTGTTCCCTGGCATCACTATGTAATTGAGGCACGGCCTGACGGCGGGCAGATGCTGGCAGTCAATGAAGAAACATATCAGACTGAGGTGTTTGACCTGAACACCGGAAAAGTCATCGGCACACTGCCGTTTTATGAAGGTGATTTTTACCTGACTCAGAACTGGGAGTTTCTAGTGGAAGTAACAAATAACACCTATACCATCTGGGGAGCAGAGGATAAGGTGGAGTGGTTTGAGAATCCGCCTAATGCCCGTGTCAGTGCAGAGCAAGCTCAGCTCTATTATGAAGCCAATACACAGTTCCCGCGTTCATCTGTTCTCGCCGGAACGTATCTGTGGGTAAGTCACCGCAGCGCCGACGGTCAGTGGTATCTGGTGGACAGCGAATGGGGAGATGTGCAGTGGATTCGGGCGAGTGAGGTCGAACGGCTGGATTCGGGGGAGGATTTGCCCGTTTATCCCTAGATTGGCTCTTTGCAAAAAAGGCACTTCATGAGATGATATGAGCGATAGAGCAACGATGATAGTTTGCCCGCAAATTTTGCCTCTGTTCGAGTTTCGCACTTTTTGCCGCGTCAGCTGATCTCTATCACCCGTATTTTGTTTATCTCATAGGAGAGCCTCATGGCAAAGAAGTTGTACGTTGGCAATCTGTCGTATTCCGTCACTCAGGAACAGTTGCTTGACCTGTTTTCCCAGGCGGGCGAAGTTGCCGAAGCTACCGTCATTACCGATCGGGACACGGGTCGTTCAAAAGGATTCGGGTTCGTGGAAATGGAAACCGATGAAGAAGCCGCCGAAGCCATCAAACGGTTTAACGGCTACGAACTGGATAACCGTACCCTGACCGTCAACGAAGCCCGCCCGCGTGAAGAACGTTCCCGCAACAGCTTCGGCAGTGGCGGAAGTGGTGGACGCCGCCGTGATGGTGGTGGTAGTGGCAATCGCAGTTCTTCCGGCCCGCGCCGCCCGCGTTACTAATTCATTCCTTTCGTTAATCCCCAAAAAGACCTGTGTTACACAGGTCTTTTTTATTTTTCCTGTGGCGAGCGAACACCTGCCCTTTCCGTAGGGGGCGGGAATCGTCCCCGCCCCCACATTCATCTGCCTGTCCCTGCTGCACGGAGAAATTTTCTGGTCGCTGCCCTGCCTTTTTGCTAAAGTTGTCATGGCTTTTAGAACTTAACCTTTGGCAATCAAGGTAACTTAAAGTTATTAAGGGAGGCAGACCACCATAAAGGAGCAAAAAAACCATGTTGAAAACTTTAGAAACCCGTTTTGAAACCATTGACCGGATTATCACCGGACTCATGGCCGAATATGGTATGACGGTGATGCGAATCGGCCTGGGGATTGTATTTTTCTGGTTCGGGGCGCTCAAACTGTTCCCCGGCTGGAGTCCGGCTGAAGATTTGGTACGGGATACGGTGTATTTTATTGACCCGGATATTTTTATCCCGATTCTAGCCGTGTGGGAAATGCTCATCGGCATCGGGCTGATTTTTGGCCTGTTTATGCGGGTGACGCTGCTGCTGCTGTTTATGCAGATGCCGGGAACAGCCCTACCGCTAGTGCTGCTGCCGGATGCTGTGTGGCATAACTTCCCGTTTGGGCTGACTCTGGAAGGGCAGTATATTATCAAAAATCTGGTGTTAATCGGCGCAGGGCTGGTCATCGGCGGGACGGTGCGCGGCGGGCGGGTCGTGCCTGAGCCGGAAGCCATCGACGAGAGCAAGCTGGAACTAGAACTTACCCTGTGAGAATTATCCCTCACCCTGCCTTCGGCATCCCTCTCCCAGAGGCGTTGAGGAGCGGACAGTAGGGGCAGGAACAAGCGAACGCAGTGAGCGATGCCTGCCCTTTCCATAGGGGGCGGGTATCGGGCGTACCGCCCTTGTCCCCGCCCCTGAACCCAGAGGCGGGAGAGGGACTTCCAGACCCCCCTCTCCCCGCACAGCAGTGGGAGAGGGGTTGGGGGTGAGGGGAAAAATTACCCCTCCGGTTCGGGCGTGGCTTCCGGCGGCAGGAAAAATTGACCGCGTTCCTCATGGGTGAGGTCACGCCCGCCCTGAGCATCGGCCAGCGCCAGCAAATCCTCAATATGTAACGGCCAGATGTCCGCACGGGGATATGCCCAGGCCAGCAGGCGGCTTTCATCGGGATTCAACACGGGAACATACACCGTTCCTTCGTAAGGGATGTGATATAACAGTTGTTCCTGGTCATCCCAGATAAAAATGCCGGATTCATAGGTGGTGGCAATCAGACGGGTTTCGTCCCGATTCCAGAGGACCGCTCCCAGCGCAAAGGTTTTGACCTGCTGACTCCAGACCGATTCTCCGGTAGGCGTCCACAGGTCGATTTTTCCGTCGATTGTCCACGTGAGAAGTCGGCTGCCATCGCGGTTGACATCTGCCCCATACAGCGACGAGCCAACCTGTACCGTAACCAGAGGGGAGGGTGACTCTTTTTCCCACAGCCGCACTTCACCATCGGCATCTGTCGTGAGGATGTGTCCGTGCCGAAAGGCCGCCGTATTAACAGCCGTATCATGGACAAAAGATTGCACTTTTTCTCCGGTTTCCAGATTCCATAAATCTACGGTGGTGGGGTCTGTCCATGTGAGAATCAGTTTATTTTCCACATCCCACGCGCCGACGGTAGTGGTCGCGCTGTCGAACGGAAAGTGTACACAACCGAATCGGTCAGCACATCCCACACCAGAATCTGTCCCTCAGTCATGGCAACCACGTAGTGACCTGCTTCCCACTGTGCGCCATAAATAAAGGCTTCAAGCGGAAACGTGTGTTGAATTTCGCCCGTCTGGATGTTCCATAAGTTCAGAGCCGTTTCGTTCCATGACAGCAGTAGCATTGCATCAGTGTTCACAGCCTGCGGGCTAATCGTTTCCGGCACTGAAAAATGAGAAATTTCATTTCCGGCATCATCCCAGACCTGTACCAGCCCATTAATATCCCATGAGATGACCCCACTGCCGTCGGCGTTCCAGCCCACACCGCTAAAACTGCTTTCCGGCAGGTAAGAGGGTAGGGGGGCGGCAGGCTGCAAGTCCCAAATTTGAATCACGCCGTCAAGCGTGGTCGTCATCAGGCGGGTTTCATCTCGATTCCAGAACGCCGACAGGGGGGTGTTTTTCAGGGCAAGCGTATATAGCAGGTCGCCTTCGGTTGTCCATAAATAGACTATGCCAGGGCTACCGTAATTTTCAAATGTCCAGACAAGGAGCTTATCCTCATCCTGACTTAACATTGTTCCCTGAATATATTCATTATGGGTCAGGGTGAGGATGTCATCCGTTTCAGGTATCCAGAGCGTCGCATCTGCTCCGGTTAAAATCAGAATCTGGTCGCGGGTCTGAAACCACTGGACGCTAAAAGCAACCTGATCCGGCAATAACTGAAATGTGGACATGAGGTCGCCTGTTTCTGCATCCCATATCTGCACCTGTTCGGCTGTCCATGTGACCAGTTTTGTGCCATCCCCATTCCAGGCCGCCCCATTGACAAATATCTCATGCGGCAGGGTTAGCCAGTTGCCACTTTCCAGCGTCAGCACATTCACCAGTGTATCCTGCACAAAGAGGATTTTTGTTTTGTCGGGATTCCAGAGGACCGTAGCGGCGACTGTTGAACTGGCGATAGCCTGCTGCGGGTCAGGAAATTCCGGTACACTGCCCCCCGCAGCATCGGGAAGCCGGTCATAGGTTCTGACCTGCTGATTCGTCTTTATATCCCACACAATGACGCTGCCATTGGAAGTGAAATAAAACTGGCTTTCGTCCGGGCTGAAGTCCACCGTATCCCAGAAAAAATCAATCACAAAATCCTGCGCGGTATTGTCGGCCAGCGACCAGAGGTACAGTCCGGCGGCTTCCGAAATAATCATCGGCTGCGTACCGTCGCCGTTCCACCAGACGCTGTAAATGGGGGTATCGAGAGTCAGGGATTGAATTTCTGTGCCGTCTGCGTTCCACAGAGTCAGGGTATTGTCTTTTGTCCAGGTGATGAACTGCGTTTTATCCGGTGATAGCCCCGCGCTGCCCTGAATGTTATCAATGGTCTGGTGCAGTGTGCCGTCGGTTTCCCACAATTTAATCCAGAAGGCGCTATTCAGGACGTTGGAATAATAGGAAAAAATGCCCTCTGTACTCCAATCCGCACGCTGCACCAGCCCTTCACCGGGCATATACGCTTCTTCCCGCACCGGCGACCGCAGCGCGTTCACCAGCGCGACGTAACTTTCCGGGTTGTAAATGCCATCGGCGTAATGTGCCAGCGATTCCACGGCCAGCAGCAGGGCGGTTTGTGGTGAGCCGCTTTCCAGTTCCCGGTGCGATTGGGCGGCCAGAAACCGCGATTGGGTGTTCCAGGCATCGCGCAGATTTTTTTCACTTTCGACCAGCGCATCGGCGGCTTTGCGCTCCGAACGGCGAGCCTGCTGTTCGGCATCCCGCGCCCGTAAAAACAGGAAAAAGGACAGCACGGCCAGCGCAACGGCGAGCACCAGCGCCGTGACCACCCGCGCGATGATCGTGCGCTGGCGGTTGATTTCGTGGCGGCGGCTGGCAAAAATGTAGTCCTGATGCAGGGGAGTCGGGGCGGGTTTTTTATAAACTGCCTGTGCCAGCCAGCCCTCCGCCTTGATGAGCGCTTCCCCTTCCAGCAGACCGCTTTTGGGGCGGTTGCCGCTGTCCCATTCCCGCGCCCGCACCAGCAGACGGGTGTGTTCCCTGACATGAGTCAGATCAGTATCCATCGCTTCGACCAGCGATTGAAAGGAGGTTTCAAATGCGCCGTCGTTATCGAACATAACCCAGTTGTGCGACGAAATGGCGGTGTGCATCTGGGCTTTGTCCGCTTCCTCCACAATTTCGCGGTAAAGAATCGGAATAAAGCGTTTGTTGTGGTCAAGCGCGTGCTGGATTTCGTCGCGGCACACCTCCGAACGCACTGAGTCCGGACTGATGATAAAAACAAAGGTATCGGCAGCTTCAATCCCGTTCTGAATTTCCTTCCACCAATCGGCGGTCGGCGGGATGTCCTCCCAATCTACCCAGATGTCGCGTTTGACCTGACTCAGGGAAGTATGCAGGCGCTGAACAAAAGGTTTATCTTTACGCGAATAGGAAATAAAAACATCCGTCATAGGCTTCCTAAAAGTTTATTTGCTTACATTCGGATACATCCGAGGGTAGGGGCGTGGTCTTAAGCGCGGCGTGACCCGCCCTATATCCCGCTTTCGTTTTTTCCATTATAGCGCGGCTAAAGCAGAATAAATTTAGCAATTTCGCGCAGCAGGTCGCGCATGAACGATTCTGCCGGACACGCCAGCCGATTATCCAGCACGTAATACGTATTATTTTCCGCATGAATGATCATGCCCACCCGTCCGAAGGCATAAGCCACGATTTGCACCTGCCAGCTTCCGTAAGGGTAGCGAGTCTGGGAAAGCCGCACCGTGTTTTGCAGCCAATCGTCGTAAATTTCATCAAAAGCAGGCGACTCGGCGCGAAGGCGGGCGTAAATCATGGCCTGGCACACGTTAGCCAGCCCCGCCACCGCAAACTCAATTTCCGACTCGCGCAGCCCTGTTCCGGCAAGCATCAGATGGCGGCGGAAGGTTTTTTGCAGCGTCGGCAGAAAATTGAGCCACTGCTGCGGTGATAAATGGGCGGGAATGGAATCAAGTACCTGCTGGCGCAAATCGTTAAGCGCCTCACCTTTCTGCTCGATGCTGCCGAGTCCGGTGTAGTCTTTGGGTTCAAAAAAAGCGACTCCAAAGCTGTCCGGCAGGTCATGGGCAGCACGGAAGGTTTTTAGGGGGATAAAGTCGCGGCGCTCCCCGTCAATAAGCAGCTGCATCACGTCGCTTCAATGTATTCAACCCGTGTAAATGGCTCAGGAATTGGCAACCCTTCTTCGCGCATCCCTTCCAGATGAAACGTAATGGCTTCCTGAATCAGCGTTTTTACTTCGCCGTAAGTATCGCCTGCGGCCACACAGCCGGGCAAATCCGGCACATAAGCGGAGTAGGAGTCGTTTTCGTATTCAATCACTACCGCGTAGCGCATTAATCTTCCTCCGTATCTTTCAAACCCGCCTGTTTAAGCACACTGTTAAGCGTTTTAGGATGCAAATCCTGAGAGGGTTTGCCCGCAACCGTGACCAATCCCTTTTTGGTTGGGTGTTTATATTGTCGATGGCTGCCTTTTGTTCGTACCAGATACCAGCCATCTTCCTCAATGCGTTTAATCACTTCTTTGATTTTCATTGCCCATCTTCCGCAAATTGGGGGCAGGTCGGGCTGTCGTCGATGCCGTAGCGGGCGCGTTCTTCCTCCGTAAAATCGCGGAACACATGCTCACACGCATAGTCTACCGTGTCATACGGGCGGACTTCCCAGAGTTTGGCCGTGCCGTCTGCGCTGCCTGTCAGGATAACCCTACCATCGGGGGAAAAAGCCACACTGAAGATAGCATCCGTATGCCCCCTATAAGTATAAATTTCGATACCCGTTTCTACATCCCACAGGCGGGCGGTGGTATCGTCGCTTCCGGTGAGGGCAAGCCTTCCATCAGGGGAAAAAGCTACCCTATTTACCCAATCTGTATGTCCAGTAAGGACATGTAGGGCCTCTCCGGTCTGCACATCCCATAGACGGGCGGTGGCGTCGTAGCTTCCGGTGAGAGCTAGCCTGCCATCGGGCGAGAAGGCTATATCAACCACTGCGCCCGTATGTCCGGTGAGGTTAAAAAGGACTTCTCCAGTCTGCACATCCCACAGGCGGGCGGTGCCGTCGTTGCTTCCAGTGAGAATATACCTGCCATCGGGGGAGAAGGCGACATCGTTCACATCATCCGTATATTCGGTGAGGGTAGTTTCTCCGGTCTGCACATCCCACAGGCGGGCGGTGCCGTCGTCGCTTCCTGTAAGGACAAGCCTGCCATCGGGCGAGAAAGCTAAACTCTCCACTGTATCCGTATGTCCGG
>CAZKZS010000269.1:0-7089 GCA_964557285.1 uncultured Anaerolineae bacterium | reverse complement strand
GAGGAATAACCTCTCCATCACCGATTCTCAAAAGGGCGGGGACAAGGTGCATTAGCACCGATACCCGCCCCTACTAAAAAAAGGCTTCCTTATTGGAAGCCTTTTTTGTCTGCTGCTTGATTTAATGCACAAAAAACGGTAGTGTAGGGGTAGTGCAATATAAACAAAAATGCTGTGGAGAAATCAACTATGCCTCTCGCTCCTGACCGTGTGGTGCGTACCACCTGTCCTTACTGTGGCGTAGGCTGCCAGATGAATTTGCATATTCAAAATGATGTCATTTATCGGGTCACTGCCCCATTTGATTCCGCCCCGAACTATGGCAATCTGTGTGTCAAAGGGCGTTTTGGGCTGGATTTCACCACCCACCCGCGCCGTTTAACCAGACCCCTTATTAAAGAAAATGGCGTTTTTCGGGAGGCCAGTTGGGAAGAAGCCCTGACTCTGGTCAGCCAAAAGCTGTCGCAGATTGTCCGGGAAAGCGGCGGGGACAGTATTGCCACCTACGCCTGTGCCAAAGCCACCAATGAGGACAACTACGTTTTTCAAAAATGGGTACGGGCGGTCATGAAAACCAACAATGTTGACCACTGCGCCCGTCTATGCCACGCCGGAAGTGTGACCGGATTGCAACTTGCCATCGGCTCAAGCGCTATGAGCAACAGTATTGCCGAAATGGAGCATCTGGATACATTTATTGTCACGGGCAGCAACACCACCGAAACCCATCCGGTCATCAGCCTGTTTTTGAAAAAGGCGGTACGGCAGAACGGCGCGAAGCTGATTGTTATTGACCCACGCCGAATCGAACTGGTGGATTTTGCGACGCTCTGGCTGCGGCAAAAGCCGGGGACGGATGTCGCTGTGTTTCAGGCGATGGCGCATGTCATTGTGACTGAAGAACTGTACAACAAAGCGTTCATTGGCAGCCGCACCGAAGGTTTTCAGGAATATGTCGAATCGCTGGAAAAATTTACCCCCGAATGGGCGGAACAGGTGACTGGTGTTCCGGCGGAAGATATTCGCAAGGCTGCCCGTCTGTATGCCACCGCCGAACGCGCGGCCTTTTACTGGGGCATGGGCATCAGTCAGAGTACACACGGCACGGACAACGCGCTGTCGCTTACCAATCTGGCGCTGATGACCGGACATGTGGGCAAACCGGGGACAGGATTAAATCCCCTCAGAGGTCAGAATAATGTACAGGGGTGTTCCGACAGTGGCGGCCTACCAAATGTTTACACTGCCTATCAGAAAGTGACCGACCCGCAAATTCGCGGCAAATTTGAACAGGTCTGGAATACGACTCTGCCGCCTGTCCCTGGTCTGACGGTTACGGAAATGGTGGATGCGGCGCTGCTTGGAAAAATTCGGGCGATGGTGGTTATGGGCGAAAACCCCATGATGAGCGAGCCGAATCTTGCCCATGCCCAGCACGCCATCGAAAAACTCGACTTCATGGTGTGTATCGACATTTTTATCAATGAAACAGGTGAATTGGCTGATGTAATTCTGCCTTCCGCCAGTTTTGCTGAAAAAGACGGTACATTTACCAACAGTGACCGACGGGTGCAGCGCATCCGGCAGGCGCTTCCTGCCGTTGGGGAGTCGCGTCCCGACTGGCAAATTATCTGCGATTTAGCTAAACGTATGGAACAGGAGTTAGGCATCCCTACCAGCGCCGGATTCGATTACCAGAATGCGGAAGAAATCTGGGAAGAAATGCGCCTGCTGACCCCCGATTTTTACGGGATTACGTATGACCGTTTAGAACGCGAGGGCGGAGTTCACTGGCCCTGTCCCAGCCCTGACCATCCCGGCACGCCCTATCTGTTTGAACATGATTTTCCAAGTGGCAGAGGCAAATTCTGGGCGCTGGATTTTGGGTCGGAAAGCGAACAGCCCGACGATTCCTATCCCTATCACCTGACTACCGGACGGGTATTGTTCCACTGGCACGGCGGCACGATGACCCGCAACTCCAAATTGGATGAAATTTTCCCTGAGCCGATTCTGGAAATGCACCCGGATGATGCCCATCAGTTAGGGCTGGTTTCCGGCGATTGGGTAGAAGTCACGTCGCGGCGGGGCAGCGTGGTCTGTCGGGTGATGGTTACGGGGCGTTCGCCTGTAGGGACGGTTTTTCTGCCGTTCCATTTTGTAGAAGCCGCCGCCAACCTGCTGACGCTGGATAAAATTGACCCGCGTGCCAAAATACCGGATTTTAAGGTGTGTGCGGTCAAACTGCGGAAGGCCGAACCTGTGCTGCGGGAAGGCACAGACATTCCCTTAGAAGAACGCGGCGCGATTAAAGAGCCAACCCACTATATCCACTGATGAATGGATTTACGGTTGCTATTATTGCTGGTGGGAAAAGTTCCCGTATGGGAACAGATAAATCGTTTGTGCAAATTGGCGGCAAGTCCATCCTTGAACATTTGATTCAGCGTGTGGCAGGGCTGGGACAGGCAGAAACACTGCTAATTACCAACCGCCCGCAGGACTACGCTCAGTTTCAATTGCCCATGTTCAGCGATGTGCTGCTGGAAAAAGGCTCTCTGGGAGGGATTTACACGGCCATTTACCACAGTCAGACTCCCTATACGCTGGCGCTGGCGTGTGATATGCCCTTTGTGAATCCGGCGCTGCTCACCTATATGCTGTCGCTGCGCGAAAATGTAGATGTCGTCGTGCCGCGCGTGGAAAATTATCCTCAGGGGCTGCACGCCATCTACAGCAAAGCCTGTTTAGACCCTATTCGCCAGCGCCTTGACGCTGATCGTTTGAAAGTGATGGGGTTTTATGAATCGGTGCGCGTGCGCTATCTTGATGAGGCGGAATATCAACCCTTTGACCCCAGAGGGCTGTCTTTTTTTAATGTGAACACGCCTGAAGACCTGGAACAGGCGCGTGTGCTGGCCGAAAATTAATAAAGGACTTTTTGGATGTCGCTGGAAGCCATTTTATCCCGTTATGAAAATCGCAAACGGGATGCTTTACTCCCTCTGCTGTGGGAGGTACAAACCACTTTTGGGTTTATCAACGCGGAAGCGGTTCATGCGATTTCTCATACGCTGCATGTGCC
Organism: uncultured Anaerolineae bacterium; assembly: GCA_964557285.1. Taxonomy (GTDB): domain Bacteria; phylum Chloroflexota; class Anaerolineae; order Aggregatilineales; family J027; genus SB15. The sequence continues at coordinate 4,004 of CAZKZS010000269.1, read as the reverse complement.
GGAAGCCGATATTTATGGCGTAATTGGGTTTTACAGTCTGTTTCACGACCAGCCCACAGGTGAAACCATTATCCGTGTTTGCACCGACCCCTCCTGCGGCATCGCAGGTTCAGATGAAATTTTACATGGCCTGTGCCATCGGCTGGGGATTCATCACGGCGAAACCACGCCGGACGGACAGTATACGGTTGAACACAGCACCTGTTTGGGCATGTGCGAACATGCGCCAGCCGCGCTTATCAGTCAGCGCGGCGTGGGGGAAAAAGCTGTTGGCGGGATGCAACAGGTGGACGACCTGCTGAACCATCATGACCAGAGCTTTTACGGAGCGTGTCTTGGCGATGGGGTGCGGGTGCTGTTAGACCGCATGGATTCGCAAGTGCCGATGCCGCTGTCATCCTATGGGCGATATAACGCGCTGCGAAAAGCGATTTTATTTATGCAGCCCGAAGAAATTATCAGCGCGTTGGAGCAGTCCGGTCTGATAGGGCGCGGCGGGGCGGCTTTTCCGACAGGTTTAAAGTGGAAGCTCACCCGCCAGACCCAATCCGAACAGTATTATCTGGTGTGTAATGCCGATGAAAGCGAACCCGGCACATTTAAAGACCGGGTACTGATGGAAGGCAATCCGCATTTGCTTCTGGAAGGCATGGCCTTAAGCGCCTATACCATTGGTGCGAATCGGGGCTATTTATTTATCCGGGGGGAATATCCCGAAGCCACCCGACGGATAGCTGAAGCGCTGGCCGAAGCGGAAGCGGTGAATGTTCTCGGCAGCAATATCATGGGAACTGATTTTTCGTTCCATGTTGAAATTCGGCGGGGCGCAGGAGCATATATTTGTGGAGAAGAAACCGCCCTGTTTGAAGCGATTGAAGGCAAACGGGGATTTCCACGTGTCAAACCTCCTTATCCCACCACCTACGGCTTGTTTGGCAAGCCTACTGTAGTCAATAACGTTGAAACCCTTTGTACTATTCCGGGGATTATTTTGCACGGTGCAGAATGGTTCAGGAAACACGGTACAGAAAAAAGTACAGGCACAAAACTGGTGTCCATCAGTGGGCATATCCAGAACCCCGGTGTGTATGAAATTATGCCCGGCACAACCCTGCGTACCCTGATAGATCATCACTGTGGTGGGGTGGTCGGAGAATTACAGGCAGTTCTAATGGGTGGCGCGGCGGGAACATTCCTGAAGCCGGATGAAATTGATGTACCGCTTACCTTTGAACATTTGCGTGCAATCGGCAGCACCTTTGGTTCGGGCGCGATTATGGTTTTTAATGATACGGTAGATTTGCGCGATATTTTGCGGCGGCTGGCACGCTTTTTCCAGCATGAAAGCTGCGGCAAATGTTTTCCCTGCCAGTTAGGAACACAGCGCCAGATGGAAATTTTAGAACGCGCTCCTATGGCAGGAGACAAACAGCGTTTAATAGATATTGGATTGACGATGACGGAAGCATCATTGTGTGGGTTAGGGCAGACGGCGGCTTCGGCAGTGCTGAGCGCCCTACAAAAATGGCCGGAGAAGTTTGTATGACAAAAATGGTTACGCTGACGATTGATGGTCAGGAAATCACTGTACCGGAAGGCACAACCCTGCTGGAAGCGGCGCGGCTGCTGGAAAAAGACATTCCGGTCATTTGTTATCATGATGCCACCACTGCCAATGGCTTATGCCGTATTTGTGTGGTAGATGTGAACGGTGGGCGGCTGCTGCAACCGGCCTGTATTGCTGCCTGTCAGGATGGGGCAAAAGTCGAAACCCGTAATGAACGGGTAGAACGCAGCCGCCGCACCATCTTAGAAATGCTAAACTCCGCCGTAGACCTGAGTGAAGCCCCCGCTATTCTGAATATGATGGCAGATTATCAGGCGCAGCCCGAACGTTTCCCGGAGGCTGCCCGCCGTGAATTTTCCATTTTCGATGACAATCCTTTTTATGTGCGGGATTACAGCCAGTGTGTGCTGTGCTGGCGGTGTGTACAGGTCTGTGCGGAAGATGCCCAGTATACTTTTGCCCTAACCCTGGATGAACGTGGTTTCCACACTCACGTTTCTACGGCCTATGACATTTCCATGCCGGATTCTCCCTGTGTATTTTGTGGGCAGTGTGTAGGGGTCTGCCCCACCGGAGCGCTCAAGCCCAAAATTGAATTTGGCTTGCAGCAGGGATGGAGCATGGAGGAAATCCGTCAGGCGACTCGTCAGCCGCGCCGCCGCAAAAATTCCGACGAGGGGTAGATGGAAAAGGGCGCTGTTCCTTTTACCTACTGGCAGCTTGATAGCCACCACGCCGAACCTGTTGAAGGGGGCGTAATTGAGGAAACGCTGGTCAGCATTTACGTGAACGGGCAGGAACTGGCAACGGTCATGTGCAGCCCGCTTGACCAGGAAGCACTGGCGCTTGGTTTTCTCTACACCGAAGGAGTCATTGACTCACTGGATGAGGTGGGATTGGTCAAGCTGAATGTCGCTGAAACAACGGTGGATGTTCTACTCAAACAAAAGGAATTTTCCCCGCCGCGCCGCATGATTCTAACATCGGGCTGCGGAGGTGGCATCACCCTACAGGATTTATCCGAAACCTATCCCGCGCTGGAGTCCAATTTTGCAATCCAACCAGACGTGATTTTTGCCCGAATGCGGGATTTGCAGGCATCGGCACGCTTGTATAATCTGGTGCGGGGGGTGCATACGGCGATTCTGGGCGATACAGAAAAACTGCTTGCCAGCGCGGAAGATGTTGGGCGGCACAACGCCGTTGATAAAATTGCCGGAAAAGCCCTGCTTGCTAAAATTAACCCGCGTGACTGTCTGCTGTTAACGAGTGGGCGCATCAGTTCGGAAATGTTGAATAAAGCCCGCCGTATGGCGATTCCAGTGGTTGCCAGCCGCACCGCCCCAACCAGTATCGCTGTGAATCTGGCACAACTCTGGAACATCTGCATTGTGGGTTACGTGCGGCGTGATACCATGCGCGTGTATACCCATCCCTGGCGGCTTGGTTTATAAAAATGCCTGAATTTTTTAACGTCCAACCTGTTTCAGATGCCTTAGACCGCCTTTTTTTCCATTGGATACCTCCCATTCGCACACAAACCAATGACCCCCGTCAGCTTTTAGGGCGGGTGCTGGCAAAAGAAGTTCGTTCTCCACTCGATTTACCGACGTTCCCACGCAGCACCGTTGACGGATATGCGGTACGGGCAGCAGATACGTTTGGTGCGTCACCTGCTTTACCTGCCTATCTCACCTGCATTGGCACGATTCCGATGGGTGCGGCGGCAGAAATTTCCCTGAGTGCGGGGCAGGTGGCGGAAATTCATACGGGCGGAATGCTGCCTGCGGGTGTGGACGCCGTAGTCATGATTGAAAAAACCCAGCCCCTGGATGCCCATGCTATTGAAGTGTTTGCCCCTGTCGCCCCTGGCGAAAATGTGATTCAGGTGGGCGAAGATGTAGCACAGGATGACCTGATTCTGCCCGCCGGACACCTCCTCCGCCCGCAGGATATAGGCGGACTGCTGGCGGTGGGCGTTTTGGAAGTGGAAACGATTCTGCCGCCGCGTGTTGGCATTTTAAGCTGTGGGGATGAACTGGTCGCGCCGGAAGAAAACCCATCTCTCGCTCAAATCCGCGATATTAACGCCTATACACTGGCTGCAATGGTTGAACAGGCAGGCGGCAACCCCATTTTACTTGGCATCGCCCATGATACGCTGGATGAGTATCTCGCTTATGCTCAAAAAGGATTTCAGCAGGTCGATATTCTGGTGATGACGGCAGGGAGTTCGGTTTCTACCCGCGATTTAACTCGTCAGGTGATTGAAGCGTTAGGAAAACCGGGAGTATTGCAGCATGGATTAGCAGTCAAACCCGGCAAACCGACCATTTTAGCTGTCTGCGATAATAAGCCGGTGATTGGGCTGCCGGGGAATCCGGTTTCCGCACTGCTGGTCGCCCGCCAGATTCTAATCCCTTTGATTCATCGTGCG
>CAZKZS010000268.1:0-7098 GCA_964557285.1 uncultured Anaerolineae bacterium | reverse complement strand
ACCAGGAACCCATCGGTTAACAGCCGATTGCTCTGCCGATTGAGCTATTGCGGAACGTGCGAGAAAAAGATACCAGACAGCTTCCGCCGTGTCAAGATAGCTTTTTCCGGAAGTGTCAAAAAGTGTGTTCCCTCACCCCCGGCCCCTCTCCCACTGCTGCGCGGGGCGAGGGGAGCAAAAAGTCCCTCTCCCGTTCTGGGAGAGGGATTTAGGGTGAGGGTCAAAAAAGCTCATGTACACAAGATTTGCCACTCCCTTTTTCCTTAAATTTCTAACAGGCGGTGAATTTGTCCACTGAGATCAGCACGCGGCACGCTGATTTCTTCCCCTGTTGCCAGCATTTTCAGTTTAACACTTCCCTGCTGAATTTCATCTGGCCCCAGGATAACAACCAGTGGAATCCCTTTGGCATCAGCATACCCAATCTGCTTCCCCAGGTTTTTCCGGCTGTCGAGGTAGGCTTCTGCTCGAATGCCTTCGCGCCGTAGTTCAGAAGCCAGCCGCAGCGTTTCCGCTTCTGTTTCAGGGTTAAAAACCGCCACCATCACCTGAACTGACGTTCTGGATACAGACGGCGGGTACAGGTGAAGCTGTTCCATCAAATCAATGATGCGTTCGATGCCTAAACTGATGCCTGTGGTGGGTAAACTCTGGCTGCGGAACAGGCCAATCAGATTGTCGTAACGTCCGCCGCCCTGCACACTGCCCAGATTTTCCGGTTTGGTAATCACGGTTTCAAAAATGGGGCCGGTATAATACCCCAACCCGCGCACCATCGTCACATCAATCTGCGTGCGTGCATCCGGCACGGCAAATGCTGTCAGATTATTCGTGAGGTCTTCCAGTTCACGCAGCCCTTCCTGAGCCATCTCAATTCCCTTGAGCGAATCGCGCAGACGCCGCAGCAGCATATCTTTGCTGGATTCCTGAATCCCCAACAAATCCACCATACGCCGAACCACATCATCAGCAATTCCGTACTTCCGTAAATCTTCGGCCACGCCCGCCAGACCAATTTTGTCGGTTTTATCAATGCTGCGGTACAGATTGCCCAGTTGGGAGTCTGGGACTCCTGCATAAATCCCGATGCCCGTTAGCAGCTTGCGCGAATTGATTTTGATGGTAAATTCCTCAAATCCCAATTTGGACAGCGCGGCATCCACCAGACTGACACATTCAGCGTCCGCGTTCATGGTACGAATCCCCACAATATCCGCGTCACACTGGAAAAATTCCCGGTAGCGGCCGCGTCCCGGCCGTTCGCCGCGCCAGACGGGGGCAATATGATAGCGCCTGAAGGGAAGCGGAAGGCTGCTTTCGTGTTCGGCAAAAAAGCGGCTCAACGGCACGGTTAAATCATACCGTAGGGCAAGTTCTTCTTTGCCTTCGCTGTGCCGGGCGTGGTAAATCAACTGTTCTGCATCTTCGCCATATTTCCCCGTCAGGGTGCTTTGTAATTCCAGCACGGGGGTATAAATGGGTTCAAACCCGAAGGATTCAAATACCTGCCGCACGGTGTTCAGTACGTATTCCCGTTTGTGCATATCGGCAGGCAAAAAGTCGCGCATCCCCCGGGGGGTTCTGGCCTGTAATTTGGACATGACTCTCAAACTCCTGTTGATTTCCACGCGCTCAACATCATATCAAGAGAGAGGGGAAAATTCGATGAGGAATCAGAACCCCACCCTCTTAGCTTCAAGAGGGTGGGGAGGAGATTAAGGGAGTGTTTTTTAGGCAGCAGCCCGCAAACGACGCGCTGCCATTACCACGCCGACCAGTACCATGCCAGCCAGCCCTAAAATCAGCAGGTCGGTGCTGGTGACTTCGCTGCTGTCCCCGCTAAACAGACCCGCGTCCTCAAGTTCGGTAGCAATGGGGGTAGGTGTATCCTGAACGACGACCCCACCGCCTGCTATCGCGGTTTGTGTTCCAGCGGCGCTCTGGGTGGCAAGAATAGGATTAATCACCTCTGTAGTTGGGGAAGGAATAAGGGTTTGTCCCCCGGTTCCACCCACAGGCTGGGACGCGCCTTCGATAAGCAGTTCAATCGGCTCACCCGTTCCTGTATCCAATGTAAGAAGCTGCGCGTCAGTTGTGACTTCAAAGTTCACGATTCTGTCCGCAATTTTGACCCAGTACCGTCCAGGAGGAAGCCCTGTAATGACAAGCTGCCCCTGTTCATTGGTATAAAATACCTGACCGGGGTTGACCTGTTCATCGCCGCCGTCGCCCTGTGCCACTTCGCGGCCATCATCCGGGTCGGAGAAAGAGCGACCTACGGGCTGCAAATACAGCGCAAATCCATCGCTATATCCTGAACCTCCGGCTTCTGACGTTGGTGTTGCCGGAATCACAGGAGCTTGACGGGTCGCGGTTGCAGGGATGGAGGCAGGTGTTCCGGCGGGCGGTACAATCTGCTGATTGCCTCCGGCCACAGCCGTAGAAGTCTGGAAAATCGGATTTAAGGTGGCCTGAGCTGTAGAGCCGCCTGTCACACCGCCACCTGCACTCGCCGTAGCGGTCATCGCTGCCTGAGCCGTAGAAGCCTGGAAAATCGGATTTTCACCCGTTTGAGTAGGGCCGCTAAGCGGCGAGGTGGGCGAAGGGGCCGAGAGGGAGGACGAATTTGCTTCAGCAGGCAGGCAGGAAGAAGTTGTCCCCGGCGCGGGATTAAATACCCCATCCCCATCATCAATAAAAATGCACACAGGGACGTTCGCCGCCGGCGCATTGTTAGCAAGCGGGTCCCGGATGACGACAGTAAAAGTAGGCGGGGTAGGTGTCACCGCCGACGCCGTAAGCATAGCTGCTACCTGAAATTGAGTCGCCGTTGCATCCAGCGCGGATTTGGTTTCCTCAAATGCCACCTGAGTATTCAGGGCGCTTTGCGTCTGGGTGGTGCGGACAATTTCCTCAGCCACTTTTGTTCCAGCAACCGAGGTTTCAGTCAGCGCGACTCCGGTTTCCTGAACTGAAATGGCGGTTTCAGAGGCAGCAACACTGGTTTCTACGGCCTGGTTGGTGGATGAAATCGCGGTTGCCGTTTGTGCGCTGGGAGAAAGTCCTTCCTCACTGTTAATCAATACGAAGGCAATGACCCCTACCAACCCCAGGAAAACGGCTGCCATCAGCGCAATCATCACTTTAAACCTGGTGCTGACGCCGCCTTCTTCTTCAGGTTCGCTAAAATCATCTTCTCTATCTTCCAGCAAACCCGGCTCTAATTCTTCCAGGTTATCTAAATCCGAGCCACCAAAAATATCGTCCTCGTCATCAGGAAAGAAGTTCTCGAAATCGTTACTGGACACTAAATCCTCCCCTAACCTCGGCAGTCACCCCTGTGACTGACCTTACTACTATCACGCGCCTATACTATCCAGGTTGGCGAGTGGCACAATCACTCGTTCACCGGACTCTAGTTTGACATGGGCGCAGGGTATTCTTAAGCCATTTTCAATCGTTACTGGCAGTTCAGGAAGCTGGGTAATTTCACCGAGCCGCCCTGCATACGGCGCGCGGCGAATATGAACCAGCGTGCCTACTTCCAGTGGTTTTGTCACCTGAGGGCGCTGTTTGTCTGGACGCGACAGCCCCACAGGAACAATAATCTCTGGCCGTGTATTATGACGCAAGTCGGGAAGAACTGCATCAAAAACAGCCTGATTCCCGCGTTTTCCTAACAAAAGCTCATATAACCGCATGGTTGGGTTTTGATAGCCAAAGCCCTCTGTCAATATAACAGGCACTTTAAGCCGCATTGCTTTTTCGCGCAAGTCTACCGGAGCGCAGGGCGCGACCAGTCCGGCCAGTTCCTGCTGCTCAACCACCACAAGGTCAACTTCATTAAGCGGTCTGAGTAAAATGACCACCTTGCCGCGATATGGGGAAAGGGTCATGTCCTCCCCAAGCAAATCATTCAGGCTGCCCGTTCTGATAGGGCTGTACTGCAATCCGGGTTCAAATTCAAAACTGGCCGTTGCCAGCCGCCCATTTCCCCAGGCACACTGAAGCTGCATTCCCTGGGCTTCCAGCGTAACGCCCCGACGGGGTTCTACCGCCGTTACCATTCCCCGAAATGCGGCGTGAACCTCCACAATTTCCGGGTTCACCTGCAAAATGACATGCCCGTGTTCCGCCAGCAGCACAACCGAATCGGCAGGCGCTTTAGGCACTCGGCGGCGGTAGCGGCGGCTGTTGACCAATGGCGTTCCCGCTTCCAACGGCTGTCCAATTTCTACCGCCAACGCCTGTTTAAGTTTGTCGTCATCTTCCGGGTCAAATTTAAGCGGCCCGGCAATATCAATAATCTGATAATCCGAGGGGCGTGTTCCGGCCACCAGCAGATGTTTAGCAGGTGCGATTTCCCCTTCTTCAATCAACACATCTCCGACCATCCCGGGGGGCAGGGTATGTTTGCGAACAATACGGGTATCTTCCAACAAAATGCGGTGTGAAGGGTAAAAGTTCATCGCAAGCCCAACTCCCTAGCGAGGTCGTCTACAGCGTCTTCGACTTCTTCCTCCGCCTGGCTTACTAAAAGCGCCTGAATATCGGGTGCGGGGGGTGCATCGGGCAGACGGTTGTAGTTGGGGAAATCATCCTCAGTCAGGGTACTGGAAGCCGCCCCAAGCATGGCGGCCACATCTGGCGCTTCCTGCATATCAGTGGATTCAAGCGCCTCCAAATCTACCGCCAGCCCTGTGACCGTGGTAAACCAGTCGGCAACCGCCTGCTTACGCCGACGGCCTGAGGGCAGACGCACAGGCCGCCCGCGCATATCAAAAATGAGTCCGGCTGTGCCAACGCGAATCCGTTCTTTCAACCGCCGCCTGCCATTCATGGACATGCCGCGCGGCAGCCGAATATCGACCTCAACCCATTTTCCCGGCATTACCTTCGGCAGCCAGATTTCCCCCGGTGCTACCTGTTTTTTGGTGGTTACACCGTCCACCGTCAGTTTAATTTTTGCTTTTCCACGCGGGCCAGCCCGCCCTACCGGACAGTATGCTCGCCCCAGATTGACAAATCCTCCGTTTTCGACCACCTGCACCACAGCCAGAGGATTTGTGTACCCGATCACTCCAAGCGCAGAGGCCAGACCATAGGGATCGAGCAAAATATCAAACACCCCTTCATTTTGCAGCGAGTCCAGAATCAGCAGCGCGGCCAGCCCCGGCGAAAGATGGGCATTAAAAACCGCCCCGCCAACAATGACAGGCGAAAACCGGGTTACGTTTCCGCCCAGGGATTTCCATTCTTCGCGGGCTTCGGCCATCATCACCCGGGCAATTTCGCGGGTGATAGCATGTTCAATGAACAAATCACGGAACGTTTGTGGAATAGAGAGGGGCGAGAGGGCTTTGTTATGCACCCATTCTTTCAACTGATCCAGCGAAAAGCTGAAGGGCAGCCAGCGTTCTACATCGCGCCAGTCAATCAGATCAAGCACAGAAAGAATACTGTGTCCTAACCCCAATGTGCTGCGAATATCCGCCGTTGCGTTGCCGCCGCGACTCGCCAGCAGGGTACTGGTGCCGCTGCCTATATCCAGATACAGCACCCCTCGGCCTTCTTCCAGACTGTCAAAATAACGCACGAGATTCGCTGCACTCTGAGCCGTGGGGACAATACCAAATTTACTGTAGGGCGAAAGCTGTCGGAATCCGCCCGCCTGTTTTTTTATAAAATCGTCAAAGACCTGGGTGAGCATCAGCCGGGCAGAAGTCAGCGATTCTTCGCCCAGTTCCGGCCGGATGTTATCGGCAATAAACAGCGCACACTCGTCATTTAAGCGTTTTTTGACCCACCCGCGCAGGGCTTCATTACCTGCGTAAAGTACAATAGGGCGGTTGCCGGCGGGTAAAAGTTTCACGGCCAACTCGACCAGCCGTACCAGAGTCCGCACCGATTCTTCATTCCCGAAGTTTGTCCCGCCCGCAATAAAAATCAGGTCGGGATGCTGGTGCAGAATCCGGTTAATGCGCTGTTCCTCCGTAAAACTATCAACCAGGCTGAGGGTTTCAATGACATCAATGTACGTTCCGGTGAGGGCGCGGTGGGCGCTTACCAGGCTAATATCATTCATCAGCCCAACCAGTACCGCCCGTAGAGGCCGTCCGGCGCTGCTGGCGGTTAAAATCAAATGATCCAGAAAACCCGCCTCATCCCCCTGCCCTAAAAATGCCCGTCCCGTAATAGCCTGAAGATGGTCGAGATTGCGTTCCAGTCCCTGGGTCACATCCTCCATGGGAGGAGCAACAGTGGTACGGGTCATCGTACCGGACACAAAACGATACTGCCCTTCCACTACATCAATCAGCAGCGTGCGGGTGTGCGCGATTCCAAAATCGGCGTAAAGATAAGATTCCATGTAAAATTACCCGATTTGTTCTAGCAAGAAGGTTAACTGTTTGCTAATCACCGCATCAAAAACATGCAGGCTGGTGAGTAAAGCACTTGCATAAATAGCCCCAAACGTAATCGCCACAATCAACTGCCCTATCCCTGCCAGAACCCGCATGGGCAGCGTGCGCGTAATAACCCCATCAACACGGCGTCTGGCTAAATATTGAAAATACACCAGGGTGCTGATTGTGCCAACCGTCATGACAGCAGCATTAAAAGCCTCATGATTTTCAAATGCCAGCCCCGCGTCACGGGTGAGGGGAACAATTGTGCCGGAAATCGCACCAACCAGCGCAACCGCCGTCCCGACCCCCACCAGAAAAGCGATTCCCAGATTGCCAAGCCGCCGCAGCAAATTATAGCGGGGTGAATTTTTGACCAGCAGCGCCAGCATCAGCATAAAAGGGATAATCCCGAGCGCCCGCAGGGTTTCATCGGCGTCATCATCCAGAAGGGTGACATCCAGCCAGGGCAGAATCACACTTTCAAACGCCACCACAACCACATATCCGGCGGTTGTTCCGACCAGAATATGCACTGCCAGCCGATAAAGCGGGTTGTCCCCCAATAAATAACTCAACACCATCAAAGTCAGCGCCAGCGAAACCACCCCCGCGACGACATCCAGTGTATCCGCGCTCACAAACGGCGTCTCCTCATCCCACGAATCAGATTGATAAAAGCACCTCCGGC
>CAZKZS010000267.1:0-7134 GCA_964557285.1 uncultured Anaerolineae bacterium | reverse complement strand
GTCGCTGGTTGTGACTGTCACATCCAGCGTTTGACCCACGTCCAACACCTGATCACCTACGGGGTTAATCGTGGGGGGCGTATTCACAAACGGCTGATTCACCGTCACGTTAAACGTGGTTTGCACCGAATCCGTGCCATCACTGGCGCTGACCGTCACCTGCGTACTGCCCTGAGTATTTCCCGTCAGCCTGACCAGATTCACATCATTATCCGTCACCGTCACGATGCTGCCATCGGCAGCAGTCGCTGAAAGGGTTATGCTGTCCCCGTCCGGGTCGTTGGTCGTGACCGTCACATCCAGCGTTTGACCCACATCCAGCGTCTGGTCAGGAATGGAGTCAATCGTGGGTGGGTTATTGGTTGGCGGGTTAACCGTGACATTAAACGTCACCTGCGTGTCGTCTGTGCCATCGTCCGCCGTGACCGTCACCTGAGTCGTTCCGGCAGCATTTCCGACCAGCGTAATCGTATCCGTGCCGTTGTCGCTGATGCTGGCAACGTTAGAATCTGCAATGTCCGCCGACATGGAAACCGTATCGCCGTCCGGGTCGCTGGTAATCACGCTTATATTCAGCGTTTGCCCGACCGTTAAGGTCTGGTCGCCAATCGGAGCAATCGTGGGCGGGTTATTGGTCACGGTCTGGTTGACCGTCACGTTAAACGTTTTGGAAGTGTTATCCTTGCCATCGCTGGCCGTCACCGTGACCTGTGCCGTTCCTTGAGCGTCGCCCTTGATGGTAAGTTGATTTGTTCCGTTGCTCGTGACGGTCACAATCCCCTGCGGCGCGGCAGAAGCGGCAATCGTCACCGTATCCCCGTCGGCGTCCGATGTTGTGACGTTGACATTAATCTGGTCGCCCACATTCATTGTTTGCCCCTGAATATCATTCAGAGTCGGCGGGGTATTGGGTTTCTGCACTGGTCTGACTGTCACGGCAAACACCGTGTTAGAAGTACCACCGCGTCCATCGGCGGCGGAAATTGTGATATTGGCGCTGCCTTCGGCCACCCCGTTTAAGCGAATCGTGTTGTTATCCACCACCAGCGCCGTGACCACGCCGTTGTTGCTGCTGGTCGCGCTGAGCGTTAAGGGGTCGTTATCCGGGTCAGTCACCACAAAATCGACATCCAGCAGCGCTCCCTTGTCCAGAGTCTGGCTGCCCACCGCGTTAAACGAAGGTGGCCTGTTGTTTTGCGCCGGATTCGTTACTGTTACTGAAAACGAGAAAGCTGTTGCCAGTCCCTTAGAATCCGTAGCCGTAACCGTGACGCTGGCCGTTCCCTGTTTTGCGCCCGTCAGCACCATCGTTGTGCCGTTCATAGACGCATTCACAATGCTTGTGTCCGCGCTGGCAACCCTCAGAGAAATCGTATCGCCGGCGTCAGGATCAGTCGCAGTGACGTTGATGCTGACCGACGTTCCGGTGTTTAAAGTCTGGGAAGCAATCGGAGTAATGCTGGGCGGGTTATTGGTGGTAGGCGGATTTTCTACCGTCACCGTAAATGCCTGGGACGCTGAACCGCCGCGCCCGTCGCTGACCGTCACAAACACCGTTGCTGACCCCGCGCTGATGCCGTTCACCGTGATGGCCGATGAGCCGGAAGGAGTCACCGTAACCAGCGCCGGATTGGAAACCTGTGCCACATAGGTGAGGGGGTCATTATCCACGTCGCTCATACCAAGCGCGATCGTGGTGGATGTCCCCCGAATCAATTTCACACTGGTAATAGGGGCAAGCAGGGGCGGGTTATTGGCGGCAGGCTGTGTCGGCGCGGCGTTGCGAACCTGAATATTCGTTACCGTGCGGAAATCCTGCCGCCCGTCGCTCAGCCACACATGCAGCCGAATCTGATAACTGCCGTCCCGTACTGCCGCCGTATTCCACACCCCAAGCGCGTTATTTAAGACAATAGAAGTAATCGGGATGGTCGTAATGGGATACCACAGACCGGACGGGTTCGGGTCCGGGCCATATTCCAGTGCGTACTGTACAAACTGGGGATGGCTGGCGCTACCAAAAATCGCCATATTCCCCCGAATCGTCGCACCGGAAGCCGGACTCGTAATCCCGATTGCGTTCGGGAAGGAGGAAGTGGCTAACGGCGTTGGCACAACCCCGACCCGAGTCGGGGCGACAGAGGTATTGGACTGTAAGGGGGTGGTGGAAGGTACAAACCCCTGAGCCGTGGGCAGTGGCGTCGGAGTATTGCCGCCCCCCACCACAGGCGTAATCGTGCGGGTCACTTGCGGCGGCGGGGTCGGATTGTTGTCCTCCTCCCCATCTCCTCCTCCGCAGGCCGCCAGAAGGAATATCATGAGCAGCGCCCACAACAGGCGCGGTGTAGATTTCATAACCAAATCCTTTTCTTCGGCGAAACATTCTTCTTTTACAATCGAGTGTACTGAACAGCGAACTATCGTACAAGCCGATTAGCCACTGCCCAAGTCAATGCTTACCTGACAGCGAATCGGCATATAATTACAGCAGCGCATAGTTAATTTGATATGGGGTCCCATGAAAGTTTTAATTGTGGATGATGAACAGCCAATCCGTGAGGCGTTAGGCCGCAAACTCCGGCGGGAAGGATTTACCGTTGTCCTGGCCTCGAATGGGCTGGAAGGGCTGCGGGCGTTCCACTCCGAACGGCCTGACGTGGTGGTGCTGGATTATAAAATGCCCGAAATGGACGGATTAACCGTTTGCCAGCGCATCCGGGAAGTTGCCGAAACCCCGATTATGATGCTCAGCGCCAAAGCCATCACGGAAGAAGATGTGATTGAAGGGTTAAACGCGGGTGCGGATGAATATTTGATTAAACCCGTCCGGCTGAATGAATTTGTGGCGCGGATTCAGGCCCTGCTGCGCCGCGCTCAGATGTCCACCTCCGACGCGGACAGTGGGTACAACGATGGGTATCTGGTGGTTGACCCGCAGCGCCGCCATGTTTATGTAGAAGGCCATAAAATTCACCTGACCCCAACCGAATTTAAACTGCTCATGGTGCTGCTGGAAAATGCCGGACGGGTTGTGCCGCAGCGTGAACTCCTGGAGCAGGTCTGGGGGCGGGAATATGTGGATGATGTTTATTATCCCCGCGTCTACGTCAGTCAGTTGCGCCGTAAAATTGAGCCGGACGCAGCCAACCCCACCTACATTCAAACCGAACACCGCGTAGGGTATCGGTTTGAAAAGCAGGTCGGTAGTTAAGCGAGTCATGCTGACTTCGATTACTATCGCCCTGATTTTAAACGGCCTTACGCTGACGATTGCGTTAGGGCTGTTAATTATCATCCTGTGGCATGATTCCCGCCGCCTGACGAATCGTTATTTTGCATGGTTTTTGCTCATGATGGTGACATGGGCATCCGGTTCGCTGCTGGGACGGGCGGCGGCGCTGGCGGGTCTGGAAAGCGCCTCAGAAATCACAGGCCGCGACCCCGTATTTATCCGTATGGGGCTGCGGCTTTTAGAAATCGGATTTACCAGTTCTTCTCTTGCCCTGTATCTGTATGTCACCGTCCTGACCGGCAACCGCAGCCGGATGTTTCAAGTCATAGGGTTGAGCAGCATTGCCCTGCTTTTTTTATTTCACCTGATGATTTATGTGCTTGAAGCCCCCACCAATTATGTGGTCACGACCTCAGGAGCGCTGCAATACAGTTTTACCCCCGCCAGCACCCTACTATTTACCACCCTCAATTTAATTACCCTGGGCGTCGCGTGGCAGCGTTTTCGCAAAATTCAACGGGCGTCGCTGATTTTTGGCATGATGCTGTTCTGCCTGGGGCAGCTAGCTGCCCTATTCAGTTTGCGGCTGCGAACCCTGGGCGTGGCCGAAGATGCTGGCGCAGTAGCGACCTTTATCATGGCCTTTGCGATCGTCCAGTACCAGATTATCCAGCCGCTAACGGGCAAAACCCGCCAGATTGAAGTCGTGCGGGATGTGGGACTGGTTATTACCAGCCGCGTCGAACTGCAAAACGCGCTTCAAACGATCGCAGCCCAGGCCACCAGCCTGCTGCGAGCCGATGCCAGTCTGGTGTTTTTACGCGGCGGCGAACAGGATGACATGCTGATTCTTTCCGCCCAGTACAATTTTTTAGATGTGTTTGTGGGGGAGCGTCTGGGCTTACATGAAGGCTTGGCGGGCAAAGTGGCGACCGAACGTAAGCCCTACATGGTCAACGACTACCGCCGTGACTGGAAAGGGGTCCCGGATACGGCCTTTGCGCTGGAACGTTTTGGCGCGGTGGTCGGGATGCCGCTTATTTTTGATGTGGAAGTGGTCGGCGTGCTGCTGGTTATTTCCGGTGCAGAAGGCCGCCTTTTTGACGAAGAAGATATTCAGGTCTTGAATCTACTTGCGCCGCAGGCCGCCGTTGCTATCGTAAACGCGCTCCTATTCCAGCAGCAGCGCGGCCTGACGACGCAGCTTGAAGCCGCTAAAAATCAACTCGAAGCCGTTTTATTCAGCACCAACAATCCGGTGATTGCCCTCAACAAACGGCTGGAAATCATTTTTGCTAACAATGCTGCCTGTCTGCTGCTGGGAGACTGTGACCGCGAAATCACCCATCAGAATTTGCGGAATTTAGTGCCGCAAACTTATCTGCCACAGAATATCCGCCAGCTTTTTAAAGACCTGAAAGAAGTCCATTCGCACGTTTACGAACTGGAAATTGAAGGCAAAATTTACCTGTGCCATATCACCCGGATGCAGCAGCCCGAACCGGGGTGGGTAGCCGTTTTAAATGATGTCACCAGCCTGAAAGAACTGGATCGCTTGCAGCGTCAGATGATTGAACTGATGACCCACCAGCTAAAAAATCCCCTCATGGGCGCGATGGTGCATCTCGAAGAACTGGAAGAACTGGGCAGCGCTCATTTAACCGATGAAATGGGATACGATATTCAGGTCATCCGTGAACAGTTAGACCGCATGGAACGCCTGATTAAGCGGATTCTCAACCGTCAACGGATTCAAAATCGTTCTGCCCGTTTTGAGCAGGTGGATTTATCTCAGGTAGTACGGCTGGTCGTGGCGGAACACAAACCCCTGGCCGCCAGCAAGCAGGTCACGCTGGAAATAGACATCCCCGACACCTTCCCTTCCATTTCCGGCGATGTAGAACGTTTGCAGGAAACCATCAGCAATCTGGTAGACAATGCCATCAAATACACCCCGCCCGAAGGCAAAATTAACGTCTGCCTCCGTTTGGATAGCAGCCATGTCCTGCTGTCGGTCAGCGATACGGGCATCGGGATTCCTGCCGAACATCAGGCGCGGGTTTTTGAGCGTTTTTATCGCGTCGAAGCGTCGGGGACAGAGCGAGTCGCGGGTATGGGCATGGGTTTGAGCCTATCCAAAGCGATTGTGGAGGAACATAATGGCAAAATCTGGCTGGAAAGTGAACCCCGTCACGGCACGACCTTTTACGTGTCCCTGCCAGTCATCAAATAGAGGAAACCGATGAAAATTTACACCAGAACCGGAGACACCGGAGAAACCAGTTTATTCGCGGGCGGGCGAGTCGCTAAAGACCATGTACGCCTGCACGCTTACGGGACAGTGGACGAACTTAATACGATTATCGGGCTGGCGCTGGCCTCCAATATTCACCCCGATTTAGCCGACCACATGCGGCGCATCCAGCGTGAATTGTTTACTGTAGGGTCGGATTTAGCCACCCCTCTGGACTCTTCCCCCGAATGGATTCATCGGCTGGACAGCAAATTTACCGAACGGCTGGAACAGGATATTGATACCTTTGAAGAAGAACTCCCGCCCCTGAAAAATTTTATCCTGCCGGGGGGAACACAGGCCGCTGCCTTTTTGCATCAGGCGCGTACCGTCTGCCGCCGTGCCGAACGCTGGACTGTCACCCTCAAAGAAGATGTGAATCCCTATGTGCTGATGTACTTGAATCGGCTGTCCGACTGGCTGTTTGTGCTGGCGCGGGTCGAAAATGCGCGTGCCGGCGTCGAAGAAACCATCTGGGTATCCCAGTAGGGGCGGGGACAAGCGCAGCGATACCCGCCCGCAGCGTCACCCGCCCACAAAAACCCATGAGAGCGTAGGGGCGGGGACGATACCCGCCCATGTAAGTCCCTCTCCCGTTTCTGGGAGAGGGATTTAGGGTGAGGGAAGAAAAACCGCCTCACGCCCCCAGCGCATCAATCGCCGCCTGCGCTTCAGGATAATTCGCGTTCCGTGCCAGCGCCGCGTAATAATTGGCAAGGGCGCGTTCCGTATTTCCCTGCCCCTCATACGCCCGGCCAATGTAATAATACATTTCCTGAATCTGCGTGCTGTTTTCCAGCGTGCGGTACACCAGCGCGATGACATCCTCATAGCGCCCGACCTGCAAATAGGCTTCAAAAATCTCAAACCGATACCAGAACATGCGCCA
Organism: uncultured Anaerolineae bacterium; assembly: GCA_964557285.1. Classification (GTDB taxonomy): domain Bacteria; phylum Chloroflexota; class Anaerolineae; order Aggregatilineales; family J027; genus SB15. Next base: position 720 of record CAZKZS010000267.1, on the reverse strand, counting down.
GGGCAGCCCCAGCGCCCGCGCCTGGTCAAACGACTGTGCCGCCGCCGCATAATCTCCCAGCGCCACCTGTGCCGACCCCAGATTGTAATAACTGAAGGCATCAGCGTGGCTGGTCACTTCGGCCTGTGCCTGCTCAAGGGTGCGGGCGGCGTTCACCGCAACGTCCCAGTGTTCGCCTAAAATGGCCTGCAAACGGGCTTCGTCCTCAGGGCGGTAAATCACCAGATAATCGCGGTTGAAATCGCGCCAACGGCTATCAAATTCCTCATACCGAATCCCATACCCCCGATGGTCATCCCCCGGCCCCAGGAGGGGGTCATAAAAATAGAATGAGCCGCCGTCGTAGCCCATCAGAATCCGGTTATGACTCATCCAATCATCATTGTCATTCCGATGCCAGTAGGCATTTTCCACCAGCACCGGAAATCCCCCCGCGACTAAACGCTGCATCAGGTCGCGCGTGCCGCCCGTGCGGGCGATTCCGCGTAACCCCTGCGTTTCAGCAAACCGAATCATCTCCTCCAGCCGCACGCTGTAATCCTCCTCATAGGGATTCAGCCAGCGTACAATATCCGTCGCACTCCCCGCATAATCATAGTAAGAAAGCTGGATGTACAGCGCAGTCGCGGAACACCGATTATACTGCTGCCAGAGCATATCCAGCCCTTCCAGCCGAACCTCAGGCGGGATTTCCTGAGCGCCAACAGGCGGTATCAGGGC